>NZ_JBEYZF010000118.1:0-1041 GCF_040645915.1 Nonomuraea sp. NPDC046570 | reverse complement strand
AGGTCTTGCCCTGCGCGCCGCGCGCCTGGCCGCGCGCCTGGTCCACGCCCAGGAGACCGAGCGCCGTAGGATCGAGCGGAACATCCACGACGGCGTGCAACAACAACTCGTGGCCCTCATCGCGGGCCTTGAGCTGGCCAGGGCCGCCCCTCGCGCCGAGACCCTTGCGCACCTTCGTGAGCAGGCACGGGTCACGCTCGAAGACCTGAGGGAGCTGGCCGCGGGCATCCACCCGACGGTGCTCACGCAGGGCGGCCTGGTCGAAGCGGTGGAGGAACGATGTGACCGCTTGCCGATCGACGTCGAGTTCACCGTCGACGACGAGCTACGCGGACGGCGCTATCCGGACGACGTCGAGGGCGCGGCCTACTTCACGATCGGTGAGGCCCTCGCCAATACACTGAAACATGCTGCCGCTTCGCAGGTCGAGGTACGGCTGGTGCGAAACGACGGCTGCCTGCTCATGGAGGTGTCCGACGACGGGGCCGGGTTCGACCCGGCGGCCGTGATCCACCGCGGGCTCGGGCCGCTGGCCGACCGGCTCAGCGCACTCGGCGGGAACCTCAAAGTGGTCAGCGCTCCGCGGAAGGGGACCAGGGTGACCGCCTGGATACCGATTGATGGCTGATCCGGTGCGCGCCGTACTCGCCGACGACCACTACCTCGTCAGGGAGGGGCTCCGGCAGTTGCTGGAGACCTCCGGCAAGATCGACGTCGTCGCGGCGGTCAGCGACGCCGACGAGCTCCTCGACGCGGTTCGCCGGCTCGGGCCCGACGTGATCGTCACCGACATCCGCATGCCGGGCGCGTCCTTCAGAGACGGTTTCGAGGGCATCGACGCGGCTCACCACGTACGGGCCGAGCATCCCGAGACGGGGGTGGTGGTGCTGTCGCAGTACCGGGACGCGCTGTTCGCCTTCGAGCTGTTCAAGCACGGCAGTGAAGGGCTCGCCTACCTTCTCAAGGACAGGATCGGAAACCTCGGTGACCTGCTCGGCGCGATAAGCGCGGTTATGGCGGGCGGGTCGGTCATCGAGCCGC
>NZ_JBEYZF010000117.1:0-1124 GCF_040645915.1 Nonomuraea sp. NPDC046570 | reverse complement strand
TGTTGTCCTGGGTGCAGGCGGTGATCCCCCTCGAGTACTGGCCGGCCAGGTCGGGGCCGGTCAGGGCGAGGGTGGTGGCGAGTGCGATGAGCGCGGTGGCCGTCATCGTGGCGGCGGCGCGGAGCTGGCGCCAGGTCAGCCAGATCATCGCTGTACCTCCAGGGCGACTCGCCGGTTGTCGGTGGTGCGCTGGTCCATGTAGGCCAGGACGAGGTCTTCCAGGGTGAGCTGGGTGACCGTCCAGGCGGGGTCGTGGATCGGGGTGTCGGTGCGGATGATGAGTGTGCTTTGCCGGTCGGTGTGGCTGGCGGAGATGATGTGCTGGTCGGCGGGCAGTTGGTCGGGGTCGCGGCGGGGGCCGGTGAGTCGGTGGTGGGTGGACAGCAGGTCTTCGACCTGTCCCGCCACCTGGACGCGTGAGTCGACGAGCACGATCAGGTAGTCGCAGGTGCGTTCCAGGTCGGAGACCAGGTGGGAGGAGAGCAGCACGCTGAGCTCGTGTTCGACGACCGCCTCCATCAGGCCCTGCAGGAACTCGCGGCGGGCGAGCGGGTCGAGTGCGGCGACGGGCTCGTCCAGGATCAGCAGTTCGGGTCGTTTGGCGAGGCCCAGGGTGAGGGCGAGTTGGGCGCGCTGGCCGCCGGACAGTTTGCCTGCCCGGTGGGCGGGATCGAGGCCGAGCCGGTCGATCCGTTCCCGCGCCATCACAGCGTCCCACCGGGGGTTGAGCCGGGCGCCTAACCGTAGGTGGTCGGCGATGCTCAGCCCGGCGTAGGTGGGGGTGTCCTGGGCGACGAATCCGACTTTGGCCAGTTGTGCCGGGCCGTCGGCGGGGTGGCCGCCGAGCACGGTGATGCTGCCCGACGTCGGCGCCAGTTGACCGGCGGCCAGCTTCAGCAGCGTGGTCTTTCCGGCGCCGTTGGGGCCGACCAGCCCGACGACGTGCCCGACGGGGATGTCGATGGTGCAATCTCGCAGCGCCCAGCGCTTGCCGTACCTTTTGCCCAGTTCCTGGGCCTGTAGGACAGCGGTCACGCTATGTCCTCCTGGGAGGCGGTCCGAAAGGTGGTCATGAACAGGGCCTCGATGCTCTCGTCGTCGAGCCCGGCCAGGCGGGCCTTGGC
>NZ_JBEYZF010000116.1:0-1125 GCF_040645915.1 Nonomuraea sp. NPDC046570 | reverse complement strand
CTAGGTGACTGGTGTTTTTCTGACGATCTCGCGGTGACCTTTCTCCGTATGCCAGGGTGATCGATGTTGTTGGTCGCCGGGAGCGGGGAGAGGTTGAGCGATGGCAGTGGGCCAGACGCCGATGCAGCCGGGGTTGCTCTCCTCCACGGTGGGTTTCTGCGAGGGGCGGCTGGCGCCGAACTCGATCTACGCGGTGTTGCACCGTGAGTGCCGGAGTCTGTTTCCGGATGAGATGTTCGCCGACTTGTTTGCCGAGGACGGCCGCCGGTCGGTACCGCCGATGATCGTGGCGGTGGTGATGGTGCTGCAGCGACTGGAAGGGCTGTCAGATCGCGAGGCGGTCGATCGGTTCGCCTTCGATGTTCGGTGGAAGTACGCCGCCGGCGGGCTGGATTTCGACCATCCGGGGTTTGTGCACACCGTGCTGGTGGACATGCGCGCCAGGTTGGCGGCCTCGGATCGGCCGGAGCGGATCTTCGAGCGGACCGTGGAGGTTGCCGCCCAGGCCGGGCTGGTGGGCCGCAAGCGGGTGCTGGACTCCGTGCCGATCTACGATGCGGTGGCCACCCAGGACACCATCACGCTGATCCGCTCGGCGATCCGGGGCCTGCTGCGGGCGGCCGATCATGTGCTGCGGGCCGACCTGCGGGCGGTGGTCTCCAGCGGGGACGCCTACACCGACCTCGGCAAGCCGGTCATCGACTGGACCGATGCGGCTGAGCGGGAAGCGTTGATCGATTCACGGGCGCGTGATGGATATATGTTGCTGACCGTGCTGGATGGTCGCGAGCTGGCCGAAGAGGTGAGACAGGCCGGGTGCCTGCTGGCGATCGTGCTCGGCCAGGACCTGGAGCAAGGCCGGGACGGGGTGTTCCGGATCGCCCGCAAGGTTGCCCGGGATCGGGTGATCTCCACGGTGGATCCCGAGGCCCGGCACGGGCACAAGACCGTCCAGCGGGGGTTCGACGGCTACAAGGGGCACATCGCCGAAGACCCTGACAGTGAGATCATCACCGCTACCGTGGTCACGGCGGGCAACCGAGGTGACGCCGAGGCCGCCGCCGGCCTGATGGCCGACCTGCCGCTCCAGGCCGAGACCGGGCAGGCCGAGACCGGGCAGGCCGA
>NZ_JBEYZF010000115.1:0-1162 GCF_040645915.1 Nonomuraea sp. NPDC046570 | reverse complement strand
GGCTGTTCTCGTTGGATCGGATTCCGATCACAGGATCACATCGACCTGCTGCGAATCTGGCCTGGTCATCCAGCAAATGGCGGCTGCCGTACTAGTGCGCCAAGGTGGTTGGGGTACTTCGCTGCTGTACGGACCCGAAAAGGCCTCCGCGATCACCGCGAGGGGCCTCCGACCGGAGCCGACGAGGGGAACCGAACCCCTTACCTGCTGTTTACAAGAACGATTCGACTCGTCCGGGGCTGTCTATCGCGGACATCTCACGACCTGAGCGCCACACGATCTGTCCCCGCCCGTCCGTTGTTAGCAAATGCGTTAGCGAGATCGGTACTCCACCACCGGACAGAGGTGATCCTCGCCATGAAGACAGCAATCTTTCGCCCGGATCGATGAACACATAACGATCTCCCGCCGCGCGTAGACTTCACAGCATGAGCGCGGCACATGAGGAGTACGAAGATCTTCACCGTTTGATCGACCGTCTCACCTCGACCCAGGTGCGGGCTTTGCGCGCGGTCGCGCTAGAACTCGTCGACGATCGAACTGATCCTGAAGCCCTTGAGACCGGGCGACAGCGAACGCTCTCCTTCGCAGGACTCATCTCGGACGAACCTGATGCCGCACAGCGCTCAGAGGAGATCATCCGCGACCTGTCACGGCAGAGCTGATGCTGATCTGCGACACCGGCCCGTTGTACGCGGTATTGAATCGCAAAGATCAAGAACACGCTCGCTGTCTGGCCCTCCTGGAGACTCATCCAGGTCCGCTCATAGTCCCTGGCCCGGTCCTCACCGAGGTCTGTTGGCTTCTCGAATCCCGTGTCGGCCCAGAAGCCGAGGCACAGTTCCTTCAGTCGATCGTCACTGGAGAACTCATCCTTGAAGCGCTGACCACGGAAGACGTCGCCCGTATGATCGACCTTGTTCGGACCTATGCGAACTTCCCACTGGGTGCAGCCGACGCCTCTGTGATCGCAGTAGCCGAACGGCTCAACACCCGCGAGGTCGCCACTCTGGACCGCCGGCACTTCGGAACCTGTCAATTTGATCAAGGCAGTTGAGCTGGGCTAATACTCCAGCCGCACTTACCGATCTTTGAGTTGTCGTCGCTGGTAGTGGCTTCGTCGGGCGCGGGTCTGGTGGCGTTGTCGCCACCGGTGCCAGTG
>NZ_JBEYZF010000114.1:0-1441 GCF_040645915.1 Nonomuraea sp. NPDC046570 | reverse complement strand
TGAGACGGCCACCGCTGTGATCATTCAGGTGTGATGGATCTGAAGATCATGCGGTGGCCGCGTTGGACAGAGTAGAACACCTCGGCGCCGCCCGTCTGCGGGCGGGCCTGGATGCGGCGTTCGCGCTGGTGGCGGGCCGGTTCAAACGGCCGGAGGTGCGACGGCGCGCCCGGCTGTGCATCGAGGGGCTGCTGTCCGGGCTGGAACGCAAGAACGGGTGGTCTCTGGCCGAGTACGCCGGCGAGGCGACGCCGGATGGGATGCAGCGGCTGTTCAACGCCGCGAAATGGGACGTCGACGGCGTGCGCGACGATGCCCGCGACTACGTGGTCGACCACCTGGGCGAGCCCGATGGAGTGCTGGTCGGTGATGACACCGGCTTCGAGAAGAAGGGCACCGGTTCGGCCGGGGTGCAGCGACAGTACACCGGCACCGCAGGAAAGATCACCAACTGTCAGATCGGGGTGTTCCTCGGCTACGCCACCATCCGCGGCCGAGCTGTGGTGGATCGGGAGTTATATGTTCCGCGCGAGTCTTGGATCGCCGACCCGCAGCGGTGCGCGTCAGCGCAGATCCCTGACGAGATTGGTTTCGCCACCAAGCCTCAACTGCTGCAGGTCATGCTCGAACGGGCGATCACCGCCGGTGTACCGTTCGGCTGGGTGACTGCTGACGAGGCCTACGGCGACAATGGGCCGCTGCGCCGATTCCTGGAGAACAGGCAGGTCGGTTATGTGCTGGCGGTCTCCTGCTCCCACCAGATCACCACCGGCGTGGGGAAGATCCGCGCTGATGCGATGGCCAAGAAGATCGGCAGGCGTGGCTGGCAGCGTCTGTCGTGCGGGGACGGCGCCAAGGGCGAACGGCGCTATGACTGGGCGCTGGTCGCCACCGACAGCCCGGTGCACCGCCTACTGATCCGCCGCTCGGTCAGCAAGCCGTCCGAGCTGGCCTTCTACCTGTGCCACACACCCACCCCAGTTCCATTGGCCCGTCTGGTTCAGGTGGCCGGAGCCCGCTGGACGATCGAGGAGTGCTTCCAAGCCGGCAAGAACGAAGCCGCCTTCGATCACTACCAGGTCCGGCTCTATCCAGCCTGGTACCGATACATCACGCTGGCCATGCTCGCCCTGGCATTCCTCGCGGTCACCCGCGCCGCTGTCAACGAAGAGGCCACTGCGCCCAAACGTGCCGGCGCTCATCAGAGCGCGCGCCCGCAGGCCGCAGTTGAGAGGGCGCCATCAGCCACGACATACAGTGACCAATCCATCACGATCTCCGCCAACGAGATCCGCCGCCTCTTCGCCCTGCTGATCCGGCCACCCATCGACGAGCGCCACATCCTGCACTGGCACCGGTGGCGACAACGCCACCAGACCCGCGCCCGACGAAGCCACTACCAGCGACGACAACTCAAAGATCGGTAAGTGCGGCTGGAGTA
>NZ_JBEYZF010000113.1:0-1448 GCF_040645915.1 Nonomuraea sp. NPDC046570 | reverse complement strand
GAGCAATGATCGAAACCTGTGGATCTGCCGGGAAGGGGTGTACCTTCCCGGATCATCCGATGTGGTTTCGAGATAAGGCCGACGCGCCAACGTCGGTCGGGAAGGCACACCCGTGCCGCTTACCGTAGTGCCCGGACTACCCGCTGACGACCGCAACCCCGTCTCTGCCGGATCTTTCTCACTGATCGATCAGATCGTCCGCGACGGTGCCCGCAGGATGCTCGCCGCTGCGCTGCAGGCCGAGGTTGATGCCTACATCGCCGCCTTCGCCGACGAGCGCGACGACAACGGACGCCGCCTGGTGGTGCGGAACGGCTCCCACGCTCCGCGCGAGATTCTCACCGCAGCCGGCGCGATCGAGGTCACCGCCCCCAGGGTCAACGACAAGCGCATCGACGAGGCCACGGGCGAGCGTCGGCGCTTCTCCTCGGCGATCCTGCCCGCGTGGGCCCGTAAGAGTCCGCAGATCACCGAGGTGCTGCCGCTGCTGTACCTGCACGGGCTATCCAGCGGCGACTTCGTCCCCGCGCTGGGACAGTTCCTCGGCTCCAGCGCGGGGCTGTCCGCGCCGGTCATCACCAGGCTCACCGAGCAGTGGAAGGGCGAGCAGCGCGCGTTCGCCGCCCGCGACCTGTCCGGCGTCGACTACGTCTACCTGTGGGCGGACGGCATCCACGTCAACATCCGGCTGGAAGAACACAAGCTGTGCCTGCTGGTGATGATCGGCGTGCGCGCCGACGGCCGCAAGGAACTCGTCGCCCTGTCCGACGGCTACCGCGAGTCCACCGAGTCCTGGGCCGACCTGCTGCGCGATTGCAAGCGACGCGGGATGCGGGCGCCGGTGCTGGCGATCGGCGATGGCGCGCTCGGCTTCTGGTCGGCGCTGCGGGAGGTGTTTCCGCAGGCCAAGGAGCAGAGATGCTGGTTTCACAAGATCTCTAACGTCCTGGGGGCGTTGCCGAAGTCGGCCCACCCCGCGGCCAAGAAGCAACTGGCCGAGATCTGGAACGCCGAGGACAAGGAGCACGCCCAGGCCGCGGTCAAGGACTTCCAGGCCACTTACGGCGCCAAGTACCCCAAGGCCGTCGCCAAGGTGATCGACGACTTGGACGAGTTGCTCGCCTTCTACGAATATCCCGCCGAGCACTGGGTGCATCTGCGCACCACCAACCCGATCGAGTCCACCTTCGCCACGGTCCGGCACCGCACCAAAGTCACCAAGGGGCCGGGCTCACGCGCGGCCGGGCTCGCGATGGCCTTCAAGCTGATCGAGTCGGCTCAGGCCCGCTGGCGCGCGGTCAACGCACCCCACCTCGTCGCCCTGGTCCGCGCCGGGGCGAAGTTCCGCAAGGGCAAGCTCATCGAGCGGCCCGAGGAAGCCCCGGCCATCGAGGGGCAGCCAGCAGCTGCCTGAAAAGATTCTGATCCACAGGTATTGACGATTGCTC
>NZ_JBEYZF010000112.1:0-1522 GCF_040645915.1 Nonomuraea sp. NPDC046570 | reverse complement strand
TAGTACGGCAGCCGCCATTTGCTGGATGACCAGGCCAGATTCGCAGCAGGTCGATGTGATCCTGTGATCGGAATCCGATCCAACGAGAACAGCCGCTCATGATCATGTCTGTGTGAGAAGAACAAGATCGAGAGCGGCTGCCGCGCTCATCGTAGAGGCCCGCCGTGCCCAGCGGAACACCGAGGAACTGATGACGGCGTTAGCGCCGATGTTCACGCGCATCGAGCCGCGGCGGCAAGCCGCGAAATACGTCCGAGCGGTGATGTCTGACCTGCCCAAACGCAACGGGTGGACGATCGCGGAGTGGGTGGGTGACCGCAGTCCCGATGCCACCCAGCGGCTGTTGAACCGAGCCCGCTGGGACACCCTGGGCGCGATGAGCGTCGTCCGCCGCTTCGCCACCGCCCGACTGGACGATGCCGCCCGCCCCGGCAGCCTGACCGTGGCGGCGCTGGATGAGTCCGGGCAGGAGAAGAAGGGCACCGCCACGGCGGGCGTCAAGCGCCAGCACATGGGCTGCGCGGGCGGCATCGACAACGGCATCAACACCGTCCACCTGGCCTACGTCCGCGCCGATGCCGGGCACGCGCTGATCGGCTCCAGGCAGTGGATCCCCGCCGAGCAGATCGGCGACCCGGTCACGGCCATCACCACGGGTCTGCCGCTTGAGCTGGCCTTCGCCACCAAGGGCGAGTTGGCCATCACCCTGCTGAGCGAGGCCTGGTCCGACGACATCCGCGCCGACTTCGTCGCCGGCGATGAGGTGTACGGCGCGTGCACCACGCTGCGCCGCTTCCTGGAAGCCCACGGCCAGGCCTACGTGCTGCGCGTGCGCGCCACCTTCACCCTCACACTCGGCGGCGGCACCTGCCTGACCTGCGACCAAGCCGTGGCCAGGCACCTGAAGCAGAAGCGTAAGTGGACCATCCGCTCAGCCGGGGACGGCTCCAAAGGCGAGCGCACCTACGCCTGGGCCTGGATCGCCACCGCCGATCCGAGGCACTGCCTGCTGATCCGCAAGCATCGTCAGACCGGCGAACTGGCCTTCCACTACTGCTACGTGCCCGACGGCCAGCCCGCCACCCTGCCCCGCCTCGTGGCCGCCGCCGGGCTGCGCTGGCCTATCGAGGAGACTTTCGAGTTCGGCAAGGACCTATTCGGCCTGGACCAGTCCCAGGTCCGCCTCTACGAGGCGATCTTGCGCCACACCGTCCTGGTCATGGCCGCCCTGGCCATCTGCGCGGTGAGCGCCGCAGCCGCCCGGCGACGCACCGACACCCAGGCCCCGCCGCCCACCCATGCCGAGCAGAGACCACCTGAGGACCCCGGCATGATCCCGCTGACGATCGCCGAGATCAAGCGCCTGGTCAACACCACCGCCACCCGCACACCGTCGCTGGAGCACACCGCCCACTGGTCGGCCTGGCGACGCCGACATCAAGCCCGAGCCCGCTGGTTCCACCGCCGCGCTCGCCTGGCCACCGCATACACCCAGATCAGCTAACGAATGGCGGCTGCCGTA
>NZ_JBEYZF010000111.1:0-1566 GCF_040645915.1 Nonomuraea sp. NPDC046570 | reverse complement strand
CCCTCTGTGTCAGGCTCACATGGGACACGCGGTATGAAAGTTCCCAGTGTGGGATGAGCAGGGCGAGACTGGTGTAGCAGACTGTGACGATGACGAAGCACGACCTGGAGGCCAGCGGGCCTCGGGGTGATCGACCCAAGCGCCGGCACTTCTCGGCGGAATACAAACTGCGGATCCTTGCCGAGTACGATGCGGCGCCGCCCGGGGAAAAGGGTGGCATTCTGCGGCGCGAGGGCTTGTACGACTCCAGCATCCAACTGTGGCGTAAGAAGCGGGACGAGGGTGCCTTGAAAGGCGTCTCCGGCGGTCAGCAGGCCGCATCCCCGGAGACGGCCAAGCAACGGGTCAAGGAGAAGGCCGAGAGAGAAAAGCTCGAGCGTGAGAACGCCCGGCTGCAGAAGAAGCTCGCCCAGACCGAGGCCGCACTGGAGATCATGGGAAAATGGCACGCGCTCTTGGAAGAGATGTCCAAGGGCGCGGACTCGGAGAACTCGTAGCCGAGCTTCGCGAAGAAACCCGCGAGCAGCTCCAGCAACATGTCGGCATTCAGAAGTCGTGCAAACTGACCGGCGTCAACCGATCCACCTTGTATCGGCGGCTTCAGCAGAAGGAGGAGGAGCCGCAGACGGTGGCGCGGTCGGCTCCGCCGAACGCTTTGTCGCCAGACGAGCGCGATGAGCTGATCAGAGTGCTCAACGATGCCGAGTTCGTGGACAAGTCTCCGCGCCAGGTGTGGGCGATCTTGATCGATCGTGGCACGTATCTGGCGTCGGTGTCGACGATGTACAGGGTGCTGCGCACGCGGGGCCTGGTCCGCGAGCGGCGGGCCCAGGCTCGGCACGAGGCCAAGAAGAAACCGCACCTTGTCGCAAAGAATCCAAACGAGATATGGAGCTGGGATATCACGCGGCTACCGTCGGCTGAGCGGGGGAAGTATTTTGAACTGTACGTGATGATCGATATCTTCTCTCGGTGCGTGGTGCACTGGGAGGTGCATCTCCGCGAATCGGGGGATCTTGCGAAGCAGTTCATCGAGAACTGTATCCGGGCCAACGGCGGGGTCGCGCCACGGTTGATTCATTCCGACCGGGGCGCGTCGATGACATCGAAATCCGTGGCGAATCTGCTGTCCGACCTGGACATCATCAAGTCGCATTCGCGTCCGAAGGTGAGCAACGACAACCCTTACAGTGAGGCCAACTTTAAGACGTTGAAGTATTGTCCGGTGTTCCCTGAAGTCTTTGGATCGCCGCAGGACGCTCGGAGCTTTTGTCACCGCTTCTTCGAATATTACAATCATCGCCATTACCACGCTGGTATCGGGTTGCACACGCCGTTCACCGTGCATATCGGCACCGCGCAGGCTATATTCAGGATAAGCGGCGGGAAACGATGGAGAAGTTCCTCATGGCGAACCCGCAGCGGTTCACGAGCAAGCCGTCGCTGCCCAAGCTCCCCACCGCGGTGTGGATCAACGAGCCCAGCGAGGACGAAACCCTGTCAGATACGGAGAGTGCCGCGTAAGACCTCGGTAGCACCGTGTCCCAGTTGACTTGACACATACCG
>NZ_JBEYZF010000110.1:0-1647 GCF_040645915.1 Nonomuraea sp. NPDC046570 | reverse complement strand
GCCATCGCATTGTCGTAGCAGACCCCCGTCCGGCCGACCGAGCGGCGGATCTGCAGACCGGTGAGGAATCGGCCGAACTCGTCCGAGGTGTAGTTGGCGGATTCAATCGGTGCTCGCAACACTTCGTCGTTGGAGGTGTTGTGCATGGGCCTGGGGAAGAAGCAGCAGGCTGTCCGGTTGTATCGCGGCCAGATCCCCTCGCCGGGACGACCGAGTGTCGCCTGGCGTGAGGATCGTGTCCGGTTTTGGCGGGCGATCGCTCGGGGGTTGACCTCGGAGGATGCTGCGGCGGAGATCGGCGTGTCGCCGGCGGTGGGAACGCGCTGGTTTCGCCAGGCTGGCGGGGTGGGACCATGCCTCGCCCCGACGCTGTCGGGCCGCTATCTGTCGTTCGCCGAGCGGGAAGAGATCGCGTTGTGCCGCGCCCAGAAGGTCGGCGTGCGCGAGATCGCGCGGCGTCTGGGGCGGTCACCGTCGACGATCTCACGCGAGCTGCGACGCAACGCCTCGACGCGGACGTATGACGTGGAATACCGGGCGACGGTCGCGCACTGGCACGCCGAGCGCCGAGCCCGGCGGCCGAAGACGGCAAAACTGGCGGCCAACCCGCGGCTGCGCGGATATGTGCAGGAGCGGCTGGCCGGGCAGGTCCGCCACCCGGACGGCACGCCGATGGCGGGGCCGGACGCGGCGCCCTGGAAAGGGCGGAACAAGCCGCGGCGACAGGACCGCCGCTGGATGACATCGTGGAGCCCTGAACAGATCGCCTATCGGCTGAAGGTCGATTTCCCTGAGGATGACGCCATGCGGATCTCACACGAGGCGATCTACCAGGCCCTGTTCATCCAGGGGCGAGGAGCGCTCAAGCGGGAGCTGGTCGCCTGCCTGCGCACCGGGCGTGCCCTGCGGGTGCCGCGCGCCCGCGCCCGGCAGAAGACCGGCGGCCACGTGACCCCCGAGGTGCAGATCAGCCAGAGGCCCGCCGAGGCCGAAGACCGCACGGTCCCGGGCCACTGGGAAGGTGATCTCATCATCGGCACCGGCCGGTCAGCGATCGGCACCCTCGTGGAGCGCACGACACGGTTCACCCTGCTGCTGCACCTGCCCCGGATGGAGGGCTACGGCACCCAGGAACGCGTGAAGAACGGCCCGGCGCTGGCCGGCCGCGGCGCCGAAGCCGTGAGGGACGCGATCACCAAAGAGATCACGGGGCTGCCCGAGCAGCTACGCCGCACGCTGACCTGGGACCGCGGCAAGGAACTGGCCCAGCATCCTCAACTGCACATCGACACCGGCCTGCTGGTCTATTTCGCCGACCCCCACAGCCCTTGGCAGCGTGGCACCAACGAGAACACCAACGGCCTGCTGCGCCAGTACTTCCCCAAGGGCACCGACCTGTCCCGCTGGGACGCCGAGGAGTTGGCGGCCGTCGCGCTAACGCTCAACACCAGGCCTCGAAAGGCCCTCGGGTGGAAGACACCGGCAGAAGCCTTCAGCGATCATCTAAACTTGCTGCTGAGCAGCAGTGTTGCGACGACAGCTTGAATCCAAGGTTCGAGCCGCGGTCGGTGTGGAAGACGGCACCGGGTTCGATCACGCCGGTGCCGGTCGCCATCCGGATCGCGTCCTTGATCAGATCGGTGCGGT
>NZ_JBEYZF010000109.1:0-1686 GCF_040645915.1 Nonomuraea sp. NPDC046570 | reverse complement strand
GTGACCTCGACCGGAGACACCTCCCGGTCACGGATCAACTCCGCCACCCGGGCCAACGACAACGCCGCCAACTCAGTCATCGGTTCAGGCCTCACCCTGGTCGAGGGGTGAGACGAACAACGGCTCCACGCCGTCGACGTCGGTGGCCGACATGGCCGCCAGCGCCGCGCGCAGGGACTCGACCTGCGGGCGCAGGCGAGGGGAGAGAAGATTCGGGTCGATGCCGAGGAATTCGTACTCCTCGGCGACTCCTGACGTGCTCACGGGTGTTGCCTCCATGGTCGTGCGGGTGACGCGGTCGCCGGTGCGTCACCCGCCGGTGATGACGCGGGTGGGACTCAGCCGGTGACCTTGGCGTAGATCTCCTCGCTGACCGTCCAGCGCTTGGCCGCCTCGTCACCCGTCATGAACTGGTTGATGACGCCCAGGTCATGGCTCTTCTGCAGGATGCCCTCGGCCTTGAGGGCGCTGTCGATCGCCGACTGCAGTCTCGCCGCGACGGCGGGCGGAGTGTCGGCCGGCACCGAGAGCACGCCCTCGGAGAGCATGACGAGATCCATGCCCTGCGCCTTGAAGGTCGGCGCGCCGGGCAGCAGGTCCGTCTCGGACTCGGCCATGACGCCGATGGCCCGGACCTGCCCGCTCTTGACGTACTGCAGGACCTCGGGGATGGTGCCGAAGGTGACGTCGGTGTGGCCGCCGAGCAGCGCGACCATGGCCGGGCCCCCGCCGTCGAACTGCACGTTCGCGAACTCGACCTGGCCCGTCTTCTCGGTCAGCACCCGCCCCATGTCCGCGGGGCCACCGAGGGCGCCGGTGCCCGCCTTGACCTGGCGGGGCTTGGCCTTCGCCTCGGCCATCAGGCCCTTCAGGTCCTTGATCTGACTGTCCTTGGAGACGACCGCCACGACCGGGATGACGAAGTGGTTCGCGACCGGTTTGAACGAGTCGCGGGTGAACGCGGCCTTACGGGCCGGGTCGAGGTAGGCGCTGGGCGTCGTCGGCAGCAGCGTGTACCCGAGCGTGTAGCCGTCGGGCCTCGCCTGGGCCAGCGCCGTCAGGCCGATCTGCGAGCTGGCGCCCGGCTTGTTGAGGATCTCGACCGGCGTGCCGAGCTGGTCCTCCAGGGCCGGCCCGAGCAGGCGTCCGGCGAGATCGGTGAGCCCGCCCGGCGCGAACGGCACGACGAGCGTCACGGCCTTGCCCTTCTTGGGGAAGCCGGACTCCTGCTTGGTCGCGCTGCCGCACCCGGCGGTGAGGCCGACCACGAGCGGGATCGAAATGGTGAGGGCGAGGCCCCGGAATCGCCTGCTTGAGGTCATGTCACATTCCTTCTGGGGAGTGGACTGGCGGGTGGCGCAGATGCCAGTCGGTGATGTGCTGGTAGGCGTTGGCGGTTTCGAGGACGGTCTGGTCCTGGTGGGGTCGTCCGATGAGTTGGAGGCCGATGGGCAGTCCCGCGCCGGTGAAGCCGCAGGGCAGCGAGATCGCGGGCGCCCCCACCAGGCTGAAGATCCGGCGGAAGCGGTTCTGCGCCCCGAAACGGGACTCCGCGCCGTGATCGCTGGGCGGGGCCAGGTCGAACAGGTGGGGGACGGTCGGGGAGGTGAGGGTGGCGATGGCGTCGACGTGGGTGAGGGCGTGGTGGAACTGTTGGGCGAAGACGGTGCGTAGGCGTTGGGCGCG
>NZ_JBEYZF010000108.1:0-1982 GCF_040645915.1 Nonomuraea sp. NPDC046570 | reverse complement strand
AACCGGGCGACCAGCACGAGGTTCTCGTGCCCGGTGAGGATCTCGTCGACGGCCGCGAACTGTCCGGTGAGGCTGATGGACTCCCGCACGTCCGCAGGTTGCGTGGCGACATCGAAGCCGTGCACGCTGGCCGTCCCCGCATCGGCCTTGAGCAGCGTGGACAGGATCTTCACGGCCGTCGTCTTGCCCGCCCCGTTCGAGCCGAGCAGCGCGAAAATGCTGCCCCGCGCCACCTCGAAGTCCACGCCCCGCAGAACCTGCAGCTCCTTGTACGACTTCTTCAGGCCCTGCACGCGGATCGCAGGCCACTGGACCTGATGGAGTGTCATCTGGATATCCGTTCTCTCGTTACCGTTCGTCGCTCGTGACGCCATCGATGGCGTTGGTCAGCCGTTAGTTCGCCGGAACTGCTTCGCGCGCGCCTTGTACTGCCGGTAGCGCCGCTTCTGCTCGATCCACCCTGTGGCCATGTCTGATCAAGGCGCGATGCCCGGCGGCGGGCGTCGGCCAGGGTGAGCGAGCCGGCGTGGCCGCCCTGGCGGGGCTCGGCCCCTGCCGGTGCCGGAGGTATCTGGATTGCTCAGGCGGGTCGCCCGAGGGGATCTCACCCTCGGGCGACCCCGGCCTCAGGCGAACAGGGCCAAAACCAGACCCTCGCGGAAACGTCGACGGTTCGGCCGCCGGTGGGGAATGCCTGGCCGGTTCTAGCCCGCGGCCTTTCCGCCGCAGAACACCTCCTTGAGGAGCCTCTCCACCAGCTTCGGGTACACCGCTGCCGGGTCGGCTGCGGCGTCCCCGGTGGTAATCGAGGCGGTCATGGTCTTCTTGCCGTCGAGCGAGCTGTACATCAGCGCCCCGTAGCCCTCCGGAGGGCTGCCGTTGTGCTGGAAGACGGTGCCGCCGCAGTTCGGGCCCAGGTCCTGCACGAACAGCCCAAGGCCGTAGCCGAGCTTGCCGTACGGCTTGCGCATCTCGGCCAGCAGCGGGGCCGGCAGGAGCTTGCCGCCCATCAGCGCGGAGATGAACGTCTGGAGATCCTGGGTGGTCGAGATCAGTGCCCCGGCGCCGGCCAGCAGCGAGGGGTTCTGGCGGGAGACGTCGACCACCTTCCACTGGCCGGCGTCCTGGTAGCGGAAGTAGCCGTGGGCGTGCGGTCCGGGGATCTGCGTCCGGTTGCCCGGTACCACGGTGTTCCGCATCCCGAGCGGCCGCAGGATGCGCCGCTTCATTTCCTCGGCGTAGGGGCGGCCGGTGACCTTCTCGATCAGCAGCAAGGCCAGCGTGTAGTTGGTGTTGGCGTATCTCTGGTCCGTCCCCGGCTCAAACCGCGCCGGCTTGGACAGCGCCAGCCGTACCAGCTCCTCCGGCCGGTAGCTGTGGAACCGGTTGTCCAGCCACTCTTTGCCCTTGCCGGGGATCCCCGGCACGAACTTCCCGTCGTCGTTGAAGTCGCCGGTGTAGTTGAACAGTCCGCTGGTGTGCTGCAGCATCATCCGTACGGTGATCCGCCGGTCCAGCCCGAGCTTGGGCAGGTAGCCGGCCACCGGGGCGTCCAGCTCGATCTTGTCTTCGGCCACCAGTTGCAGTACCAGGGTCGCGGTGAGGGGCTTGATGACGCTGCCCGTCCAGAACTGCCCGTTGGTCGGCGGCTTGGCGGTCTGGCCGAGCTTGCGGACCCCGGCGCTGCCGACCCACTCGCCCCGCTCATCGTGCACGCGCAGCTGCACCCCGGCGAGTCCGAGATCGACGATCTCCTGGATGGCTTTCTGCAGTTCCGGGCGATCCTGCCCGGCGGCGGCCTTCGGCACGGCCGCGCTGCCGGCCACTGCGGGTGTGGCCGCCCCGGCCAGCAGCGCGGCTGCCAGCGCCGTGACCGCCACTCGCCGGGAGACCCGCGGCGTCCGGGCCCTGTTGTTCTTGACGGGGCGGAGGGATTCACTCATGGTCACTCCTCATTTCGCGATAGTACGTGTTTGATTCGA
>NZ_JBEYZF010000107.1:0-2078 GCF_040645915.1 Nonomuraea sp. NPDC046570 | reverse complement strand
CATCGGCGTGCAGCACATGCCCCAGCGTCAACAGGGCACGGATCAGCTTCAGGCCGCCGGCCACCAGACCCGCGGCCTGCCCCAGCACACCCGACACCCAGCCGGTCGACACGTTCGCACCGGTCAAGTCCGTGATCAACTGCGCGGTCCGCTCGACCGGGACATGCTGGAAGACCAGCAGATAGACCGCCAAAGCACGCAGATTCGGCCCGTAGGAGGCCGGCGAGCCGGCCACCGTCACGGGCATGACCGCCCGCGTCATCGTCCCGCACACGCACCGGCACCGATGCGCCCGATGCTCGGTCACCGTCACGCTGACCAGGGGAACGTCCCACACCTGGCGGCGCTCGTATCCAGCGCTGCCGGCCAGGCTCAACCCGGCTCCGCACCCGCCACACCACTCCGGCAGATGATCGTCGACCCGATCCGGGATCTCGACCATGGCCAGCCCACCACCCGCCGAACCCGGCTGACCGCCCCGCCGCCGCCCACTCCTGGGCGCCGCCTTCTTCTCCGGCCGGATGAAGACATCGGCCGACGGCGGCAGCGAGGAGTTCCCCGAGTGCCTGTTCAGCCGCCGCTCCAACTCGGCCACCCGAGCCGAAAGCCGCTCATTCTCCGCCCGCAGCCGTTCATTCTCGGCCCGCAACTCGGCGATGACCCGCGCCTGCTCCACGACCAGAGCGGCAAGCTCGTCATACGACGGACGCCCATCCCCAGCCTGCACCCGAAGATCATCCCACGAGCAGCAGCACGCTCACGCCGTACTCGATCTCGAGCCCTGATGAATGCTTACCCTCGATCTCAAACCGCCGTAACCTCAGCCTTTGAAGCTCTCTAACTCTCCGAAAAATTCTCCGACAAATTCGCGTACGTGGCGCATCGAGTACCCCTTCGTCTCATCCGATCATGTCGCACATCGAACGAAAGTGAGCAGCGACTACTGATCGGGTTTGGAGGCGAAGTTGGGCTTGTCATGGAAAAGGGGCGTGGCTGGTGGAATGGCCGTAGGCCACCCGGAGGGCCAGCGAAGCGAGTTCGGCCAGTGACGACCCAGCGGAAAGTCGTGCGCGGTCCGTCGGCGGCGTTGCCCACATTCGGCGGGCGAGTAGAGGTGCGGCGGGGCGTGGCGTGGTGTGGCGGGCGGCCCAGAGTCCCGCCGCCGTTCGGGACCGGCGCCCACACCGCACGCCCGGACGGGCCGCACATGCTCGCGATCAAGAAGTCAGCTACCGGCCAGAACACCCGAACCGTGATCTACCCACCGGACCCAATCACGACTAGTTTGCCTGATCCAG
The DNA here is from genome assembly GCF_040645915.1 of Nonomuraea sp. NPDC046570. Taxonomy (NCBI): domain Bacteria; kingdom Bacillati; phylum Actinomycetota; class Actinomycetes; order Streptosporangiales; family Streptosporangiaceae; genus Nonomuraea; species Nonomuraea sp. NPDC046570. Next base: position 780 of record NZ_JBEYZF010000107.1, on the reverse strand, counting down.
TTTCACGTGTCGTCGACACGGCGCAGGTGATCTAAGGCGATTATGGGTTTCTGGACTCACGAGATTACATTCCGTGAGACTATGAATGCATGGCGTTAAAGGGGCGGCGAGCCGCATTCGAGGAGCGACTGCACGCTGTGCGCATGATGGAGCAAGGGGAATCCGCCGACGATCTCTCTCGAATTCTCAACGTATCCAGAGCGTCACTCTTCGCATGGCAGCGTGATTACCGCGAGTACGGAGAGGCCGGCCTGAAGACGAAGAAGACGCGCGGCCCGGACGCGAAACTCAATGCCGACCAGATGTCCACCCTGTACGCATGGCTGGTGGGCTGCGATCCACGCCAATTGAGCTTCGGGCTGGCGCTGTGGACCCGCGCCATGGTCCAGGAGCTCATCCGGCGACGCTTCGGTGTCAGGTTGTCGGTTGCCAGCGTCGGACGCGTGCTACGCCAACTCGGCATGTCACCGCAGAAACCGCTGTATAAGGCCTATCAGCAGAATCCCGAATTGGTCGAGCGCTGGAAGTCCGAGGACTACCCGAAGATCGTCAAAGAGGCGAAGGAGGCCGGCGCGATCATCTACTTCGCAGATGAGGCGGCCATCAGCACTCACTACCACGCCGGGACGACCTGGGCGCCAGTGGGGCAGACGCCGACCGTCAAGCGCACCGGAGCCAAGAGATCGGCCTTCATGGTGTCGGCCGTCAACCGGCAGGGCAAGCTCCGTTTCCAGCTCTTCGACAAGAGCATCAAGGCCGAAGACTTCGAAGCTTTCTGTA
>NZ_JBEYZF010000106.1:0-2140 GCF_040645915.1 Nonomuraea sp. NPDC046570 | reverse complement strand
TTTCCGGCGAAGCGGTGGGGCTCGTGGGTGATGACGGCTCGGACGTGGGCGTCTTGGGTCATGAAGGTCAGGCGCTGGTCCGGATATGTCGGTTCGAGGGGGAGATAGGCTCCGCCCGCGGTCATGACGGCGTGGACGGCGATGACCATGTCGACGCTTCGGGGTAGGCAGACTCCCACCACGTCGCCGAGCTGTACCCCTTGCTCCCGCAGTCTCGTAGCCAGGGCGTTGACCCGGCCGATGAATTCCGCGTAGGTCAGCCACAGGCCGTCGGGCCCGCAGATCGCGGGTGCCTCGGGGGTGGTCGCCGCTTGGCGTGCGATGGCCACCGGCAGTGGCACGAACGTGGCCGGGGCGCCGGTCGTGTTCCAGCGTTCCACCGCCGCCGAGTCGGCCGCCAGCACGTCGCCGGGCTCCCGCGGATCGCCGCCGGGATCCGCGGCGATCCGCGCGAAGACCTCGCGGTAGAGCTCTCCGGCCCGCGCCACCTGCGCCGCGGAGAACTGCGTGACGTCGTACTTGAGCTTCAGCTCCAGCGTCCCGCTCTCCGGCGACCTGGTGAAGTTGGCGGAGATGGCCAGGTTGGTCTGCTCGAAGAACTCCGTCTCCACCACCTCGACCCGGTCCGCCGGGCCGAGATCCTGGTAGACGTGGAAGTCGCGGTAGTCGAAGAGCACGTCGATCACCGGTGAGCGCTGGGTCAGCCGCTGCATCTCGAACAGCGGGTACAACCGGTGCGGCAGCAGCGCCACCTCGGCGGCGAAGACGTTCGTGATCAGCTCCCGCCAGCTCCGCACGTCCGTACGCGCCCGCAACGGGACGCTGTTGAGGAACAGCCCCAGGATCTCCTCGGCCGCCTCGTGCTCGGGCCTGCCGTGCGTGACCAGCCCCGTGACAACGTCGGCCGACCCGGTGACCAGCGCCAACACCCGCAGATGCCCGGCCAGCAGCACGGTCCGCACCGGCACGCCGAGCTCCCGCGCCACCCCCTCCAGCCCCGCGACCAGCCCTTCGCCGAACGGTACGGCGAGCGCCTCGGTGTCCTCGGCGTCCCCGCTCCGGTACCCGGGCAGCCTGGGCAGCGCGGTCGCCGGAGCGTCGGCCAGCACGTCCTGCCAGAACGCCTCGCTCGCCGCCGACCCGACCGCGGCCTTCTCCCGCGCCACGAAGTCGCGGAAGTTCAGCGGCGGCGGATCGAGCGGCCGGACCGGCTCGCCGCCGAGGTGGGCGGAGTACCGGCCGAGCAGCTCGGTCATGAGCGTGGCCACGCTCCAGCCGTCCAGGATCGCGTGGTGGAAGCTCAGCGTGAGCGCCCACTCGCCCTCTTCCAGGTGGTGGACGACGAGGCGGAACAGCGGGGCGGACGCCCAGTCGAAGGGGCGCCGCTTCTCGTCCTCCCGCCACATCGTGAGCCTTGGCCAGGCGTCGCCGTACCCGGTGAGGTTGATCTCCTGGACCGGTGGCTCGACCTCGTCCCAGACGAGCTGGATCGGCTCGTCGAAACCGGTCAGGTCGAACGAGGTGCGCAGGACGGCGTGCCTGGCCGTGACCTCGCGCGCCGCCGCCCGCAGCAGCTCACCCTGGTACGGGCCGCGCAGGATCAGCGTGAACACGTCGTGGTAGGAGGCGGAGTCCTCCTGGTAGGCGCTGTGGAACAGCATCCCGGCCTGCAGGGCGGTCAGCGGGTAGGCGTCCTCGAGCTCGGTCAACGTGTGCCTCCTTGGAAACGGCGCTTCACCCGGTCGAGGTCGGCCGCGCCGAGCAGGCCGAACGCCTCGCTCGCGGGGCCCTGCTCGCCGGTTCCCTTGGTGATCGCACCGGCCAGCTCGCGGACCGTCTGGTGCAGGAAGATCTGCTCGATCTCCACGGAGTAGCCGCGGGCGCGCAGCCGCGCGACGACCTTGAGCGAGCGGATGGAGTCGCCGCCCAGGGCGAAGAAACCGTCGTGGGCGCCCGGCGGGTCGATCCGCAGCACCTCGGCCCAGACCTCCGCCACGGCCCGCTCGTCCACACCACTGGGCGGTTTGCTCGGCGCCGCTGTCCCTGCCTGTGGGGCGGGGAGGGCTTTGCGGTCGAGTTTTCCGTTGGGGGTGGTGGGGAGGTGGTCGAGGTGGGTGTAGGTGGTGGGGATCATGTGGTC
>NZ_JBEYZF010000105.1:0-2507 GCF_040645915.1 Nonomuraea sp. NPDC046570 | reverse complement strand
GTTGCCTCCCGACGTGATCGCCCAAATGCTTCACACACAGGTCGCCGAGCTCGCTCACTGCCGCGTCGAGGTCCATAAGATCATTATGTCGCCAACCGCGCTGAGAGGATCGGGCGGGGAGGCCGAGGCAGACGCCGAGGCTGGCCCCGACGTCGGCAACGGCGCTGGCAACGAGGTCGGCATGGACGTCGAGAAGTCAGAGCAGCGGGCGGGTCTCGGGGCCGCAGTTGAGGTGCTGGTCAAGGCGGTGCGGATGCAGGCCGCCGGGGTGGGGTCGGTCCGGCAGGTGGTGGAGCGGGCTGGCGGCGCGGCCGCGCAGCTGGACGACATCGAGGAGGTGACGGCCTATCAGCACGACAACCACGAGCTGCTCATCCAGCAGTTCTTCAAGGCCGACCGGGTATGCTCGCGCTGGCCGTGGTGCTGAGGTTCAAGGCGACCTCGGCCGACCGCAGCGTGCTGGACGCGCTACAGCACGCCCTCACCTACTGGAGCAAGACCCGCGACTTCATCCCCGCCCGCGCTGCTGATGGCCGCCTGCTGGATCTTCGGTTCGCCTCGGCCAACTGGCAGCGCGCCATCCGTGACCGCAAGCAGCCGGGCATGCTGGTCAAACGGCACTTTGAGGCGATGGTGTTCGCCTATCTGGCCGAGGAGCTGCGCACCGGCGACATCGCGGTGGACGGGGCCGCCGAGTACGGCGACTGGAGCTCACACCTGCTGAGCTTCGACGAGTGCCGGCCGCTGCTGGCCGCCTACTGCGCCGAGGCGGGGCTACCGGAGAGCGCGGCCGAATTCGTGGCCGAGCTGAAGCAGCGTCACCGCCAGGCCGCCGAGCATCTGGACGCGGGCTACGCCGACAACGAGGACCTGACGTTTGCCAAGAACGGCACCCCGACCCTCAAACGGCTGGGCGGGCTCGGCACCAGCGTGGCCGCGACCAAGCTGGGGGCGGAGATCAATTGACGTGCTGCGCCTGCGCCCCGACGACTTCGACCCCGACCTACCCGCGATCGACTTCACCTCCTTCGCCGAGGGGGCGTAGACGGCAAGCAGGCCAGAGACGAGCGCTGGGGATCGTGGTGCGACGTTTCGGACCGGCAGGCCGAGGCTGAACATAGGCACGGCGCTCTCGCCGATCTTGACGCTGGTTGATAGGTTGCCTACAGGTGCGCCGGGAAGTCTGGTCGGCAATTGTGCCTGTGGGGTGCGAAAACCCGGATGCGGCCTCTGGTCTGCGGTTATCTCTACTCCGTCTATGCGGCCCGCTGGTACTGGTTGATCAGGCCGTCGAGTACCTGTCGGCGTTGCAGGCGTATCTGATCGAGATCGGTCGGTGGAGCCGGGACATGTAGTGGTTGAGGCGGCCGACGGTCTCGTGAGCGATGAGGACGGTGCGGGTTGTAATGCCGTTCGTATGCCTGCAGAACTCGGCGAAGATGGCCTTCACCGTAGATCAGCAGCCGATCGGTGCATTCCCTTCGAACGGTGCCGACCCAGCGCTCGGCGATCGCGTTCGCCTGCGGCGCGCGAACTGGTGTTTTGATGACGCGGGCGCCGAGTGAGGTGAATACCTCGGAAGACCGCGGTGAATTTCGCGTCGCGGTCGCGAATCAGGAATCGCACGCCCTCGGCCCGATCCCCCAGGTTCATGACCAGGTTGCGGGCCTGCTGAGCCACCCAGGTTCCGGTCGGACGCGCCGTGACGCCCGCGACGTGGACGACGCGAGTGGCGTGCTCGATGAAGAACAGAACATAGAGCCGCTTGAGGAAGACCGTGTCGACGTGGAACAGATCGCACGCCCAGATGCCCTCAGCCTGCGCCTTGAGGAATCGGCTCCAGCTCGGGCCGGTGCGACGTGGAGCCGGACTGAGCCTGGCTCTCTTGAGGATGTCGCGTACGGTGCTGGGCGGTACCCGAAGGCCGACGCCGGCCAGTTCGCCGCTGATGCGCTGATAGCCCCACGTGGGATTCTCCCGGGCCAAGCGCAACACCGCCTCCCGGATGTCCGCACGGGTAGGGGGACGGCCCGGGCGCTTGGAGCAGTAGGTCCACCGGCGCGTCACCAACGCGCGGTGCCAGCGCAGCAACGTCGCCGGGGTGACGAAGAAGCCATCCCACGACGAGCGGGGAAGCAACCGCGACAAGGCCGCCAGCACGACCCGATCCACCGGCTGGAGATCGGGCCGGTTCACCTGACGGCGCAGCACTGCGACCTGATGACGAAGCACCACGATCTCGGCCGCCTTGGCCCGATCACCGCGACCCAGCAGGACCAGGAGCTGAACGACACGTCCGAAGATGAGGTAAAGCAAGGACCACGACACCGTCAGCAGGATGCCCCAGACCTCGTCATGCTCGAGCCACGAACCCCCAGGTCAACCACTACCGCTGAGTTTCCGCACCCCACAGGATCGCGCGAGCCGCCGTCCCATGATGATGATCATCGCCCACAGGACCATGGCCTCGTGGTGCTCGGATAATCGCTCATAGTCACGCACGCACC
>NZ_JBEYZF010000104.1:0-2557 GCF_040645915.1 Nonomuraea sp. NPDC046570 | reverse complement strand
CGGCGGATACGACTTCATCGCCACGTGGAACTCCTTGTCTCCGGATGTCCATCATCCGGTACTCAAGGTGTCCACACTCCGGGGGGAAGGCCCCACCGCGCCCTGGCCCGACCCAACCCAGGTACATGGGATTGCGCCGCCGCAGGTCAGCGCTCGACGGTGGTTGGTATGACATCGAAGCGGCCACGTCAGTGCCGGCGCTGGGATGCGGGCCCGGCCCGGCCCGAAGGACTGCACCGAGTGAAACGCGAAGGCGGGGCCATCGCCTCATCCGCTACAGTTGGCCTCATGTGTTCCGTCATCCACAACTGGCAGGCGATCCGGACCCGGTCGGCGTTCTGACCGCGGTGCAGACCGTCGCATGCACCGGGGTCCCGTGTCCACCGTTCACCTCTGGATGACGAGGATTCATTTCATGCGCGCAACCTCGCGCCCCACTTTCGTGTTCGTTCATGGCGGCTCCAGCAACGCTCAGGCCTGGAGGCCCCTACAGAACGAACTGGCCCTGCTCGGTCACCTTTCGTACACCGTCGACCTGCCAGGCCACGGCGACCGCGCCGGCACCCCCGCCGCCTACTACCGGCTGCCGCAAGACGCCGCGGCACTGGCCGACGCCCCCTCCCCGATGCGCGCCGTCACGTTGCAGGACAACGTGCGGCACGTGGTGGACATCGTGCGCCGGCTCGCCGAACGGGGCCCGGTCGTCCTGGCCGGCAACAGCCTCGGTGGCCTGACCATCAGCGCCGTCGCCAACGCCGTACCGGAACTGCTCGACCGCGTGGTCTACCTTTCCGCGCTGTGCCTGAGCAGCCCGGCCATGCTCACCGAGGCGTGGGACGTGGTCGACGACAACCTGCTCGACGCCGCGGCGGCCCGGATCGCCGTGCCGGGTGTGCCCGACCCCGGTGTGGCCCGCCTGAACTGGCGCAGCGCCCACGCCGACCCGGAACTGTTCGCCGAGTTGAAGACCGCCATCATGGCCGACTCCACCGACCACCAGTTCCGGCTGCTGCTTGACTCCATGGACCCGGACGAGAACCATACGGTGCTGGAGCCGGCGGCGCTGGTCACGGCCGACGGATGGGGACGCGTCCCGCACACCTACATCCGCCTGTCCGAGGACCGCAGCATCACCCCGGCCGTCCAGGACTACATGATCCGCCAAGCGGACGCGCTGACCCCGCACAACCCCTTCGACGTGCACACGCTGGCGACCTCGCACGTCGGCTACTTCAGCCGGCCGCAGGTCTTCGCGGAGCTGCTGGCGGACCTCGCCTGACGCTCTTTGCCGCCCCTGCCGCCGTCCTCGGCGGCGGGGGCGTTCTACGTCAGCTCGTCCAGGTCACGTCGCGTCCGCAGGGACTCCAGGTGGGTCGGCCCGAGCGCGCGGATCCTGCCGTCCAGACTTCTCGCCAGCTCATGTCTGCCGCGTTCCGCCTCGCCCCGCCGACAGAGCAGGGTGGCCACTGAAGTACCGCGCCTCCACCCGAGTCACGCGGTCCCAGCAGTGCGGGTGCCGATTAATCATCCGGCCACGTCAAGCCGCGTGTCGGTATTCCTTCAGGACACCTCCGAGCCGATCACGTCGGCGGATCTCCAACGAGGCGATCGAGGCCGAGTCGATGCCGGGATCAACGAGTGGTCGAAGCGGGGCAGCCTGTTGGAGAGCACGGTGGGGCCGGTGTTCGTTGTAGAAGGTCTCGAACTCGCGCAGCACATGTAGAAGGTGGCGCTGGTTCCAGATCAAGGTTCGGTCCAGCAGCTCACGCCGACAGGTCTGGATCCATCGCTCCATGATGGAATTCATCCGCGGCATACGGACGCCGCTCTTGATGATGCGTACTCCGGCACCGGCCGGCACGGCGTCGAAGGCCGCGATGAACTTGGTGTCTCGGTCGCGGATGAGGAACTTCGCTGAACTGCCCGCATCCTGCAGGTCCATGACGAGGTTACGACCGAGCTGGGTGACCCACTGCCCGGTGGGGTGCGCGGTGACCCCGAGGATCCGAATGCGGCGGGTGGCGTGCTCGATGACCGCCAAGACGTACAGGCGCGCCCCAGTCAGCGTGCGGACCTCGAAGAAGTCACAGGCCGGCAGCGCATCGGCCTGACTGCGTAAGAACTCGGACCAGGCGGTGTGCTCCCGTTCCGGAGAGGGGTCGATGCCGTGGGCTTTGAGGACCTCCCAGACCGTGGAGGCGGCGACCTTGCTGCCGAGCGCGGCCAGTTCGCCGTGGATACGCCGGTAGCCCCACGAGGAGTTCTCCCGGGCCGGCCGCAGCACCAGGACGCGGATGGATCGGACGGTGCGCGGGCGTCCCCGCCGCCGATGAGCGCTTGCTGCGGCGTGCCGGCGTCGCAGCAGATCACGATGCCGGCGCAGGATCGTGTCAGGGCGGACCAGCAACGTGAGACGCCGCAGCGTGCCCATCGGCAGACGATGCAGCAGCCCCGCGAGGAGGAACCGATCTTCCCGAGTGAACACGGGCTTGGTCACCTTCCGTTGCAGCACCGTCAGCTGATGCCGGAGCACCAAGATCTCGATGTCCTTGGCGCG
>NZ_JBEYZF010000103.1:0-2680 GCF_040645915.1 Nonomuraea sp. NPDC046570 | reverse complement strand
CCTGGTCGCAGTGGCAGACCGGGCGGGTCGACACCTCCAAGCCTGTCGTCTCCGAGTTGTCGGCTTCTCCGGGTCAGTCGGCGTCGGGATTGTGGACGTTCCCGTCGACGCAGCCGTCATTCTCCGCCTACGGTGTTGATCCGGAGTCGCGGACGCTTCGGCTGGAGTCTCAGGTCGAGCACGACCCGTCGGCTGCCGGGCAGGGGACAGGCGTCATCTGGTCCGGCTCCGGTGATCTGTCGGCCACCGGGTGTTCCACCGTCAGCAGGTGTTGGCTGCAGACTCCCGCGGTGGCCGCGGGCAAAGTGAAGGACGGCTGGCTGATCCGCTGGCGCGTGCGCGCGACGACCTCCACCGGCGTCACCGGCCCATGGTCGCAGTGGCAGGCCGGGCGGGTCGACACCTCCAAGCCTGTCGTCTCCGAGCTGTCGGCTTCCCCTGGTCAGTCGGTGTCCGGGTTGTGGACGTTCCCGTCGACCCAGCCGGAGTTCTCCGCCTACGGCGTTGATCCGGAGTCGCGAACAGTACGCCTGGAAGCACAGGTCGAGCACGACCCGTCCGCCGCCGGCCAGGGGTCCGGATTGATCTGGTACAACTCCGGAGAGCTGTCGGCCACCGGGTGTTCCACCGTCAGCAGATGCTGGTTGCAGACGCCCGCGGTTACGGCGGGCAAGCTGAGGGACGGCTGGCTGGTCCGCTGGCGCGTGCGCGCGGTCACCTCCACGGGAGCGGAAGGTGCGTGGTCGGAGTGGCAGGCCGGGCGGGTGGACGCGTCCAAGCCTGTCGTCTCTGACCTGTCGGCTTCTCCGGGTCAGTCGGTGTCGGGGTTGTGGACATTGCCGTCGACCCAGCCGTCGTTCTCCGTCTATGGCGTTGATCCGGAGTCGCGGACGCTTCGGTTGGAGTCTCAGGTCGAGCACGACCCGTCTGCTCCTGCACAGGGCACGGGATTGATCTGGTCCGGCTCCGGAGAGCTGTCGGCCACCGGGTGTTCCACCGTCAGCAGGTGCTGGTTGCAGACGCCCGCGGTTACGGCGGGCAAGCTGAGGGACGGTTGGCTGATCCGCTGGCGCGTGCGCGCTTCCACCTCCACTGGGGTGTCGGGCCCGTGGTCGGAGTGGCAGGCCGGGCGGGTCGACACCTCCAAGCCGGTGGTCTCCGAGTTGTCGGCTTCCCCCGGTCAGTCGGTGTCGGGGCTGTGGACCGTATCGTCCGTCCAGCCGTCGTTCTCCGCTTATGGCGTCGATCCGGAGTCGCGGACGCTTCGGTTGGAGTCTCAGGTCGAGCACGACCTGTCGGTTCCTGCGCAGGGGGCGGGCTTGATCTGGTCTGGTTCTGGTGATCTGTCCACGACCGGGTGTTCCACCACTAGCAGGTGCTGGCTGCAGACACCGGCGGTTACGGCGGGCAAGCTGAAGGACGGTTGGCTGATCCGCTGGCGCGTACGCGCTTCCACCTCCTCCGGGGTATCGGGTCCGTGGTCGGAGTGGCAGACGGCCACGATCGTGGTCAGCGGTACAGCGGGCAACGGCCTCGGCGCCGTCCCCGCCACCCGCGGCGCTGATTCGTGGACCCTCGCTTCGACCACTCCGTGGCTGTACGGGCAGGTTAGTGACGCCGGTGGGGCGAAGCTGATGCTGGATGCGGAGGTCGAGCACGACCCGGCCGCCACCGGCCAGGGCACCGGCATCATCTGGTCCGGCAAGGGCACCACCTCCTACCCCTCCGGCGGCAACGCCTGGCTCCAGATCCCGGCGGGCACCCTCACCGACGGCATGAAGATCCGCTGGCGAGTCCGCGGAGTCACCACCGCCGGTGCGGAAGGCGCCTGGTCGCCCTGGCAGAACGCCGCCGTCGATGTGACCAAGCCGGCTGCTTCGGACGCCGGGCTGACTCCGGCCACCAAGGGCGAGACGACCTGGACGGCATCGTCGGTCACTCCGTGGATATACGCCAAGGTCACCGACTCTTCCTCGCGCGGCTCGCGGCTGGGAGTCCAGATCGAGCACGATCCCACGGCGACCGTTCAGGGCACGGGTCTGATCTGGGAAGGCAAGGGCACTACCGCCGCGCACTCTGGCGCCAACGCGTGGGCTCAGGTCCCGGCGGGGAAGCTCGCCGACGGCATGAAGATCCGCTGGCGTGCACGTGGTGAGACCACCAGCGGCGTCGTCGGTCCGTGGACCGAGTGGCTCACCGCCACCATCGACCTCCGCACACCGTCGGTGGCCGGATTGTCGATGACCCCGGCTACCTGGGACGCCGGCACGTGGACGGCGGCGTCACCTTCACCGTGGCTGTACGCCAAGGTGACCGACCCGGAGAACAGGGACTCCCTGCTCGCGGTGGAGGTCGAGCACGACCCGGCGGCGACCGGCCAGGGCTCCGGCCTGATCTGGACCGGGAAGAGCGCTCAGCCGTCCCGGTCCGGCGAAAACGCTCTGGTGCAGATCCCGGCAGGCAATCTCACCGATGGCATGAAGATCCGCTGGCGTGCGCGCGGCGAGACCGCGCGGGGTATCGCCGGTCCCTGGTCCGACTGGACGCAGGCACGTATCGATCTGACCAAGCCGTCAGTCGAGTCGCTGGGCATGGACCCGGCGCTGCCGGGTTCCGCCTCCTGGGCGGCGGGGTCGTTGACGCCGTGGCTGTACGCCAAGGTGACCGATCCGGAGAACCG
>NZ_JBEYZF010000102.1:0-2937 GCF_040645915.1 Nonomuraea sp. NPDC046570 | reverse complement strand
GCCGTCATCTGGCACAACTGGAACACCGGCGCACCCGTGAAACGGTCCCTGACCGCCTACGATCACTAACCCGAATTTCACATCAGCGATCTAGCCGCGGACGACGCGCGGCCAGAGGTTCGTCGCGTCGTTATTGGGAAGACAGCGACTTCATGATCCAGTTAGATGAGGGCATGCGCCCTGATCTCACTGTCCCCCCGAAGCTGACGGCCGGAGACCGGGTGGCGGTGGTCTCGCCTTCCTTCGCGGCCCCCGGGATGTTCCCCGCCGTGCACGAACTCGCGATGCGGCGGCTCCGCGACGAGTTCGGGCTGGAGCCCGTGGAGTACCCCACGACCCGCCGGTTGAACGCCACCCCGCAGGACCGGGCTGCCGATCTGACGGACGCGTTCGCCGACCCGGACATCCGCGCGGTGCTGGCCACCATCGGCGGGGACGACCAGCTCACCGTGCTGCCCTTCCTGGACCCCGCCGTGATCACGGCCGACCCCAAGCCGTTCGTCGGCTACAGCGACAACATCAACCTGCTCAACTGGCTGTGGAACCTCGGCGTCGCGGCCTATCACGGCGGTTCGACGATGATGCACCTGGGGCGCGGCGGCGGCCTGCACCCGGTGTCGGCGGGCTCCCTGCGCGCCGCGCTGCTCACCGGCGGGGACGTCGAACTGCACCCGGTCGACGAGTTCAGCGAGGAGGAACTCGACTGGAACGACCCCGCCTCGCTGGGCCGTACAGCGCCGGTCCAGCCCAGCCCCGGCTGGTCCTGGCACCGCCCCGACCGCGTCGTCACCGCCCCCACCTGGGGCGGCAACCTGGAGATCCTGCACTGGAACCTGGCCGCGGGCCGATGGATCCGCCCGGCCGAGGACTACGCCGGTTGCATCCTGCTGCTGGAGACCTCGGAGGAGATGCCCCCGGCCGAGGAGGTGTTCCGCATGCTCCGCAACGCCGGCGAACGCGGCCTGCTCACCCAGTTCCCCGCCATCCTCGTCGGTACGGCCAAGGCCAGTAACCTGCAGCGCCGCACCACACCCGACGAACGCGACAGCTACCGCGCCGAGCAACGCGCGGCGATCCTGCGGGCCCTGGACCACTACAACCCCGAGGCCATGGCCGTGTTCGGCATCGACTTCGGGCACACCGATCCCCAGTGGGTCCTGCCGTACGGAGGGCAGATGACCGTGAACGGCCCAGCCCGGCAGATCATCGCCCACTACTGAGGCGCGCTGCCGAACACCCTCCGCGCGGAGAACCGCCCGGCCGGTACGGCCCTGCGCTTCGACGTCACCGGCCCGGCGGGCGGCGTCTGGTTCGCCACCCGCCACCCCGACCGCTGGCACCTGACCCCGGACACCCCGGCGAACGAACCCGCCGCCCACGTCACGATGGACCAGGACGCGCTCTGGCGCCTCGCCAGCCGCGGAATCACCGTCGACCAGGCCCGCCAACGCTCCACCACGCACGGTGATCCCGCCCTGACCGCCGCCGCCACCACCCTCCTCGCGGTCGTCCGGTAGCCGTGTTCAGAGGAGGCCCGCGTCGCGTACCTTCATGGCGACCTGGACGCGGTTGTCGGTCTCGAGTTTGGCGAAGATCCGGGTGATGTTCGCCTTCACGGTCGCGACGCTCATGTGGAGGCGTTCGGCGATCTCGGCGTTCGAGCCGCCCCTGGCCACCTCGATCGCGACCTCGCGCTCGCGTTCGGTGAGCCTGGCCAGCTCCCGCCGCGCCTCCGGCCGCCGCGACCCGAGCCCGCCGGTTGCCGCGGTGATCACCTGCCGTGCGACACTCGGCGACAGCACCGGCTCGCCCCTCGCCACCGTACGGACCGCCTCGATCATCTTCGGTGGCGGCGTGTCCTTCAGCAGGAACCCGTCGGCGCCGAGCCGCAGCGCCCGCAACACCATGTCGTCGGCGTCGAAGGTGGTGAGCACGAGGATCCGGGGCGGGTCCGGCTGCGCCACCAGCAACTCGGTGGTGATCAGCCCGTCCTGGTACGGCATCCGGATGTCCATCAGCACGACATCGGGTCTGAGGTCGCGGATCACCTCCATGGCCTGCCGCCCGTCCCCGGCCTCGCCGACGAGCTCCAGGTCGGGCTCGCCCCCGAGAATGAGGCGCAGCCCGGTTCGCACCATCGGGTCGTCATCCACGATCACCAGTCGAGTCACAGCGAAGCCTCCCACGACACCGGGCATCGAGGACCAAGCGCCCGTCCCACGCCACCCGCCATCAGGGTACGTTCAACGAGCCCGGCCAGCCCCAAGCAGCGACTGGTACGCGTTCTCCTGGATCACCAGTGCGGTCTCGCGGGTCTCCTCGGCGGAGAGGCCCGTCCGGGCCGCCAGGCCGCCGCGGCAACTTCGCACGGCGGACGGCTCTGGGCGCATCCCTGACGCTCAGCTCGGCTGATCCGCAGCAAGCGCGGGTCATAGGTGCGGTTCTCACGTTGGTGCGGTTCCACGTTGGAAACGTCCGTAGATCACGGGTGAGACAAACCAGCTACCACAGGGTTCACACATGGCCGGGATAGATCGCGGGGCATCGCCGTACAGGATGGTCCTTCGGCACCCGGAACGAGGACGGCGGCCCGCAGTACCACACGGAGCCCGATCTACTCCTGGGTGGTCGTGAGACCGATCTGGCAGGAGGTCCACTCGGATGGGTCCCAGCTGACGTTGGTGCCACCCAACGTATGTAGCCGGTGGCGTAGGGAGATCAGCCGGGTACCAGTGTAAAGGCGGCGACGTGCGCGGGCCGGACCACGGAGAAGTCCCTGGTGTCCAAGGTGAACACCTCGGTGAGTCGAAGACGCTCGGCGACGGCGACAACCGAGGCGTCAGCCCCTCCCTGTCAAAATGGATAGAGGTAGCAAACAGGCATAAAACTCTGTGCTGAGGGTGGGGAAGGAGTCATCCCTTCGTGGGAGCAAGTGAA
>NZ_JBEYZF010000101.1:0-3641 GCF_040645915.1 Nonomuraea sp. NPDC046570 | reverse complement strand
CGCGGAGCAGCGGTGGCCAGGTATCCGGGCCGCATATCTGGTCGTCGTTCAGGCCCTTGCTCTTCTGGAACGTCCCGACCAGCGCGGCCAGTTGCGGGTCGTAGTCGGTGCGCTCCAGCCACGCCTTCAAGTCCAGGGGTGTGCTGTACGCCGAGGCGGGGACGAAGCCGCGGGCGAACAGGTTGGCGCGCAGCGTCTTCACGTCGAAGTTGTCGTCGCCGAGTCTGAGCACGGGCAGGTTCTTCAAGAGCTTCTCCGTCCACGACAGGGGGGGCTCGCCCTTGATCAGGGCCGCGACCGCCGTACGGAAGTCGTTCATGCTGAGGGAGTGCGGGTCGGGTTTCTGCCGGTTGACCTCCTTGTGGCCCTTCACCGCGGCGGAGGTCAGCCCGAACTCCGCGCACAGCTCCGCGCACAGCCTCTGGTAGGCGTCGAGCTGGGGAGTGGGCCAGGGCTGGCGGCCGTCGTTCTCGGCTTCGATCCCGAGCGAGCTGCTGTTGTTGTGCCGCGCGCTGGTCGACGGCGCGTTGTGCCAGCACCGTCCGGCGGCGATCACGTAGATGCGTCCGGAGCGGCCGAGCCCGAACTGGCTGAGCGGGCCGTCCAGGCCGGGCCGCCCGTCGCGTACCACGCGCAGTGACGGATAGTCGCCGCCCGCGGTCGCGCCCGCGGTGTGGTGGCAGACGATGCCCTTCACCGCGGGCTGCGGCCCGTGGCCACGGCTCTTCCAACCGGGGACCTCGGTCACCGGGTAGCCGGTACGGCGGGCGATCTCGGCTAACTGTGTCAGCCAGGGCATGGCCAGTCCTCCAGGTTCTCCAGGTGGGCGCGCCGACAGCGTGGAGTCGCCTGCCCTTCGGCACCGCCTGGATGCGCGGACGGGACAGTGGCGATCGGTCCGCGCGGTCCGTGAAGCCGAGATCGTACCCGATGGTCCGTTATGGCACTTGTGGGAGGACGGCCAGGTCGAGTTGGCGCAGGCGGGCCGGGTCGGCGATCACCTCGTACTCGGTGATCTTCCCGTCCGTGATCGTGATGGTGAGGGCGATGAGCAACCGGCCGCCCGGGGCCACCAGGATGCCCGGAACTCCGTTCACGAGCGCCACCTCCGCGAACCGTGCCTTCTCTGCGAGGACGACCGTCTCCTCCACCACGGCTCGCGCACCGCGGACCACGGTCGGCGTACCCGGCGGCAGCAAGGCGCGCTCGGCCCGGCGGACGACGCCCGGGTCGAGAACCGCGAGCAGCCCGTTGAGGTCACGCCCGCGCGCGGCGGCGAGGAAGGCGTCGACGACCTGGCGGTGCCAGAAGAGATCGACATCGGGGACCGCGGCGGTGCCCTTCACCCGCTGGCGGGCGCGGCTGGCGAGCTTCTTGGCGGAATCGGTCGACCGTTCCACGATGGCGGCGATCTCGTCGAAGGGTACGGCGAACATGTCGTGCAGCACGAAGGCGATCCGCTCCGCGGGTGTCAGCCTCTCCAGCACCACCAGGAGGGCGAGGCCGACCGACTCGGCCAGCAGCGCTTCCTGTTCGGGGTCCGTCTGGCGGCCGGTCGGGGCCGGTTCGGGAACGACCCAGCCCACCGGGTCGTCGCGTCGTGCCGTACGGGAGCGAAGCATGTCGAGGCACACGCGGGCGACGACCTTCGTCAGCCAGCCCGCCAGGTTCTCGACCTCGCTGGTGTCGGAGCGGTTGAGCCGCAACCAGGTCTCCTGGACGGCGTCGTCCGCGTCGTTCAGTGAGCCGAGCATCCGGTAGGCCACGGTCCGCAAGTGGCCGCGATGGGTCTCGAATCGCTCCGCCAACAGGTTGTGCTCGTCCATCGGTCACCTTTCCTCGTCGCGTTTCGTCATATCAGCGACGCGGTGAGGTCCTTGCTCGGTGATCGAGTGAGCGATCGTCTGCTGGTCGGGCGCATGTGCCGTGCCCCTGACATCCAGAGCCGCCAGTTTAGCCGGTCGAGGTCGTCGCCAGGCCGAGCCTGGGTCAGCCAGGCGTCAACACACGAACAACTACCAAGGGGATGACATGTTTGATTTCCTGACCAGCGAGCCTGCTTCGGTGCGGGTGGCGGTGGCCTTCCACAGCGGCTACGGACACACCGCCCGGCAGGCCGAGGCCGTGGCCGAGGGCGCGCGGGAAGTGGCGGGGACCACGGCGGAGTTGCTGGCGGTCGACGAGCTCAACGACTCGCTGTGGTCGAGCCTCGACGCCGCGGACGCGATCGTGTTCGGCGCCCCGACCTACATGGGCAGCCCGTCGGCGGCGTTCAAGACCTTCGCCGAAGGGACCACGGTCGCGCTGAGGAACAATATGCGCTGGAAGGACAAGATCGCGGCGGGGTTCACCAACAGCGGCTGCATGAGCGGCGACAAACTCAACACCCTGGTCGACTTCACGATTCTCGCCGCCCAGCACGGCATGATCTGGGTCGGGCTCGCCGAGACGGGCGGCTGGTCGACCACGGGCGGTTCGGTGGAGGACCTCAACCGGCTGGGCAGTTGGCTGGGGGCGATGGCCCAGTCCGACGCCGACGTCGGCCCGGAGATCGCGCCGCCGGCCACCGACCTGCGTACGGCGAGCGCGCTCGGGCGACGGGTGGCCGCGGTCACCCTGGCGTACCGGCGCGGGGCCTCGGTGGCCGCGCTCGTCTGACCGGCCGGGCATGCACAGGTCGGCCATGTGATCCGCATGGTCGACCGGTGACATGACGAGGGTGTGGGTTGAGCCGTGCCGTCAGCACGCTGGGTTCATGGACGACATCATGAATGACGACGCCCCCCGCGCCGCGGAACGCCTCAGCACGCGATCCACTGACCGGCATCGCCCAGCCCTGCTGTTCCTCCGGCACCTTGTCGAGATGGTGATCGCGATGATCGCCGGGATGGTGCTGTTCGGCCCCGTGTGGACGGTGGTCACCTCGTCGCTGGGGTGGGACGCCCTGTTCGGGCGGGCCGACGTCGGCGCCCTCACCATGGCCATCGACATGACGCTCGGCATGTCAGTGTGGATGCGCTACCGAGGGCACCACTGGCCCGCCATCGCCGAGATGGGCGCGGCGATGGTCGCGCCCATCCTCCTGCTACTCGTACCGTTCTGGGCCGGGATACTCTCCGGCGACGCCCTCCTGATCTACGGGCATGTGCTGATGCTGCCCGCCATGGTCGTCGCGATGCTCCGCCGTCGCGACGAGTACACCCGGGACCACCGCGGTCACGCCCCGGCTCCGGCGCCCACCACCGCGTCCGGCCGGTTCGCCGCCGCTATGGTACGCCGGTGGCCGACGTGGCTGGCCCTCGTCGTGACCATCGACAACTGGGTGGAACCGTTCGTTCCCGCGCCGGTGCTCATGCTCGTCCTTCCCGGGGCGTACCTGGTCATCGGAGCCGCCCGCAAGCAGCTGCGGGAGCCCGGCATGCTGGCGCTGCAGCTCGGCGGTTTCGTCGCCTATGTGGCTCTGGTCGTGGTGGCGATGTCGGTGGACGAGAGCCTGGCTCGCTACCTGGTGGCCGCCGGTTGGCTCGGCCACGCGGCATGGGACCTCTTCCACTACCGGGCGAACAAGGTGGTGCCGCGGGCTTACGCCGAGGGGTGCACCGTCATCGACGTGGTGGTTGGCCTCACCATCATCTTCTTCA
>NZ_JBEYZF010000100.1:0-3963 GCF_040645915.1 Nonomuraea sp. NPDC046570 | reverse complement strand
AGATCGTCCTGAACTTCAATCCAGACGCTCGGCTGTTCGCACCTCTTCGTCCAGGCGAAAGCGAGCAGCATGGACCCCTCGGCCAGCTCTACCCCCGGTCCTCTTCCTCTTCTAGCCGCAGGGTGCGCTCACTGGTCGCAGCAGCAGCGAATAGGAAGGGACGTCCTGCCTACTTCTGAGAGCAGCCCGCCTTCGACTGCTTCGACGCGATCGCCTGCGTCGCCAGGCTACGTGAGCTCGGCGGCCGCCGTTTCGGCGTCCTTGACCAGGTTCAGGTCGCCCCAGCGAACGGGCCAGGTGTCGGCGGTGTAGACGCCGTGGAGCTCATCCCCATCCTCGACCGGCGCCAGTCCCTCCTCGTCATCCCTGCCGTTCACGAAGTCACCCAGGACGTCGCCGGTCAGCGCACGGACGAACCGCAGGGTGAAGCCACCGATCGCGGCCAGTACGCCGTCGGCTCCCCACAGCACCGCCGCCGTTTCCTCCGGAACCTCGATCGACTGCACGCACGCCGGGCCGTCCCCGAGAGACCACACCTTGATCTGGTCGTCGGACGTCAAGCAGGCTCCGTGCTCGCCCGATGGCGACCACGCCCATAGTCGTTCCCCGCCGTCCCAGCAGGAGACGCCGATCCGTTCGGTGGTGTCGATGTCCAGGTGATACTCATAACGGCCGTCTTCGTCGTACACATCGACGCCCCGACCGTCCCACGCCACGACCGCCAGCCGCGCGGCCTCCCCGCGCATGCCCCAGTGGAGGGTGCCCTGAAGCTGTTCGACCGGCGCGCTCACCGCACTGCCCGTCTCACTTTCGAACACGGTGAGCTGGCCGGTCTCGTCGTTGTACCAACATGAGCCTGGCCACCTTCTGGGCCTGCCACCGGCGGGCGTTCACGCATTTCGGCGGCGTGCCCGCCGCGATCGTCTATGACCGCACCAAAACCGTGATCCGCCGGCATGTCGCACCAGGCCAGGCAGTGCCTTTGCATCCCGAAGCGGTCGCCTTCGCCGGCCACTACGACTTCGACATCGACGTGCTGGCCGCCTACCGGCCCACCGGCAAAGGGCGCGTGGAGCGGCAGGTCACCATCGTGCGCGATCACGTCCTGGCCGGGCGGGCGTTCTCCTCGGTGCCGGAGCTGGATGCGACGTTCCTGGAGTGGGTACCGCTGCGCCGCCGACGCACGCACTCCACTCACGGCGAGGTGATCGGCATCCGGGCGGCGCGGAATCACGCCGCGCTGCGGCCGATCCCCGCCCGTCCCTATCACGTGGTCAACCGGCATCTACGGCATGTCGGCAAGGACTGCCTGGTCGCCTTCGAGGCCAACCTCTACTCCGTGCCGGCCGCCAAGGTCTTTCACCGGCAACTGGTTGAGGTACGCGCCTCGGCCGCCACCATCGGCCTGCATGCCACCGTCCCCGATGCGCACGGCGTGACGCTGCTGGCGGTCCATCCCCGTGCGGTCGGCCGCGGCGCTCAGGTTGTCGATCCCGAGCACTGGCGCGCGCTGCCTGATGGACACACCCGCGCCACCACCAGCAGCCACGAAGACCGACTCCCCACGGGCCGAGACCCGGCCGCCCCGCCCTCCACCGCTCTGCGCTTCCTGCTCGCCCGCGCCGACGCCGCCCAGGTCACCGTCGGCCAACGGCCTCTGTCGGTCTATGACCAGCTCGCTGGCATCAGCCCGTTCACCACCGACACGATCACACCCAAGGACATCTCGTGAGCGAGCTGGTCACCACCCGCATCCGCACCACCGCCACTCTCAGGCCACAACAGCGCCATCCGGGGAGCCAGAGATGATGGGGAACTCAGGGGTTATTTCTTACTGGCCGCTTGGTCACCACGTGAGTGAAGCGAGCGCGCACCGCGCCGGGCGTGCGGTCCTTGGAGTGCTTGACATTGTTTGCAATACCAACCAATATGAAGTTGTTGGTATTGCAAACAAATGGCCCGGCCAGGGGCGACTCCGTGGCGATGATGATCATCTGCGGCTTTGCCGGTCGGCGTCGGTGGGTGAGCTTCACCCCTGATACAAGGAGAAATCCTCATGCCCGCAATCCGGACCAAGCGCCGAGCGGCAGCCCTGGTCACCTCGGCAGCGGTTCTGGCGTTCGGTACATTCGCCAGCTCTACGGCCCAGGCGACCGCCCCGTCCGCAACACCGACCGCCCGCTCCGCCACGTCAGGGATCCCGGCCCTGGTCGATCCCGCGGCCGACCTGGGACGGCACGCGCCCGGGCCCGAGCCGACCTGGTTCGACTCGATCTACTTCACCAGCTCAGTGAAGGCGAACGGTCAGGAGTTCGGTCTTCAGGTCCACACGCGCATCCTCCCGAGCAGGGGCGAGGCCGCGTACCGCTGGACGTTCGCGGTGATCAACAAGACCACCGGGTGGTACAAGGACTACGACGCGATGGTCAAGCCGAAGGACTATCGGTGGAGCCAGGGCAAGCTCGACATCAAGGCACCAGGGCTGAGCTGGACGGGTGACCTCGTCCGCCAGTCGGTGCAGGTCGAGACGCCTTGGGGATCTCTCGATGTCCAACTGGCGCCCACCGGCCCCGCCATGAACTACGCATCGACCGGCGTTTTCAACCTGGTCGACGGCGTGCCGAACTACGAGTTCGCACTCCCGGAGATGCGGACGTCCGGAACGCTCGTCGTCGACGGCAAGAAGCACCAGATCAGGGGCACCTCCTGGCTGGACAGGCAATGGGGTGAGATGCCGACGTCGCTGACAAGGTGGACATGGATGAACCTCAGCATGCCCAATGGCGACAAGGTCGCCATCTGGGACACGATCGGCGCCGAAACCAAGCACAGCTGGGCGACCGTCCTCCATCCGGACGGCTCCTACGACGTGGTCGACGTCGAGCCGCTCGCGCAGGGCGCCTCCCAGCAGTGGACCAGTCCGGCCACCGGCCAGACGTATCCCACTCGTTGGCGTATCCGTATTCCCGCCCTGCACGCCGAGCTCGACGTGCGGGTCACCGGAAATCCGGACCAGGAGATCGAGACTCCCGACGGGAGCGGCTACCTGGAGGCCACAGCGGCTTTTGCCGGTAAGTACAACGGCAAGAAGGTCCGTGGCGAGAACTACGTCGAGATGACCGGCGAGTGGAACTCCTGATCACCGGCGAAGCCTTCCTCGCCTGAGGCAATCCGGCATCACCCCGGGATCGAACGCCGATCCCGGGGTGAGCCATTGGGAGGAGGCGGCCTCAGTCGGGAGAGCACAGGACAGCGTGCAGCAGCTGGACGAGTCGGTCGCTGTCTTGCGGGTTGAGCCGGTCCGTCGCAGATGCCAGTGCGTGTCGGACCTCGCCGTACACCTGCTCCGCCAGTTCCAGGCCGGCGGGGGTGAGGAACACGTCGACGACGCGGCGGTCCTGCGGGTTTTTGCCCCTGGCCACCAGCCCTCGGCGTTCGGCACGGTCGATGAGGCCGGACAGGGTCGATTTGTCCAGGCCGAGGAACGCGGCGAGCTCGGTCATGCGTGGGCGGCGGTCGCGCAGGATGCCGAGGACCCGCAGTTGGGTGAGTGAGAGGTCGCGCTCGGCTCCGATGCGGGTGAGCACGCCCACCACCTGGAAGGTGTTGCGGACGAGGGCATCCACGAGGGCGTCGGAAGTCATGTGCCCACGTTACTCGCCATGCTTTGTATTGCAAACCAACGGATTGGGGAAGGCCAGCTCGCTCGGCGCGTCCCGCGGGTACGCATGGTCGGGCTGGGACGAGTGGTAATCAACTGGCCTTGTCTCCGACCCAGCCGCGCCTTGTCCACTAGGCGCGCATGCTCCCAGCGGACGGCCACTTCGGCGACTATGGCGCGCTGGCTCGTCGAGCTGTGCGACCTGCTGCGGGGATCATCGGTGGGCTTCGTCATTGGCGGCCAGATGGCGACGTTCACAGGACTCGCGGCGGCCCGGCATCACCTTCTCGACCGGCACGGCT
>NZ_JBEYZF010000099.1:0-4126 GCF_040645915.1 Nonomuraea sp. NPDC046570 | reverse complement strand
TGCGCTGTCTCGGCGAGCGCGGGTTCGCCCTGCTCAAAGGCCGCTGGCGGATCCTCCAGCACATCACCATCAGCCCCCGCAGAATCGGCGACATCACCCGCGCGGCGCTTGTCCTCACCCATTTCGAGCACGACCACCTACCGGCAATTCGCTGAGATCACCTCATTGAGGTGATCTCAGCGAAATAGTTCGGACGAATTGGGATTTCTTGGACGCCTCTGGTGGCGTTCCGGGCCTATCGGGAGAAGTTGCCGAAGGCCGGAAACAGACGTGGAGCCCCCGGTAGAAGAGCTCTCACCACAAGAAATCCCAGCCTCCGGAAGGCTCCACGTGATTGCTCATCGTGCCACGCTCGACGTCTCCCGCGCACTCGTTCAGCACGCCGCCCGCCTCCTGCATGAAGAACGCCAACTGCGCGGTACGCCGAAAGACAGCCGGGTCTTGAGCCCCTTCCGGCAAGCGGTCATGGTGGTGCGCTGGTTCCGCGGCGAGCACGACATCCCCAAGCTCGGCCGCGATCACCGCGTCTCACGGGCCACGGCCTACCGCTACATCCACGAGGGAATCGAGGTTCTTGCAGCTCAAGCCCCGGATCTTTCCGAAGCTTTGGACCGTGCCCACGCCGAAGGACTGGCCTACGTGATCCTGGACGGCACCCTGATCCCGATCGACCGCTGCGCCGAGCAGACCATCAGCGTCAAGGGCGAACCCATCGACGCCTGGTACTCCGGCAAGGCCCACCAGCACGCCGGCAACCTCCAAGCCCTCTCGGCACCAGACGGCCTGCCGTTGTGGATCGGCGAGGTCGAGCCCGGCACTGTCCATGACCTGTGCGCCGCCCGGACACATGTCGTGGGCGCGTTGTACGCCGCTTCCGCCCGCGGCTTGCCCACCCTCGCCGACAGCGGCTACGAAGGCGCGGGAATCGGCATCCACACGCCGATCAGACAGCCCGAAGGAAACCAGATCCTCAGCCCGGACAACCGCACCTACAACCGGCTCCTACGCGCCCTGCGCTGTCTCGGCGAACGCGGATTCGCCCTGCTCAAAGGCCGATGGCGGACCCTCCAGCACATCACCGTCAGCCCCAGCCGAATCGGCGACATCGCCCGCGCAGCACTTGTCCTCACCCACTTCGAGCACAATTACCTGCCGGAAATTCGCTGAGATCACGTCATTGTCGATCGGGCACTTACCCGTCTGGGAATCGTGATGGAAGAACTGCGTAGCACCGGCCGCATCACCGACCCGCTCGTAATCGTCGGTCCTGCTAATCCGCCGAGAACCAAGTTGGTGCGGCACCACCGGGTGGGCGAGGGGTACATCGCCTCCCGCTACACCGTCTTCGTCGTGTGCATGGCAGATCAGAAACTCGGAGCGTACCGGACGACCTTGAATTCCATCACGGGTGTCCGTGAACCGGAGGAGCAGACGAGCGAATACCGGTATCGCGACATCGTCTCGGTGAACGTCAAGACCGTTCGACTGGATCTCCCACCGGGTGCGCAGAAGACCGAGGACGCTGAGCCTACCTACGCCTTCGTCGACGCCCAGGAGAAGAACACCGTGGCAGAACGGTTCACCCTCGTGGTGCCCGGCGACCGCTTCACAGTCACGACGAAGGTCAGCACCGAGGATGGAAGAGGATCTCGGATCGACTTCTCCAAGGCGGATCGGGCACTGGCCGCGATCCGGCGTCGGATCGCGGCAGCACCGGGCTGAACTAACCGGTGGGCGGTACTGGTATCGAACCAGTAACCCCTCGCTTGCAAGGAGCCAAGATCGCCTATGCAGGGCGGTTGACATGCGTGGGAGCCTCGTTCGCCTCGCGGCATGAGGCCCGCTCGACGTGGCCTAATGGCACGCTAATGGCACGGCGATCATGGGCTTATGTGAGGTTGGCTGGGCTCACAATCACGGCTGATGTGGTCGTTCACGTGGCTCTAATGGCACGTCGATGGCACGCCAATGCTCAAGAGCGTCGACGCTCACGAATCCCCGCCTCGATCCGCAAGCCAACGCCGATCAGGGCCATGATCCATAGACCAACGAGCCATGGCCACGAGGGGGATCGCTCATCGAAGATCAGAATCCCGAACGATATGGCGACACCGGCGACCATGGAGACAGTCCCAATGTTTCGGACCGCTTCATAGTCCTCGGGGGCATTGGGCGGCGAACGGTATGGCTGGGGATCCTCGGACTCAGTCACGGCGGAGAGCATCCCACATGGGATCGAACGGCAGGAATCCCTTTTCTCACGCTCCGCCCTGCCCGATCTTCCCGTCTGCCTCGTCCCACATGCGGTTGCGTCCACGGGAGTGGTGTACGAGTTTGGCCTGTTCACAGGCGTGGCGTCGTGAAATGCAGACGGCCATCGCGTGATCCTTCGAGGTGCAAACCAAGATCGAAGGAGAACACGTGATGGCCGTAGACAGCAGTGTGACGCCTACTCAGTGGCTGGCGAAGCAGATCGAGACCCAGGACCCCGACTTGTTGCGATCCATGGTGAAGACCATGGCCGAGGCGTTGATGTCGGCGGAGGCCGGCAGCCTGTGCGGAGCAGGCTACGGCGAACGCAGCGACGAGCGGACCAACCGGCGCAACGGCTACCGCACCCGCGAGTGGGACACCCGCGCAGGGTCGATCGAGCTGGCCATTCCCAAGCTGCGGTCGGGCTCGTACTTCCCGGACTGGCTGCTGGAACGGCGGCGCCGGGCCGAGCAGGCGCTGATCAGCGTGGTGGCGACCAGCTACCTGCTGGGCGTCTCGACCCGGCGCGTCGACAAGCTCATCGAACAGCTCGGCATCACCCGCATCTCCAAAAGCCAGGTCAACCAGATGGCCAAAACGCTGGATGAGCAGGTCGAGGCGTTCCGCACCCGGGCGCTGGACGCCGGCCCCTACACCTTCGTCTGGCTGGATGCGCTGACTCAGAAGGTGCGCGAGGGCGGCCGCATCATCAACGTGCACGTCCTGGTGGCCACCGGCGTCAACGCCGACGGCCGCCGGGAGATCCTCGGCCTGGAGGTCACCTCAGCTGAGGACGGCGCCGGCTGGCTGGCCTTCCTGCGCGGCCTGGTCGCCCGCGGCCTGTCCGGAGTGCAGTTGGTCATCTCCGACTGCCACGCCGGGCTGGTGGCCGCGATCAGCGCCACCCTGGCGGGCGCGTCCTGGCAGAGGTGTCGCAGCCACTACCTGCGAAACCTTCTGACCTGTGTGAACAAGTCAGCGCAGCCGTTCGTGGCCACCCTGGTGCGCACCGTCTTCGACCAGCCCGATGCCGCCTCGGTACGCGCTCAGCACGCCTGGGTCGTGCAAACGCTGGAAGCCAAGCATCCGGCCGCAGCCGAGCACCTGGACGCCGCCCGCGAGGACCTGATCGCCTTCGCGGCCTTCCCTCGCGAGATCTGGCCGCAAATCTGGTCCAACAATCCGCAGGAACGGCTGAACAAGGAGATCCGCCGCCGCACCGACGTGGTCGGCATCTTCCCCGACCGGCCCTCGATCATCCGGCTGGTCGGTGCCGTCCTTGCCGAGCAGACCGACGAGTGGGTCGAAGCCCGCCGCTACATGGGCCTGGACATCCTGGCCAAGGCCCGCGTCCGCCTCGTCGCCGGCGACACACCGACCCAGAAACCGCTCCCGCAGACACTTACCGCTTAACCTGCAGAAACAGGATCACGCGAAGATCGATTCATACACCACGTCCGTGGACGTGACCCCCACATGCAATGCAGCGGATCAAGGCCAGGGGTCAAGGTGGAGCGCCCTACTGGACGAACGACCTTGACCCCTGGTCTTGATGTGCTGGGCTCTGCCTGGGACGTGGCGGGCGGGAAGATCGGGCTTCCACCTCAGCCAACTGATCCCCGGATTGGACGCGTACGCCGATCATCCCGGAGCTGAGTCCCCCGCCGGAGGCATGCTCTAACCGCTGGTGTTCCGTGCCTGCTTCGGGTGGATGGCCTGTCATGTGTGATCAGCCCAGCCGACTGTGCCTCGACTACCCGTGCGGCTCCCCGCCCGTGACCGGCCCCCAGGCCCCACGGCCGGGGGGGGGCCGAACGGGTGCGACGGCGCATCCCTCCCCATTAACAATTCGCCGAAACCGGCGATTAAACCC
>NZ_JBEYZF010000098.1:0-4174 GCF_040645915.1 Nonomuraea sp. NPDC046570 | reverse complement strand
GAATGATCACAGCGGTGGCCGTCTCACGTTCCACCGGGCTTAAGCGCTAAGGCCATAAGCCCTGGTCAGAGCAAGAAGTGCGGCTGGAGTACTAGGGACGTCCCTAACGTGGCGACCGAACGCGCCTGCACCGCCCGGGCCTGTGCGTGGCAGTACGTGGCCTTCGCAGCATAGCGGCGGAATGACTCCATGGCTCGGCTGTCGGCCGGAGAACGGCCGGTTAGGCAGCGAGTCGTCGGCACCGGTGTGCGCGGATCTGGCGGCCGATGCGTCGCCAGGGGTGTGGGAGGAGCATCTTCTCGTAGAGGTGTAGGGCCACGTCGAAGTACTCGTAGGTCCCGCCGGACTTGAAGGTCACCCGGAGAACGCGTAGGCGGTGGTCGTAGCCCACGGCGTGGATGTTGTCCGAGATGACCGGCGTCATGTTCACGGCCTTCGCCCTATGCGTTCAGAGGATTGATCGGGGTCGTCGTATGCGGTTCAAAATCCGCCGCCACCAAGGCGCCTGCTTCGCCGACTGGGGTGTCGCCCCTATGTGCGCAGCGCGGTCGCGGGAGCTAGCGGCTCGAGTGGCTGCCGCCGAGATCTGCGGCAGCCACTCGATGCGGTTGTTCCGGACGTTGTAGTGCGATCGACACTGTTGCTGTCCATTCCCGACGGACGGCCGCAGGGACACGGTGCCGTCGAAGGTCAGGATCCAGTCGTGTGGTCCGAACGGGGTGACGACCTTCGAGCCGCAGCCACACGCGCACAGGTGGACTGCGGTCTCGAACTGCATTGAGGTGTACAGCTTGCCCGGCTCTGGTTCGGCTGGGATGTAGTTGGTGAACACCGGTGTCAGGGCCTGACCCTTCATGCGGAGGCCTCCGACCCGTCCCCAGCGTCAGTGTCGGCCGGGTCCTGCGCGGGATCGGCGTCGGTGGATTCGATGTCCTCACCTTGGGTAGCAGAGGTCCGGTACCGGTTGTAGAGCTCGTTGGAATCGACTGCGTACACGGTATGCAGTTCCTTCTCGGTGTCTGCATAAAACCCGAGGTGCTTCTTGTATCGGAAGACGGCCAGGTTGGCGGTGAACGAGTTCAGCTCGGCAACCTGGAGGTTGGTGTCGTACTCGTCGGCGTCGCCGAGGAAGAACGAGATCAGTCCGTCTCGCTCGATGTGCTCGGTGCGGCCGGGCACCGAAATCGTGATGCGGACCTGCCCATTAACGCCGTTGGCGTCCTTGCTGACCCCGACGCCGGTGTCGATGAACGGGACGCCGTTAACGGTCAGCGCGTCGATGATGACCTTCTTGTCCGGCCCAGTATCCATCGCGAGGAACACGAAGTCGGCGTCGAGGAGTTCGTCGACATTCTCGGAGGTCACGTTCACCGGGTGCGCCTTGATGCCGCGACGCAGCGGCGAATACATCTGCTCGTAGTAGTGGACCTTTTTTAGGCCAGCCCGAAGGTCCTCGAGGCTGGCTGCGCCGGGGGCTCGGTAGGCGTTGTGGGTGCGGAAGAGGTCACCGTCGTAGAGGTCGAGCGCGACCACGGGGGTCTTCGCGAGCAGGTCGAGCAAGTATGCGCCGGTCCCTCCGAGGCCGACGATCACGACCTTCTTCAGGGTGAGACCGACATTGAACTCGGTGATGCCAGCCCTGCTGGAGAAGGTGTCAAGGTAGCGGAAGACGCCGTCGTCCTCGTCGGTCTCGACCGGCTTGAAGGTCAGCGGGGTCGCCTCAGGGTCGAGCGCTTGGGCAGGCCCGATGACCATCGCCGAGTAGAAGGTGACCTTCTCGTAGTAGTCCTGGTAGTTACCGTTGGGCTTCTGGGAGAACCCGCAGACCGCGGTGAGGCCAGGGCCGGCGGACCACTTCTCGACGCCGTCGTTTACGAGCCCGTCGATAGGCTTGCCGTTCTTGTCGCGAGGTGTGCCACCGACGAAACACATCACGTGGGTGCTCGGGGCGGTAGTGGTGTCGCCGCTCAGGTCCAGGGGGCAGAGGAAAGAACCACGCTGAACCTGGGCATCGGTGTCCACGAACGGGATGTCGTCGATGACGAGGAACCCGTTGACGACGCGGACGGCATAACCATCCTGCACCAGGCGGGCCAAGTCAGCGCTGTTACGAACGAGTCGTGAGCCGGACATTGAAGCTCGTGCCCTTCTTCTTGACCTTCACGGACTCGCCAGCGACCAGGGTGCCGTTCCCGCCGTGGGGTGCGATGGCGTTCTTGTAGGTGACGGTGAACATCGCCTGTGGGTCGTGCCCGGGGTGGGCGAGCTGCCCGAGTTCGTCGTAAGTCACGGTGTCGTGGTCGAGGGTGACCGGCGTGCCGTTGATGACCACCTCGAACCCCTTGTCCTTCTTGCTGTCGTCCTGCTCGTGAGTGAGTGCCATAGCCATGACAGCCCCCTTTCGTCTTGCCCTCCGCTGGTCGGCGGGCTTGGACGAGCGTAGCATATAGATCATCACCCTAAGGGTGATGACGTGTAGGTGATTCGTGATAGCGGGGCGTCGCCGATCTTTGCCCCGGTGCGGCCTGTAGCATTCAACCGAGGTAGGCAAGTGCGTCATCAGCCGATGGGTGATGGAGAACAGACACGTGGACCGGGAGTACATGGATGAGGAGTTGCGCCGCCTCGCCACGGACCCCGGATTCCGGCCGGAAGGCTGGAGCACCCGGGAGGTCTCGGACTTTCGCGTCCTCGTTCAATGCACGCGGGCAGCTCGGCTCGACACCGACTTGCGAAACTCGCGCATGCTGCGCATTCAGCCCGATGACACCCTCGACTCGAACAAGGCGCGGGCGAAGTTGAGCTCCGGACGTGTTATTAACCTGACGTTCAAGAACACCGAGAGCCACGGCGCTGTGGCCTTCGAGCTCGTGACCTCAGAGATGGAAACCTCGCGATGAGCAACCCTCCACACGACCCACTGCCGATCGCCCAAGTGCCGGTCGGTGAACTCCTCGGGAGGGAGCTCGAGGTCAGAGACTGGTCTCAGGGCGATTTCGCTGCGGTTCTGGATCGTCCTACTCAGTTCGTCTCCGAGATCATCACCGGCAAGAAGGAGATCACCAGGGAGTCAGCGGCGCAGATCGGCGCCGCCCTTGGCCATACGGCCGAGTACTGGCTTAACCTTCAGGACCAGTACCTGCTCGCCGAGCAATCTAGAAACAAGAACACCCAGGTCAAGCTGGACGAGGTGCGTCGGCGCGCCCGCCTAAACGACAAGGGCCCGATCCAGCTGCTGAAGAAGCGCGGCCTCCTCACCGGCACGACCTTGGATGCCCTCGAGGCCGAGGTGAAGGAACTGTTCGAGCTGGACTCTCTTGATGACGAGCCCGGATTCGCGGCGGCAGCGAGGCGCGCCAACCGTAGCGAAGACATCAGCTTGCTACAGCGCGCATGGGTCGCGTGCGTCAGGAGGAAAGCCCGTAAGCTTCCTCCTGCGGAGAGATATTCAGCGAAACGTCTGAGGGAGCTTGCTGGCACCCTTTCGCGCACGCTCAAGTCGGCCGCCGACTTCCAGGAGCTGCCTGACCGGTTCAGCACAGTTGGTGTGCGCCTGATATATGTCGAAGCGCTTCCAGGTGCCAAGATCGACGGGTGCGCGATGTTGGTCGATGAGTATCCGGTTATTGGCTTGTCCGGTCGCGGCAAAAGGCTCGACAAGGTCCTATTCACCCTGTTGCACGAGATCGCGCACATCCTGCTTGAACATGTCGACGCCGAGCACCTCATCGTCGAAGGACTCGATGACACTCAAAGCAACGAAACAGGACGGGAGAAGGACGCGGACAGCGAAGCCACGAAGTTGGTGTTCCCACACGGAGTCCCCGACGTCCCAGCCCGCATCGGTGCACCTTGGATCGATCAGACGGCCACCGGACTTGGAGTGGCACGCATCGTCGTCATCGGCCACCTTCAGCACCGCCGTTGCCTTGACTGGCGGACAACACTGGCGAAAAATGCTCCTTCGGTAAGCGACGCTATGGAGGCGTGGGAGTAGCTATCTGGCGGAGTCCAGCCCTATTCGAAAGCCCTTCGCCCGTCAAGGCGACGACCGTAGCGGGCACTGCGGCTGCCGAAATTTGCATCCATGCAGTTCAAGCGGCATGTGAGTTTTCGTGGAGGATGCCGCCGAGCCGGTCTCGTCGGCGTATGTTCAGGTCGTCGATTCGCTTCG
>NZ_JBEYZF010000097.1:0-4408 GCF_040645915.1 Nonomuraea sp. NPDC046570 | reverse complement strand
AACCGCAATGGCATCCCGGTCCAGGGCAGCAGCCCTGAGCGGGTCACCCAGGACCATCACACTCCCAAATGACCCGCTTAACACCAGTCACCTAGGGCGTCGCGCGTGGAAGACGAAGGCGGGAGGCGCGTTGCGCCAGACCGTACGGCTGACCACGACCTCCTCGAACCGCTCGGCGAGCAGCGCGCGGAAGCGGCGGGCCGGCGGCAACGGGATCGCGTGCAGGTAGGAGAAGGTGGTGAACGCGCCCGCCGGGCCGAGCGAGTCGGCCACCGCCCCCAGCAGGCACTGCTGCAACTCGTCGGGGAAGGCCGCCCACGGCAGCCCGCTCACCACCACGTCCGCGTGCCGGATCCGGCGCTCGCTCAGCAGCGAGGCCAGAGCGGCCGCGTCCCCCTCCACCACGTCCACCGTCGGGAAGCGGTCGGCCAGCAGGCCCGCCAGCCGGGAGTTGAGCTCGATGGCCAGGTGGTGGCCGCGCCCGTCCAGCCTGCGCTGGATCTCCGCGGTGAACGAACCGGTGCCGGGGCCGAGCTCGACCACGATCGGCTCGCCCCTTTCGGGGAGCGGAGCGCACACAGCCGACGCCAGGCGCTGGGAGCTGGGTGCCAGGGCGCCGATCGTCGCGGGGGAGCGCATGAACTGCCCGAGGAAGAGCGCGGTATCACGAGGCATGCACCCGAGCCTACGAGCGACCGGCCACTGACATGATCCCCCTTCAGGACGAACGTCCGGCCACTTGGAGGAGGAACGCTCCTCCTGCCGGAGGAGCAGGCCGCCCGCCCGCGCGGCTACCGTGGTGCCATGCGTTGGCGCGGCTTGGCGATTGACGGCCTGCTGGCCGCGGCGGGGGTCGGACTCGACGTGCTGACCACCTGGCATACCTGGGGCGGCTCTTCGGCATCCGTCTCTTTGTGTACTCTTTACTCCGTCGTGACCGGTCTGCCGATGGCGCTGGTCAGGCACCGGCCGGCGGCCGTCGTCGCCTTCCTGGCCGGCTGGCTGGTCGTCGCCGACCAGGTCGCCCCCTTCACCGCCAACACCGTGCAGATGCTGCTGCTGGTCGCCCTCGGCGCGCTCGCCCACGGCGCGAGCTGGCGGCTCGTCGTCCCGCTCGCCGCGCTCGCCGCGGTCGCGACCGGCTTCAACCTGGCCGACCCCGGCATCGCCTTCACCCGGAACGCCTGGTTCTACTCCGTCGGCGCCGCCGTCGTCCCCGTGATCGTCGGCCGCTACCTGCGCGGCACGGTCCGGCACCTCGACGAGCCCGACGTCACCCCCGACGTGCTGCTCGCCATCGGCGGCGTCGCTCTGGCCGTCCTCGGCACCTGGACCGACTGGGCCGAGGGCAGCGTCCCGGTCTGGGTCGCCGGGTCGCTGGCGGTGATCGGCGGGCTCTCCCTCGGCGTGGCCAGGCGGCTGCCCGGCATCGTCCTGGTGTTCCAGACCGGGCTGCTGATGGCCGCCATCCAGTACCTTCCCCAGGTGAGCACCACCTGCATGGTCCTGGCGCTGATCGCGGTCTGCGTGTTCGCCATGCGGGTCGCCTCCTGGTTCTGGATCGGCCTCGTCTACCTCCTCGCCGCGTTCCTGGCCTCCTCCGCGATCGTCCGCGGCGACGCCGAGATCACGGCGGTGCGCGTCGTCGTGCTGATGGCCATGGTGGCCGCCCCCGTCGCCATCGGCAGGTACCTCGGCGCGCGGGCGTCCGCCGTCGAGTCCGAACGGCTGCGCCTGCGCGAGTCCCAGCGCCTGGCCATCGCCCAGCTCCGCGCCGACCAGCTCGCCGAACGCGAGCGCATCGCCCGCGACGTGCACGACATCGTGGCCCACCACGTGGGCGCGATGGTGCTGCGCGCCGGAGCCGCCCGCTACGCCGCCCCCGAGGGCCCGGTCGCCGACGCGCTCACCGACATCCGCGACGCCGGCCACCAGGCGCTGGAGGACCTGCGCGGACTGCTCGACGTGCTGCGCGACCCGGAACGCGCGCCCGCGCTGCTCGCCGACCCCGCCGACGTGGTGCGCGAGTCCGCCGAGCGGATGACCGCCGCGGGACTCATCGTCGAGCTCGCCCTCGACCCGCGGACCGAACAGGCGCCACTCGTCGCGCGCGCCTCCGCCGCGCGAATCGTCCAGGAAGGGCTGACCAACGTGCTCAAACACGCCGGTCCGGGGACGCCGGTGCGCGTCAGCCTGGCCGTCGGCGACGGCGGCCTCGCCGTCGAGGTGCGCAACGGCCGCCCGCCCGTCACCCGGGAGAGCCTGCCGTCCTCGGGGCAGGGCCTGGCGGGCATGCGGGAGCGGGCCCGCGCGCTCGGCGGCACCCTGTCGGCCGGCCCCGACGCCGAAGGCGGCTGGCGGCTGGCCGTGACGCTGCCCGCCCGCGGCCTGCGGGGCACCACGTGATCCGGGTGCTGGTCGCCGACGACCAGGCGCTGGTCCGCGCCGGCGTGCGAATGCTGCTGCAGGCGGCCGGCGACATGGAGGTCGTCGCCGAGGCCGAGGACGGCGCCGAGGCGGTCCGCCAGGCCGCCGCGCACACGCCCGACGTGATCCTGATGGACCTGCGGATGCCCAGGGTCGACGGCCTGGAGGCGATCAGGCGCGTCCTGGCCGCCCGGCCGGCCGCCAGGATCGTCGTGCTCACCACGTTCGCCGACGACGCCAACGTGTACGCCGCCC
This sequence comes from Nonomuraea sp. NPDC046570, assembly GCF_040645915.1. Classification (NCBI taxonomy): domain Bacteria; kingdom Bacillati; phylum Actinomycetota; class Actinomycetes; order Streptosporangiales; family Streptosporangiaceae; genus Nonomuraea; species Nonomuraea sp. NPDC046570. The sequence continues at coordinate 1,726 of NZ_JBEYZF010000097.1, read as the reverse complement.
TGCGCAGGGGCGCGCTCGGCTTCCTGGTCAAGGACGACGAGCCCGAGCACATGGTCGAGGCCGTGCGCCGGGCCGCCCGCGGCGAGCAGCTGCTCGCGCCGTCGGTGCTGCGCCGGGTGGTCGAGCGCGCGCTCGACGCCGAGGACCGGACCACCCCGCTCGCCTTCGCCCACCTCACCGAGCGGGAGATCGAGGTGCTCGCGCTGGTCGGCACCGGCCTGTCCAACGCGGAGATCGCCGAGGAACTGCACGTCGGGGTCACCACGGTGAAGACGCACGTGGGCGCCGCCATGGAGAAGCTGGGGCTGCGCAACCGGACCCAGGCGGCGGTGGTCGCGCACCGTGCGGGCCTGGTCGGCGCCGACTTCCGGCCGGTGGCACGCGGGCGGTAGTCGCCCGTCCGCCCACAGGATGATCGCCGGGTCCCCCGGCAGGCTGACGACCCCGGCCAGGCCGTACCCGCACGATGTGGCTCTCAGAGTTCTCAGAGAGGAAACATCATGCAGGAGGTAGTGGCTCCGGCCTCACCCCAGGCCCGCCAGGTCTCCACCGGCCTGCTGTACGGCCTGCGCGTCCTCGTCGTCGCCCAGGCCGCCGGGCTCGTCGTGGCCGCCTCGTTCGCCGGTCAGGCCGTCAACGGGGGCGCCGCCCTGGCCGAGACGCACGTCATGGTCGGCATGGTCGTGCACCTGCTGGCGCTGCTGCAGATCGTCGCCGCCGTCCTCGTCTGGCGTCCCGGCCGGGGCGCGGGCTGGCCGGCGCTGGCCAGCCTCGGCCTGTTCCTCATCGGCATGGGCCAGCACTTCAGCTGGGAGGCCCTCGGCACCCACGTGCCCAGCGGCCTGACCCTGTTCGGCCTCACCGTCGCGGTCCTGATCTGGGCCTGGTCGCCGGCAGCCGCCCGCCGCCGCTAGGGTCGCAGGTGTGTACGTCAAGATATGCGGCCTCAGCGAGCCCGAGCACGTCGCCGCGGCCGTCGAGGCGGGAGCCGACGCCATCGGGTTCGTCCTGACCAGGAGCCCGCGGCGGATCACCCCCGCCCGCGCCCGCGAGCTGGCCCGGCGAGTGCCCTCGCACGTGCTCACCGTGGCCGTCTTCAGAGGCGAACCCACCGACGTCGTACGGCAGGCCGTCCTCGAGGCCGGCGTGCGGGCCGTACAGCTCCACGGCGACCACCCGCACGGCGACTTCACCGCGCTGAAGGACCTCGGCCTCACCCTGATCCGCGCCGGAGGCGCCGACACCGACCTTGCCTGCGGCGCCTTCGACGAGGACCTGCTCATCGTCGACGCGCCCCGCCCCGGCTCCGGGGAGCCGTGGGACTGGGCGGCGGTGCGCGGTCGCCCGTCGGGCCGCTGGCTGCTGGCCGGCGGCCTCGACCCGGCGAACGTGGCCGAGGCCGTCGAGGCGGCGGCACCCTGGGGCGTCGACGTCTCCAGCGGCGTGGAGACCGCCCCCGGCGTCAAGGACGCGGACCTGATCAGGAGCTTCCTGGCCGCCGCGCGGCCGAACCCCTAGGCTCGCGTTTCTGCCGGGCTCCACCGCTAACCTCGGCACTGCCATCAGATCTAGTGAGGGGACTGCCGGGTTTACCTGGGAGACGCCGTACACGCTGCCTGCGGGGACGGCCGCTAGGTGACTGGTGTTTTTCTGACGATCTCGCGGTGACCTTTCTCCGTATGCCAGGGTGATCGATGTTGTTGGTCGCCGGGAGCGGGGAGAGGTT
>NZ_JBEYZF010000096.1:0-4867 GCF_040645915.1 Nonomuraea sp. NPDC046570 | reverse complement strand
TGCGCTGTCTCGGCGAGCGCGGGTTCGCCCTGCTCAAAGGCCGCTGGCGGATCCTCCAGCACATCACCATCAGCCCCCGCAGAATCGGCGACATCGCCCGCGCGGCGCTTGTCCTCACCCATTTCGAGCACGGCCACCTACCGGCAATTCGCTGAGATCACCTCATTGAAGGTTAGGTTGATTCCTTGCTCGAGTTTGGCCGTTATCCCGTTGCGTAAGCCCAAGCCAGAGCCTCGTCCTCGATTTTCGCGAGGTCGGGCTGCGCGGGCCGGGTAGCGGAAAATCGTGAGGCGATGATCATGCGGCGGAGCAGGGCGAGCATGTCGTCGAAGCTGGGCTGGCTCTTGGTGCGGTACCAGGGAGCGCGTCGGCGGTGCTCGGCGACGACGTCGGCGGCGTGATGAGCATGGCAGGCGTACCAGATGATGAGGGGGTCACATGTGTTCAGGTAGCCACATCGCCCCCCCAGTGTTCCAGCCGCACTTGCACGCGAAGCGTGCGCTATAAAGACGCGCGAAGCGCCTATCTGACCTTCCGCTGATTGGGTGTCTAACTGGGTGACAATCGCGGCGGGCGCTGCTGGACGTCGGTGGACGTTGATGGATGTCACGGGTCTGCCACCGCAGGGCGAAAGGGCCGTTCGTCAGTACTCGAACTAGTGTTCGATTTGCTTGGCCAAGCAGGAATCTCCTAGGCTCCACCCCGCGTCAAAGGCCACTCCCGTGATCGGGAAGTGGCCTTTTCCGCGCCGTACAGCAAAGAAATACAGCAACGACACCGGCCGTGGCTGCCATCAGGCGCCCTACCGCGCTGAATGGGGTCGAGGACGGTGCTGCCGGGGCGGCAGTCAGCGGCCATCGCCCGTAGCGGGATGTCGATCGGGAAGGCCGCGAAGTGCGCCGCCTGCCGCAGTTGCGATGTCGGGTGTGCGCTGGCGGAGGTGATGAGCACGCGGGAACGGCGCTCATGCGCGGCCCCACTGGCCTCCGCTGCTTCGCAGCCGCCGCGCGCCAGTCCGGCTGTGACGTGTCGTCAGGTCAGCCGGATCCGCACAGCCTCTTGAACTCGGCGAGGTCCGTGTTGATATCCGCGATCACCTGGTTGGGATCGCCGCCGGTCATGCCGGTCAGCCGGAAGTTCAGTTCCTGGAATTCGGCGGCCAGTCGCCTGATCGTCGCCCCCACCGCTCCTTGCGCGTCGAGGACCGCGCCCATCAGGTCGAGGTAGGTCTGGTGAGCCGCGGCTGCCTGGCTGCTGCGGGTGGTCACGGCGTTCCGGCGGTATGCGGTCAGCGCCGTCGACGCCTCGTCGCAACCGCCGGGCCGGACCGCTGACACCAGCGAGGAGTCAACCGGGACCGCTCGCGTGGGGCTTGGCGCCGGCGGCTGGGGCTCGCTGGACTCGGGCGACGGGCTCGGGGTCGGCGGTGCGGGCCGGGTGGTGACCGGATCCGGTGCCGACGGCTGCGGAGCCGGGGTGGTGACTGGCGCGTCGGACTGGGTCTGTGGAGGCGGGGCCGGCGGCGCCAGGTAGGCGACCAGCGCGACCACGGCGGCTACCGCACCCGCCAGAGCGCTCATTGCCGCCCAGTTCGGGCGCAAGCCTGCTCCTCCACCCGCCGTCGGCGGCTGGGCTGGTCCGTTCTTCGTCATGCCCTCATCGTGGCCGAGCCGCAGAACTCGGTCCAGGAAGCCTTCTGCTGACCTTCTGAATAGAACTCGCCTATATAGGGCGGGCCGGTGAAGCGGCTTCGGCGACCGGAAGTGGCGGCAGGCGCCTTCGGCGACGCCGATGAACGCAACCTCGACCAAACGCCATCCCTGGCGTGCCCGTTGCGTGCCCGATAGGGCGGGAACATGGGGGAACGGCGGGAAGTCACGGGAGCATCATCGGTACGCTGAGGTGCGTTTGGCGCTGGTGAAGCGAGATCGACTTGCGTCTTTGCAAGCAGGATGTCAGGAGTTCGAATCTCCTAGGCTCCACCAGCGGAAACGCCTCACACCTGATCTTGGTGTGAGGCGTTCGTGCCATTAACGTGCCATTAGCCTGCCGGGACGAGCACTCCCGCCGCGCCGTCCTCGTCATCCCCGCGTTCCTCCGCGACTCTCGCGTCTAGGGCGTCAGCGATCTTCTGATCGGCCGCGCGTGTGGCGTGCTGGTAGATCAGCGCGGCCCGGTCGCTGTCGTGTCCCATGCGTGCCTTGAGGTCGGCCAGGCTCGTTCCCGACTGCGCAGCGAGCGTGTTGCCGGTGTGGCGCAGGTCGTGGAAGTGGAACCCCTGAAGGCCCATCGCGGCCAGGGCTTCGGACCAGCGCGCCTCTCGCCGGAAGTTTCCGCCCTGCAGGAACCCGCCTCGCTTGCCGAGAAACACGAACGCGTCGTCGCCCTGGCCGATGAAGTCCCGAAGGTGCTCGACCAGCGCGGGGATGATCGCCGAGGGGATGCTGACGGTTCGCCTGCCCGCCCGTGACTTGACCGGGCCGAGGACCATCCTTCTCCCGCCGAGTTCGAGGAGTTGTTCGCGGACTCGGACCGTGCGGGCCTTCAGGTCGAGGTCCGCGCTGCGCAGGGCTGTCACCTCACCCCAGCGCAGGCTCGCGAAGGTGGCCAGCAGCACCAGCGCACGGAAGCGGCGATCGTGGGTGGAGTCGGCTTGCCCGTGGTCAGCCAGCGTCCACAGCGCTCGTTCTGCGTCGGCTCGCGTGGCGAAGATCCCCGGATGCGGGTGTGTGCCTTCGCCCCGCCTGAAGCGCAGTTGGTAGCCGCCGGCCTTGAGGGCGCGGATGTTGCCGGCAGGGTTTCGGCCCATGCGGTCGGCCAGTTCGAAGACCTGGGCGATGGTGAGGATGGGGCGTGCGGCCGTGTGCTCGTTGTCGGCGCCCTTGATCTTGGCGGGGTTGCGGCTCACGATCCCGTCCTCTTCGGTCGCCGTCATGAGTACGGCCCGCAGCAGCCGATACGCAGCCGTCGAACAAGGACACCGCGCCTTCGACATCGACCGCAAATCACTCGCCGACCTCGTCAACAGGGCCGGAGACCTCGACCGCGTCCTACGCCAGCGCTACCGCCGCGAAGCCCTCGCCAACGAGTTCCACGAACGATTCGACACCGCCCGCCGCGCCCTGAACACCCGACGCCACGAACTCCTCGACTGACGTCACAAGCACTGCCGAATTGTTCTCATAGGGATCAAGGCGGCGGCTGCGCCGCCGCACCCGCGCGGCCCTCCCCGCGCGAGCTGCGGCCTGGGGGGCCGGTCTCGCGCGGGAGCCGCGCGGAGTCTTCCGCCCGCCTTGCCATCATGACTCAAAGCTTGGTCCACGCCCGGTATCGCGAGCGACCAATCGTGTTGATGATTGTGGTCACAAAGCCGAGCCCAATGCCGGTCCACACATGCCATAACGGCCAGGGCTTGCTGAGATCCGACAACGCCAAGCACAGGCCTGATGTCACCCATCCGAGGCTGAAGATCGTTAGAACGAAGCAGGTTCTGTACCAGAGAGATCGCCGATATTCGTCCACGAGGCGCAATGTCCCATGAGTGGACCACCTCCAACAAGCCGCCTCCGGCGGGGGACTCGGCTCCGGGATGATCAGGGGCGGATCTTTCAGGTCATCAGTGGCGAGCGTGAGCCCGATCTCCCCGCCCGCCGCGTCCCAGGCGAAGCCCAGCAGATCAAGGCCAGGGGGTCAAGGTCGTTCGTCCAGCGGGGCGCTCCACCTTGCCCCCCTGGCCTTGCCCCGCTGCATTACATGTGGGACGAGGCAGACGGGAAGATCGGGCGGGGGAGGAGTGTGTGCGTCCGCACGAGTAAGGCCACGACGGGCGGGCCATTAGCGGGCCATAAAGGGGGCAATGGCGGTCACTCGCGGACACAGGCGGAACCGCTCTCGCGCAGGTCAAGCCCCATAGCCTGGGCGATCATGACGATTTGCAAGCAGGATGTCAGCGGTTCGAATCCGCTAGGCTCCACCGCAAAACGCCCCGCAACCGCCCATCACGGTGCGGGGCGTTCGTGCCAACATCGACCTCGCCGTCAGGCCCATAAGTGGGTATGGCACCCTCTAAGCCCATGCACTTCAGGGCAGGTACAACGGATGACGCCGAACTTATCGCAGCGCTGCACACCGAGAGCTGGCAGACTGCCTACGCTGGAATCATGCCCGCCACCTACCTCAACGGACCGCTGCAGGAAGCGCGCAGGGCCATCTGGACCACGCGACTCTCGTGGTCCACGCTTGAGTCCGTAAGCGAGAACTCCGTCTTGCTGGTCGTAGCGGTAGAGGGCATCGCGCTTCACGGGTTCGTCTATCTGTTCCTGCAGCCCGACGGCCGGGTCCTGCTGGAAAACCTTCACGTGCTCCCCACACGCAAACGCTCGGGCATCGGTCGTCAGCTCATGCGTCACGCTTTCACCTGGGCAGTCGCCCATCATTCCGGTAAGGCCATCTACCTCGAGGTGCTCCGTGATAACGCGTCGGCCATCGGCTTCTACGAGCGAAGCGGTGGCCAGGCCACACGAGAGTTCGTGGAACGCTTCCCGGCAGGCTTTGAACTACCCGTAGTCGAGTACACCTGGACCCCAGACGCCGTCCAAGCCTTGGCGCACACGGGCATCTGAACCGCCCCGACTTTGATGGAGACCTCAACGGTTGATTCCGGCGGGCGCCTCAGGCTCCGGGATGATCGCGAGGGCCAAGGCTTGAGGCCTGTAGGCAGCTGAGGTGGAAGCCTGATCATCCTGCCGCCATTGCCGCGGGACACGCCGCTTCCCCTAGATCGCTGATGTGAAATTCGGTGATCGACTGCGGACGTGACGAAGGGCGTCCATGGTCAGTGTGTGAAGACAGACCTAGACGCCCTTCT
>NZ_JBEYZF010000095.1:0-4919 GCF_040645915.1 Nonomuraea sp. NPDC046570 | reverse complement strand
TCAGAAGGGCGTCTAGGTCTGTCTTCACACACTGACCATGGACGCCCTTCGTCACGTCCGCAGTCGATCACCGAATTTCACATCAGCGATCTAGGAGCTGTTTGGGGTTCCCACCGCCCTGGCCGTCCCGCAACGAGCAAGGAGGTCCGGGACCTGGTCCTGCGTCTGGCACGCGAGAACCCGAGGTGGGGGTATCGGCGGGTACACGGCGAGCTGGCTCGGCTCGGCTTGCAGGTCAGCGAAGCGACGGTGCGACGGATCCTGCGCTCGCGCCGAGACAGGCCGGCTCCCCGAAGCCTCGATACCTCCTGGCGGACATTCCTAGGCCTGCAGGCCAAAGGGTTGTTGGCCTGCGACTTCTTCCACGTCGACACGGTCTCCTTGAAGCGCCTGTCCGTGTTGTTCGTCATGGAGGTGGCGACGCGGCGCGTTCACACCCTGGGCGTAACCGCCAACCCCACCGGCGCGTGGCCGACCCAGCAGGCTCGCAACCTGCTCATGGATCTCGGGCGGAGGGCCGACTCGTTCCGGTTCCTCATTCGTGACCAGGACGCCAAGTTCACCGCCGCCTTCGACGAGATCTTCGCCGGCGAGGGCGTCACGGTGACGAAGACGCCGCCGCGAACTCCACGCGCCAACTGCTACGCCGAACGCTGCGTGCGCACCGGTCCTGAACGAGTACGCCGAGCACTACAACGGGCATCGACCGCACCAGTCCCGCCGGCAACGCCCACCTGATCAAGACGAACAAGTCATCGTACCGCTGGAAGGTCGGATTCGACGCCGAAGGGTGCTCAGGCGAGGGACGAGGCGGGGCACGGCGGCGGACCGGCTGCTCTCGTCACCGGCCGTCCTGGTGATCGCCTGCCTGCTCCCCCCGCGTCCGCTTCTGATCGGGAGCAGGGGCGTGCAGGCGCGCTTCGGCGCGCTCGTCGGCGGCGGCTGCGGCATGCTCGGTCTGCAGTCGCTCGATCCTGTCGCGCAGAGAGGTGATCTGCGCGGCGTCGGCGGGTCGGCCTGCCGGCGGATGCGGTCGGTTTCGGCCGAGGTGTCGGCGAGGACGGCCTTGGTTTCGGCAAACTGCGCGGCCGCCGCTGCCCGCTTGCCGCTCTCGCTGTCCACCTCGCGCTCCAGCCGCGGGACGTCGGCGCGGGCGGCGGCCAGGTCGCGGTCGCGCTCGGCCAGGGTCGCGGTGAGCGTGGCGTTGGCGCCGGCCAGCTCTTCCATCGCGGTGTTGGCCTGGGTGAGCTGGACGGCCAGGGCGTCGCGTTCGGCCGCGGCGCGTGCCTCGCGGTGCTCGCCGAGTTCACGCAGCGCGGCCCGTTCCTTGGTCTCGGCGGCGCTGGTGCGCTGCTCGGCTCTGGCCTGGGCCTGTGCCGCCGTGCGGGCGGCGTCCAGGGCTTCGCGCTGTGCTCTCGTGGCCGCCGTGGCGCGCCGCTCCCTCGGCGGCGGCCAGCGCGGCTTCGGCGTCGTCTTCCGCTTCGGCCAGGCACTCCTGCTGGTCGGTGGCGAGGTGGCCAGGTGCCCGTTGAGGGTGTCCAGGTAGCCGCCCAGCTGGGCGGCCAGCGGGGTGATCATGTTCGCCATGCCGCCGGCGCCGCGGCCGGCCGCGCTGGCCGGGCTGGTCGGGGCGCGGCGGGCCTTGTCGCGGGCGCGGCGGCGGCGCTGCGGCAGGCCGCCGAGCAGTACTGGCCGGGTTGGCCCCCCTTGAGAGTGCCGTCTTCGTTGCGGGCCGGCGGCGGCAGCGGGTTGGTGCAGCCCGGGCCGCCGCACGCCGCGGTGCCGGCGTGCTCATCGGCAACCTCGGTGGTAGCCCCATCGACGGGGCCACCACCGACCACGCGCTGACCAACCTGGGCGCGTTCATCGCCGAACTCGGCGAGGCGGGCGTCGACGTGGCCCGGTCACGACCTCCTGCAGGAGGCGGACATCCAGGGCCGGTGGGAGTTCGTCCCGCTCACCCGCGCCGAGCCCCGCGCCCAGGTGCACCTCAGCATGCCGGGCCTGCCCTTGGAGCAGGTGCGGGGTGCCGAACCGGACATGCCGCGCCTGCCCGACAACGGGAAGCTGCAGTATTGGCCGCACGCCGTGGACATCGCCGCTTCCACGCTGAGCTGACGCGATGACCGACTTCGCACCCGCCGTCATCGACGCCCACCCATCCGCCCCCGACATCGCAGCTACGGCCGGGACGGCCGGAAGGGGCAATGCAGACCTCGCACCTGCGGGCGCGCGCACGACAGGGATGCGCGACCCCTACGACAGCTACCTGGCCAGCCTGGACAGCGCTGAGTCGCGGCGCACGATGGCGACCTGCCTGGACCAGATCGCCCGCCTGCAACTCGGCCGCCCGCTGAAACGGACACGAGCGTCACCGGGCGCGGCCAGCCGTGGGGCGCCCTGCGCTACGAGCACACCGTCGCCGTCCGCGCCCTGCTCATCCGGCGGGGCTGGTCGGCCTCCCACGTCAACAAGCACCTCTCAGCGCTGCGCCGGGTGCTGAAGGAGGCCTGGCGGCTGGGCCTGATGAGCGCGGAGGACTACCAGCGCGCCGCCGACTTCGCCAACGTCAAAGCCACCCGCGAGCCCGCGGGTGAGTACCTGCCCGAGGAAGTGATCGGCGCGCTGCTCGCCGTCTGCGACGCCGACCTCACCCTGGCCGGAGCACGGGACGGGGCGATCATCGCCGTGCTGGACGCCTGCGGGCTGTGCCGCGCCGAACTCGTCGCCGCCCAATACGCCCACTACCAGCGGGCCACCCGCATGCTGCGCATCATCGGCAAGGGCAACAAGCAGCGCACCATCCCGGTCAACACCTTCGCCGCCCGCTACCTGGAGGCGTGGCTGGCCTCACGCGGCAACGCCCCCGGCCCGCTGTTCCCCCGCCTGGAACGCGGCGGCAACAAGATCCGCCTGTACGCCGGCCGCCCCCGCCAGATGACCCCTGCCGCGGTCAAGGACGTCCTGGACAAACGTGCCGGCCAGGCCGGCACCGGAGCGGTGCGCCCGCACGACGCGCGCCGCACCTTCGTCTCCAACATGCTGCGCGTCACCGACGCCATCCAGACCGCCCGCATGGCCGGCCACGCCTCCGTCGACACCACCATGCGCTACGACCTGCGCCCAGACGAAGAACTCCGCGGCAGCGCCGACCGACTGCGCGCACCCCAGGTCCGCCCCCTACGCCCCGCGCCCACCAGCCCGCCGCAGAGCCCACCCGCATGACCAGGCCCCAGTGGCGCGACGAGCCTGCGCCGACCAGCTCTGGGATATGGCCACATTGCGGTCCCCCAAGGCCCGGGAGAGCCAACAACCGCCAGCCGACCGCGTTCCACTGGCTCCACCACGACTGCCGCTTCCTGCCTCTGGCGGTGGGCTCAGGCCAGAACGATAGCTCCTGGCCCTGGTAGAGGGCGTTCTTCAACCAGCCGGTGGCGCCGTCCGAGAGGCAACGCGAGGTGTGGGTTGTCCTCCCGCTCGGCGACCTGGTGGGCGCGACACCGTACGTGCATCCGCCGCTGCACCCTAACCTGTACGCGGGCCTCTGCTACTCCTCCGCCCTGGAGGCGCTACCGGCGCGGCGGACGCTCAGCAGCGGCTGGAGCGTCCAAAAGGTGATTGTGCATGGTGGTCTCCGATGTGGTCCTGTGTTGGGGTTGGGGATCGCCGCCGATGCCCTGGGCGAGCTGAGCCCCAAAAGCGTCACCGGCCCAGACGGTCACCCCCGCGCGCGTGACCCTGTCGCAAAAGTCACGAAACCCCGGCTCGCCCGCCCTCCGCGACGCTCAGCCGACGGCTCCCGAAGGCGATCACCGGCGTCCGGCGTAACCTGAATAGATGGCTGGTCAAAGCCTCGACAACGGCTCCGGCACCATCTCGGGCCGCACCTACCGATCGCAGCGGGTGCGTGGATTCGCCGAATGGCGGCCACGGCAGGCGTCCGCGCTCCTGCTCGACCAGGTGCGGGCGGTCCTGCAGGAGCACCGCATCGCCGCCGCGGCGGGCGCCTGGACACAGGCGGCCGACCGATGACCGGGCCCGGCTACCACCCCCCAGCGACCAGCGACACTCCGCATGCCCGTCACGACTCCGCCGGTTACGGATGGACTGGGCTCGTGCTCGGCGCCACACTCGTGGTGATGGCCCTCGTCGCCGGTCTGAACTTCACGTTCGCGGTCGTGGTGATGCCCAACCTGTCCGGCGTCGACGACCACACCTTCGTGACGATCACGCAGCGCTTCAACGAGAACCCCGTGTTCCCGCTCAGCTTTACGGTGGCGTTGCTACTCGCCATGCTCGCGACCGTGCTCCAAGCGTGCCTGGCCCGGGGACCCGCGCTGCGCTGGGTCATCGCGGCGCTCGTGCTCTACGGGGTCGTCCTCGCCATCACCGGCGGTTTTCACATCCCGCTCAACGAACAGATCAGCCAGGCCGGCGATCCCGGTCAGATAGCCGACCTGTCCCGCGTTCGCAACGAATTCGAGGCCCCCTGGGTCATCGGGCACGTCGTGCGCACCCTGTTCTGCATCGCTGCGGTCGCCGCACTCGCCCGCGCACTCCTCCTGCATGGACGCCAACACAACCGCCGCGACAGTATCCAGAGCGCACGTGCTGCGCGGGGGCGTCCGTAGCCCTCGAGCACCGATCTGTCGCTATCGGTGACCCATCACGTTCCTGCCCGCATCACGCCTTCGACCTGTGAGCAGCGACGCCGACACCCAGGACGCATACACCTCGTGAGCCTGAACCCTCCCAGGAGACAATGATGAGCATGCTCGAGCGCCTCGCTGGCCGTGCTGTCCGAGCCGCCTACGCCCAACACGTCGGTATGTGTCAAGTCAACTGGGACACGGTGCTACCGAGGTCTTACGCGGCACTCTCCGTATCTGACAGGGTTTCGTCCTCGCTGGGCTCGTTGA
>NZ_JBEYZF010000094.1:0-5152 GCF_040645915.1 Nonomuraea sp. NPDC046570 | reverse complement strand
CGATCATCATGCCACACGCGCTCTCCCTCTCCTGACGACCAGAGCTCGCACACGCCACACGAAACCCCACCTGGTCATGACCTGGGCGGATGTAATTATCGGCAGGCGCAGCGTTGACCCCTTCGGCGGCGCCCAGCGCCACGTGCTCGCCGACCAGCCGGTCCAGGCCCGCACGCTCCGCCAGCCGCAGCGCCGGAGCCAGACCTCCAAAGGAGATCACATGCTCATCGTCGAAGATCGCGTGAGTCTTGTACTACATCTGTAGATCGCGTGGTAACGGGTCGCCTCGTCGGCGGTAGTGGCTGATCAGGGCGCGGGTTTGGTGGGTTTGGCGGAATCTGGACCAGGCCAGGACGTGCTCGATGGTGCTGGCGGCGGGCACGATGAGGCGGGCGAAGACGCGGCGGATCTCAGCCAGGGATGGCCGGATCAGCTGGCCTGCACTCAGCTGAGACTCTCCTGATGATGCAGGTCTTTTCCCTGATCAGCGGCGGGCGGGACCGGCTCGGGGATGCTCTGGCCCTCCAGGTGCGCGCGGCTGACGGTGAGGAAGGCCAGGGCGAGCATGGCCGTGGTGACGTGGCGGTGCCAGCCGTCCCATTTGCGGACCTGGTACTCGGTCAGGCCGAGCAGGTCCTTGCCGGTCTCGTTGTTCTCCTCGATCTTCCAGCGCAGCCCGGCGACAGCGATGAGCTCGGTGACGGGCGCGCCGGCCGGGGCATGGGCCAGGAAGAACTCGACGTCGCCGGGATCGCTGACGCTCCGGCGGATCAGCAGGGTGTGCGTGTGACCGTCAGCGGGGAGTTGCACCGCCAGACTCACCGCGACCGCGGCCCAGTCGTAGGAGCGTGCTCCCTTGGTGCCCCCGCCGCATGAGCGGCGCTCCCACAGACCCGGGCCGGCATGGGCCAGCAGCCGATCCAGCACATGCCCCGCCGGCTCGCCACCACCGCGGACGCCCACCAGCGGCAGATCCACCGGGACGGCCATCACATAGGCGATCCGATAGGTGTGGCAGTAGGCGCGCAGGCCCGGATCACGGCCGTAGCCGCAGTCCGCGGCCAGATAACCGAACGGCGTGCCCGCCCGCCGTTCCTCCTCCAGCATGTCGATCACCTGCTGAGGCTTGGTCGCGAACACCACCTGCTCCGGCACGCCCGCCACCTTGCGCCGTTGCGCGTCACCGGCCCAGTCCTCGGGCAGGTAGAGCCGCCGGTTGATGAACGCGTGCCCGGCCGCCGAAGCGTAGATGAGCATCGGCATCACCTGGCAGTTCTCGACCTGGCCGGTCAGCCCGCAGTACTGGCGGGCCACCCCGACCGACTTGTCACCTTTCTTGATCGCTTGCGTGTCATCGGCGATCAGCACCCCATCCGCGCTGCCCAGATGCTCCACCACGTACGCGCGCACGTCATCACGGAGCACATCGGCATCCCACTTGGCCCGCGACAACAGCCACTCGATCGGGTTGGCCGTCGGATGCCCGACATGATCGGCCAACTGCCAGGAGTTCTTACGCGGCACATCGGCCAGCAGCCCACGCACCAGGTCCCCGAAGGTCGCCTTCGGCTCAGGCCGCTTGAACAAACGATCAGCGATCCGCGAGGTCACCGCCGCAAGCTCGGCATCCCAGGACACGACCAGATCGTAGGTGAGGCACAAGGTCACTCGCAGACCATCGCCGATACACCCACAGCCACGCAGGCGAACGACTTAAAGATCTACCGATGTAGTACCTGTACCGCTTCAGAATCTATCGCGTGGTGCTTGATCTGCGGTTTTGACCTCCAGCCGCCGTGCGGGCAAGATCGCGGTCTGTGTCGGTTCGTCTGCTGTATCTGGCCCTGATTCCGCGCAGCCTGGTGGCGGCCACCACCGGCGCGGCCAGCGGTGTCGACAGGGTGACGGCCAGCACATTCAGCCCGCGCACCAGCACACTCTTTCCCTGGATCTTGGTGTGGCCGAAGCCGGAGCCCTGCTTGGCATAGCCGTAGGTCCGGCGCTGCATCGAGTCGATGTCCAAGAACGCGAGCACCTCCTTGCCCGGCAAGAGCGGCGTGTGAGCGGCCAGCCCGGTCGGCATCTGCCGGGCGACTCCCGGCCACGATCGAGGTCACCTTCGCGGGCGCGTTGACCCCTTCGGCGGCGCCCAGCGCCACGTGCTCGCCGACCAGCCGGTCCAGGCCCGCACGCTCCGCCAGCCGCAGCGCCGGAGCCAGACCTCCAAAGGAGATCACATGCTCATCGTCGAAGATCGCGTGAGTCTTGTCTGCGGCGTGGGAGAATCGCACTTCAGAGGTGCCCTTTGACTGTGACGGTTGGAAGCGTAGAGAACTCCCATCCTCCCAGTTCGGAGGGCACCTCATCTCATTTCACGGCCGTCACACCGAATTCCACCCGGTGGATCCAGGCTAAGTACGTCACTATTGTGAGCAACAAGAACGTCCCCATCGCCACGGACAGGAACTGTTGGCGTCCCACCACAAATGCCAGCGCGCTAGCCACAGTGCCGTTGACGACGGCGTTCAGGTTCGTACGCTTCCGCGCATGCTCGAAGGCGAGCACCACGAACAGCGCGGTCAACGCGAAATCGATCCCGTTGATGCCCTGAGGCATGGCCGTCGAGGCGAGCGCGCCGACAGTCCCGCCGACCACCCAATAGCCGTGACTCAACAGCTGGATCAGGTGCACACGCCGACCGGTCAGGCTTGCCGGATCACGCCCTGCCAACAGCGAGTACGACTCGTCGGTGAGCGCGAAAATGCCGTACACCCGCCGGGGCACGGTGTCGTGTAACTCCCCAGCCTGCATGCGCACCTGCTCGCGCATCGCCCTGGCGGCCGGGGTCAGACCACCATCCGGATACCGCGACCAAGCCCGGCCATGCTCCGCGGTTGATCTACCGCACCTGTGTTCACCGCGGTCGCAAGGGGGAGAGGAAGGGCTTCTCCTGTGCCGACTACGCCGCGTTGTTCGATGCCGCTCACCAGCAGCTCGGCGGCCCTCTGGTGGTGGTGTGGGACAACCTGAACACCCACGTGTCGGCGGAGATGAAGACGCTGATCGCCAACCGGCCCTGGTTGACGGTCTTTCAGCTGCCTGCCTACGCGCCGGAGCTCAACCCGGTCGAAGCGGTCTGGGCGCAACATGAAGAGGAGCCTGACCAACCTCGCGGTGCACGCGGTAGACGAGCTCCTGCGGATCGTGAAGAACCGGCTCAAACGGATGCAGTACCGTCCCAGCCTGATCACGGCATTCACCGCGAAGACCGGATTGGACTTCCAACCGCCCTAACCTCAGCCTTTGAAGCTCTATAGTCACCGACCAGCAGAAAGGCACGCAACCACGCCGCGTCATCTCGACCTTTCAAATTCTGTAGCGGAAGGCTGGCCATTCACACATGGATCAGCTCTCCTACGTAGAGAAAAATGGCCCCGAATGCGCTGACGGCAGATCCGGGGCCATATTATAACATGGAGATTTTTGTGTGACTAGGCGAAGAAGTGCACATCGCTTGGCGTCAAGTGCTTCTCCAGTCTGTTGGGGCCGATCTTAATCACGTTCTTTTCTTCTTGATGCGGTTTGATTTGATCAGGCCTCAGAGGAGGAGGTGCAGCCAGATCGCTAGTTTTGATGTAGACGATATTGCCTTTAGCGTCTCTCACTGGCTCGCCGTCTTGGCCCACTACGCGAAACGATTCAGGCAACTTGCTAACATCGGTGGCGCCATCTTCCTTAACCCAAGCGGGAGCCGGAGGAGGCGTAGGTTTTGCCAGAGAAGGGCCTGATGCGTAGTAGATGTATCCACTCCATAAGTAGCCCCCCTTCCAGCCGTCGTTATATACGTACGAATCAGAGACGTTCTGGTAGTACTTATTCCGGCCGCAGGCATTGCCGTAATCCGTGACGATCGTGTAGGCGTGAAGGACATATGGATTGTAGGCCCAGTCTGTTCCGGCGCAGAAGTCCCAGGAGCTTCCGTTCCACACCATCGCGGTGGACTTAACCGCTAGGTAATTTGCTCCTACCGTTCGCTCCTCGAGGCAGTCTACCGGGTAGGGAGAAATTTCCAGCCGCCAGTCAGCGGCGACTTCCGACTCGCTTTTGATGTAATAGGTGTAAAGCCCTGAACGTGCCCACGTGCAGGCCGTATCTGATCGGTAGACATGGCCGCTTACTTGAGGGCCGGCAAGTGCTGGCACTGCTGTACCGAGCATCATCGATATTGCCAGGAATAGAGGGATGAGTAAACGACGAGAGCTTTTAGATGTCGATCCTTTTTTCATGCACGCCTCTCCACGGAGTGATGTTGATCAACATTTCTGAGCGTAAGAAGTGCTAATAAGATTGTCAATCATCTTTGGCGGGGAAGATTTATTAAACATCGCGCAACAAGGCGTGTGCTCATTCCAACCTGATCTTGCAGGTCACGGGCTGGTTGCAGTCCTGCCGTGCAACCCAAGTCGGTCGCCGTGCCGGGCATCGATGAGGACCGCAGCGGCTGTCACGACTTGATCGCGTGTCATGACTCATCATGATCGCGGCGGTCGGCACCATCTCAGATGCGCGCCCTTCTGGCCTGCACCGACACTCACGTGATCACGATCACAGCTGCCATAGCGAATGGGCGGGATCTTCTCCCGCCGTGTGCAGCTGCTCATTTTCAGCAGTTGCACACGGAGCTCATTCCAATGCAAGGGCGATCATCACGGAAGCGCTCTCACCAGCGAAAGCCTCAGCAACAGCGGCTTGACAAACATAGAGGCGTCATCACGCTCCATCTCCAGCTCGGCGCGTTCCTTGGCCCACTCGGCCTTCTGCCCCGTAGCCGTGCCAGTTCCTCACGCTCGGACTCGGCCAACTCGCCATTCGAACCGGTGTGCTGCTCGCGGGCCAGCCGGTCCATCTGCACTCAGTTAGCCAGCGTGCACGCGTTGATCCCCAGGTCCTGGGCGACCTGAGCGATGGGCTTACCCGTCTCCCGGACAATGCGCACCGCACCCGCACGAAACTCTGGATCGAACCCGCGTCTGGCCCCTCCCACGCCCAACCCTTCTTAGTACGGCAGCCGCCATTTGCTGGATGACCAGGCCAGATTCGCAGCAGGTCGATGTGATCCTGTGATCGGAATCCGATCCAACGAGAACAGCCG
>NZ_JBEYZF010000093.1:0-5288 GCF_040645915.1 Nonomuraea sp. NPDC046570 | reverse complement strand
GGCACGATGAGCAATCACGTGGAGCCTTCCGGCTGATCGGGTTTCTTGTGGTGAGAGCTCTTCTACCGGGGGCTCCACGTCTGTTTCCGGCCTTCGGCAACTCCTCCCGAAAGGCCCGGTACGCCACCAGCGGCGTCCAAGAAATCCCAATCATCCGAATTATTTCGCTGAGATCACCTCAATAGACCCGCGGACGAGCTGCGCCCGGCTCGGGCGCATCAGCCACACGGCAGCGGCGAGCGTGAGCACCCAGCCGATAACTTCGATGAGCAGGTGATCCGTTGCGTTGGGGACGGATTGCAGCAGGTACACCCGGACGCTGTTGATCGCTCCGTGCGTCAAAACCGCGGGCCAGACACTCCCCGACTGCCAGCGAAGTGCGAGCAACAGCGGCGCCCATGGCAGCATGCCCGCGAAGTAGATAACGATGTCCCAGGGTGGTCGATCACCGATGACGGCGAGGACCGGCAGGTGCCAGACGATCCAGACCAGACCGCTGACAAGGGCCAGCGGCCAGAATCCCCATGACGCGGCGCGCGTCGCCAGCCAGCCGCGCCAGCCGAACTCTTCGCCGATGGCGAAGACCGACTGCATGAGGAAGACCGGAACGATCCACATGGTCGCCGCGAAGATCTGGTCAAGCGGGTTGAGCTGCCAGATCCCCAATGCCAGTGCGATGGCGGTTTGGATCGCGGCGATCGCGGCGATGAGGCCGATGCCGATGCTGGCCCACTTGGGTGTGCCGCGCCACCTGGTGGCGAACGTCTCTCGGAACGTTCCGGGTCGTCGGGCAAGCCACATGATGATCGCTGCGAGCAGCGGGGTCAGTTGCAGGATCGGAGTGATCAGGTTGTAGAAGTCCGTCGGGACGAGCCGGAAGACCATCGGAACGGACAGCGCGAAACACAGCAGGACGGCGATCGCGAAGAACCACGTGACATCGACAATAGTTGATCTGGCAGAACTGGAGCGCGTGGGGGACGCAGTCATGATGACCTCGTTTCGTGCGGGCGCGAGGATCTAGCTCGATGAGCGTGCGGTGATCTTGGTGTAGCGCGGATCGGCCATCTTGAACTCGGGGAGAACCTCGACGACCGGGTCGTCCACGGAGAATCGGTCCGTCAGCAGCATGATCGCCGTCGCCGTCATCGACTTGCTCAAGGACGCGATACGGAACGGCGTCCGGGGCGTCACCGCGTTGTCGTCCCCATCCCGGCCGCGGACGATCGTCTCGACGGACGACCCGTCGATCACGGCAGCTGCGACGCCCGGCGTGCCGTAGACGGAGCGGTAGTCGTCGATCAGCTCCTGGTCACCGGCATAGGCCGGGGCTGTCCAGCCGACGAGCATGACGACGCTGAGAAGTATGAGACGTAGGAAACGCACAATCTCAAAGCTAGGCCGGGCGGAATCGGTCCGGCCTCACCCGAAGGGGTGAACCCGGTACCACCCGTCAGGGTGGAATTCGTGGCGAGCGACGAGCCCGTTCTCGTAGGCGTAGATCACCACGTGCACGCGGTCACGCAGGTCCAGCTTCTGCAGGCTGGCCCGGACGTGCGACTTCCACGGCCTGCGCCACACCGGCAACACCCTCGCCGCGCAGTCGGGAACGAGCCTGGCCGACCTCAAAGCGCGCATGGGGCACGACAGCGACCGGGCGGCGCTGATCTACCAGCACGCCACACGCGGGGCCGACCAGAAGATCGCCGATGCCCTGGACGCGCGGGTCGCCGAGGAACGCGGGGACGACGAGGACGGCGCGGCGGGAGTGCTCGTCCCGGCAGGCTAATGGCCCGTTAATGGCACGAACGCCTCACACCAAGATCAGGTGTGAGGCGTTTTCGCTGGTGGAGCCTAGGAGATTCGAACTCCTGACATCCTGCTTGCAAAGACGCATGCCGATCTTGGGCAACCAAGGGAGGCGCAGCTCACGGTGCTGATCTCGCTCCCCGTGACTCTCCGCCATTCCCCCTTGTTCTCCTCTCCATCGGGCACGCCACGGGCACGGCTGCAACCGACAGACTCCTGTCTCAGCGCCTTTCTGACCTTGATCAGTTTCGGTACGCTCCGGCCATGAAAGTCCGCTCCGGGTACATGAAGATCATCGCGGGTTTGGCGGTAACGGCTCTCCTGCTGGGTGGGCTTGCGTACATGACCCTGACGACGTTCACCGGTTCGGAGTGCACTTCCGAAGAGGAAGACCTGATCCCGGTGCTGGCAGCACAGAAGATCCTCACTGCCCACCCGGAAAAAGCCGTCGCCCAGGACGGGTACACCGGATGCTTCCCAGACGACCCGTTCCCCTACGCGGGGAACTTCTACGAGTTCTCCGGCACCTGGGAGGAGTACACCTCCTTCTACGAGACGGCAGCCAGGGCCGATGGATGGCGGCCGGTCGTCACCGAAGAGCCCTCGGAGGACATCTGTTACACCAGGAAGATCGGAGAGGCCACAGCGTTCCTCTCGGTCGGAGGGCACAGCGTTGACGGCGTCGAGGGATACGGCATCGACATCTCCGCCTCCTACGGTGACGTCCCAGAGGACGGCGAACTCCTGTGCTGAAGCTGCCTCATTAAAAGAGGACGGCTCTTATTGACATCCACAACGTTCTGACCTGGTGTTTCGGGGGCTGTCTCCCCTCTTGCCTGAGGGAGGAAGATGCGTGCCTCTGATTCCGCCGAGAGGTGATCTGATCCTTGACGTCGTTGAGCGGCGGATCATGTTCGTGGAGGTCCTGCACTACCCGAAGCTGCCACGCCCGGTGAGTTGAAGCCATCAGCTTGGGAACTGCATCGATCACGGCCCGTTGGGGCGCTGAGCTGGGCGGAAGGCAGGCCCTGAGTAACCGTGGTTGACCCCTCGTCACCCCACTTAATGGCCCGCTAATGGGGGTCTCCGATCTTGATCGGGAAACAGTCCGCCGACTCGCGCTCGAAGGTCACCGTACGTGACGGTTGATGGGGACGTCGGACCCGGACATGCGAAACCCGTGGCTCTTGTGGATCATGACTGTTCTCTACGCAGTCAACCCCCAAGGAACCACGGGCGTGCACAACCCTATCGAGACCTCCGCCGAGGCGACACTGCTGCTTGATCTGGAGGGCCTCCACGTGGTCAAGGTCGAGCGCGACCACGACGGCCACCGGATCGTCCACGTCGTGTTGACCGCCCAGGCGCGGGCCCGCCGGGAGCAAGTGCGGATGCGTGCGGCGGACCGTTTCGCCGAGGGTGCCACGGATGCGCAGGTGGCGATCGAGTTTCGCATCAGCCGGATGTCGGCCAACCGCTGGCGCCGCGCCATTGACGCCGGCGGCCGGGAGGCGCTGCTGTCCAAGGGGCCGGGTGGCGAGAAGTGCAAACTGACCCCGGCGCAGGTGGACAGGCTGCAGGCGGCGTTGGACGAAGGGCCGGCCGCCTACGGCTGGAATGAGGATCAGCGCTGGACCCTGGCCCGGATCGCTGAGCTGGTCTGGGAGCTGTTCAAGGTTCGCTACACCCTGAGTGGGCTGGACTATCTGCTGCGTCGGCTGGGGTGGAGCTGGCAGGTGCCCACCAGGCGGGCGGTCGAGCGTGACGAAACGGCGATCGCCGCCTGGCGCAACGACGTCTGGCCGGAGGGAAAAGAACTGCGGCGGACCTGGACGCCTGGCTCTGTTTCCAGGACGAGGCCGGTCAAGGCCTGAGACCCCCGAAAGGCCGCAGTTGGGGGCGGCGGGGGGTGACGCCGGTGGTCACGGTGTCGGGCAGCGGGTCGGGCACGGTGATGATCGCCGGGTTGATCGCCACCAAGCCCGGCCACATGCCCCGGCTGATCTATCGGATCCGATTGCGGCGAGGCCGCAAGGGCGAGCGCAAGTCCTTCTCCGAGGCCGACTACGCAGCCCTGCTCGATGCCGCCCACCAGCAACTGGGCGGCCCGATCGTACTCGTGTGGGACAACTTGAACACCCACATCAGCGCACGGATGCAGGAACTGGTCGAGCATCGTGCCTGGCTGACGGTCATCCGCTTACCCCCCTACGCCCCCGAACTCAACCCGGTCGAGGCGGTCTGGGCCCATCTGAAACGATCCCTGGCCAACCTGGCCAAGAAGACCTCAACGAACTCGCCCGGCTGGTCAAGACACGACTGAAGAAGATGCAGTACCGGCCCCAGCTGATCAGCGGCTTCATCGCCAAGACCGGCCTCGATCGTAAGCATTCATCAGCTCTGTGACGCTTTGTGATGCTTGCTGGTCAGTCGGCTAGGGCGATCGGGGCATCCAGAGGTGGCCGGTGAAGGCTCGGCGGATCGTGTCCAGGGCATTCAGGCCGTGCTTGCGGGCCGAGTCGAGGTAGGAGCGGACCGCCAGCCATGCGGCGGCGCCGGTCTCGGATTGATGGCAGCCGGAGATCTTCACCTGGGTCTTGACCGGTCGCAGCGCGCGGTCGGGTAACCCCGGCGCATTACTGCGCCAGGGTCCCCTCAGAACCGGACGTGCCCGCTTTCCGGGCATCACGGCTCAAGCAAGCCCTGAAGGCTCGCAGGCTGTCAGGCTTACCTGACTGCCTCGGGCGTTGGGTCGCCGTCGGCAGTGTTCGTGGACAAGACGCTGTTCCTTCTCGTCCGACGGGCTGTTGGCCGTGATGGTGATCGCGTTCAAGGTGATCGCCTTACGGATCGCCGACGCCCACTGTTCCCATTCTTGTGGGCTGCGCGGCTGGTTGTCGGCGTGCAGCAAAAGACCTCCGCAGACCGGGCAGCGGCCTCGTTGCCTCTTGAGGAGGCGAAGACGGGGGCCGCCGATCGGCGGTTCGCTGGTGTTCCTGCGACGGCGCAGGTCCCAGTAGCCGGTCAGGGCAGGGTCATCGGGGGACGCCCGGCCTTTGACCAGGTCATGTCGGACGATCTTCGTCCAGCCGAAGCGAGTCAGGTAGGCTCCGGTTTCTCGGTCGCCGAACACCCACTTATCTCGTCTGGTCGGATGGAACTGGCCGTAGTACCGGTTGACGATCCGGTGCTTTGACCTGTGGTTGTGGCGGTAGAGCGCCCATTTGTAGGCGAGGCGCCACAGATGATGATCCAGCGCGTGGAACGTCTCTGTGGACACCACCCCTCGGTAGTAGGCGGCCCACCCCCGCACGATCGGGTTGATCTAAGGTGATCGCGGATTTCTGGACTACTCTTCGGCCGCTGCGATGTAGGCGAGGTTGGCGTCACGGAAGAAGCCGCGGATGAGAGCGGGCATCTTCTGGAGACGCCGGAGTTCGGACAGCATGAGGGCTTTCATCTGCTGGATGCCGTCGACG
>NZ_JBEYZF010000092.1:0-5350 GCF_040645915.1 Nonomuraea sp. NPDC046570 | reverse complement strand
GCCGGCAAAGGAGCCGGAAAACGGGCCGCTATCGTCCGACGACGTGCTGGAAACCGAGAACAAGCAGCTCAAAGCCCGAATCCGGGAGCTGGAACAGCCTCTGAACTGGTCGTCTATGACGGGCGGGAGGAGGTCGCCCGTCACGAGCGGCTGAAGGCCAAGGGCCAGGCTCGCCTGGTGCTGGATCACTACTTGGAAGCGCTGGTGCGCAAGCCCGGCGCGTTGCCGGGCGCCACAGCCTTGGAACAGGCTCGGGCAGCTGGGCGCTTCACCCCCGTCCATGACCAGTGGTGGGCTGCCGCCTGCAAGGCCCACGGCGATTCCGAGGGCACCAAGGCCTTGGTCGCGGTGCTGTTGCTGAGCCGCCACATGACTCATGAACACCTCGTCGCGGGCATGGCCGCAGCGCTTCGCGCCGGCGCGCTGACCGCCGATGCGGTGGCGCTGGAAGCTCGTAAGGCAGCCGAAGCCGACCAGGCGGAGCCGACGGCCTCATCGCAGCCGCCGCCGGAACTCGCCCAGCACGCCACGGTGACGTCACTGACAGCGCGGCGGCTGGCTCAGCTTCCGCCCGACACTCGGCCGCTGCCTTCGGTGGCCGTCTATGACCAGCTACTGCGCCGCCGATCCAGCGGTCAGGGCTCCTCCAGCAAGGGAGAGACGCAATGACGTTCAACCGCAATCGCGGACTGACCGAGCAGGCTGCAGAGACCGCGGTGGACACGGCTTGCCGGATGCTGCGGCTGCCGACCATCCGGGCGAAGTTCCCCGAACTCGCCGAGGCCGCCGCCCGCGAGCAGATGTCCTACCGCGGGTTCCTGGCTGAGCTGCTGATGTCCGAATGCGACGACCGGGCGCGGCGCCGCTCCGAGCGGCGGATCAAGGCGGCGGCGTTTCCCCGCGACAAGTCACTGCGCGAGTTCGACTTCGATGCCAACGCCAGCATCGACCCGGCCGTGATCCATACCCTGGCCTCGTGTGAGTGGGTGAAGAAGGGCCAGCCGCTCTGCCTGATCGGCGATTCGGGAACCGGCAAATCGCATCTGCTGATCGCGTTGGGCACTGAGGCCGCGATGGCGGGATTCCGGGTGAAGTACACCCTGGCGACCAAGCTCGTCAACGAGTTGGTCGAGGCTTCCGATGACAAGCAGTTGTCCAAGACGATCGCCAGATATGGCCGCGTCGACCTGCTCTGCATCGACGAACTAGGCTACATGGAGCTGGATCGGCGAGGCGCTGAGCTGCTGTTCCAGGTGCTGACGGAGCGCGAGGAGAAGAACAGCCTGGCCATCGCCTCCAACGAGTCCTTCGGCGGTTGGACCAAGACCTTCACCGACCCCCGGCTCTGCGCGGCCATCGTCGATCGGCTCACCTTCGGCGGCGCGATCATCGAAACCGGAACCGATTCCTACCGGCTCGCACGGACCCGCGCGAAGGCTGAGCACGCCAACGCGGGATAACAAAGACGGGGCCTTGGACGCGGCGTTTCCTCGCCGGGTAGCCCCCGATGCGAGCAATGCATCGGGGCTACCGGCGAGGAGGGACACCGCCTCCGAGGGCCCTCTCTCGTTGGGACGCCGGGGTCCGCTTTTGTCTATCGATCTTGCATTGGTCAGAAGCCGGGCGGCCGGGTCGCGTCCGGGCCTGGCACGACGCGTAGAACGATCACGCCGTCGTTGTAGGTTTCAGCCGACGAGACCGACCATCTGGGATCGATGCGAGAAGCAGGCACGTTCTGCTCGTTGCGGCCGTCCCTGCCCCCATTCCCCGCCGGCCAGTCGAGCTCATAGGCCACCTTCAAGTCATGCTTGCGTACGAGGCGCACCGCCTGTTCGACGGAACGTCCCTGGATCTTGACACCCGCCAGCGCCTCACCTGGCCAGCTCGCGTCGGCGCGGAAGGCGTACTTTTCGCCGGGCTTCGCGGGACGGCCCAGGAAGAACTGCGCGGGCCCATTGATGTCCGCGGCGACGCGGAAGGCCTTCAGGCATCCTTCGACACGCTCGGCGCAATCGAACACGGTCGCCGACGCGCCCTGCTCGAGGTCGGGCCTGTCGAACCCGAAGACAGGTCCTCGCTCCTGCGGCGACACGGGGATCAGCTTCACTGTGACCTTGTCCAGACCGACGGAGTGGAAGGCTTTCTCCAGCTCGGCGGGGGTGGGATCACCGTCGGTGATGTAGAAGGCGTACATGTCGCCGTCGCGGTCGATCGTCACGGCCTGGCTGGCGTACACCTGCTCGGACGCCCTAAACAGGGACGGCCCGACGACCAGGGCTCCCGCCAGGACGGCGCTCGCGGCCACGCCGAGCAGGATGCGGCGAGGAGAGGGCATGCGTCGTCGCTGGGCCGGAGCCTGCTCCAACAGGACGATCTCCGCCAGCAGCGCGTCCGCCCCAGCGGAGGACGCCCAGTCGGCCAGGTCCTCGTCCAATACCTTTGCCCGGTTCTTGAGGATCTGGTCGGTGTTCATCGTGACTCCTTCTCGAGGAGCGGCCGCGTTTCGAGACGGGCCGATGGGCGGATCTGTTGCAGGGCCTTGGTGAAGCGCTTGCGGGCCCGGTGCAGGCGGGTGCGGGCGGCGTTGCGTGAGCAGCCCAGCACTTCGGCGATCTGCCCGGGGTCGAGCTCCTCCCAGACGGCCAGGGTCAGCAACTCGCGATCGTCGTCGGAGAGCATGTCCATGGCCCTGCCCACCTCATCAGGGCCGCCCAGGGGAGAGGGCGGCGGGAAGAGAATCTCGGCCTCGGCCGTGAGCTCGGCGTGCCTGGTAGCTCTGCGCCGCTCGCCGCGACGGTGGTTGGCCAGGACCCGCCGGGCCACCCCGTACAGCCAGAGCCTGCCGGCATCGCCGTGCGGGAGCTCAGCCATCCGCCGCCAGGCGATCACGTAGGTCTCGGCCACGACGTCGGCCGCGTCCTCGGCGCAGGAGCACCGCCGCGTGGCGTAACCGAGGATCTGCTCGTACGTTCGCCGGTACACGGCCTCGAACCGGGTCCGGTCGTCTGTTTCATCCACTTGTCATCCTCGTCAGGCCTTCCGAACGCTTCGGGGGTTTCAATCCCTACGTGTCCGCGCGCGACCGCAGAATTACAGGCCACTACGACTCGCGCTCTGCCACCACTTCATCAGGAGTAGGTCAGAGCCCGAAAAGTCAGCAGCCGCGCGTACGGTGAAGATCTCCCCCTGACGCGGACCGCGTTCATTCGAGGTGCTGAAGTTGAACGAGGGCGAGCGCCTCAGGCAAGCTTCGCCCTCACACATTCAGGGCAAAGAGGTCATGAAACGGCGCCGAGGGTCTCTGCACTGTTGCTGAATCTCATCGACAGTCCCGACCCCGTTGAGCCGCTGGCGTTGCTCGAACTCGTGAACAAGCGTTGCTGCTTCTGATCGATGCAATCAGGCGTTACCGGCACCCCATGTTGGAGACGAAGGTGCGGCGCGCGTCGTGCGGGCGCACCGCGCTGGTGCCAGCCTGGCCGGCACGTTTGTCCAAGACGTCCTTGGCCGGCGTACGGGTGGATCTTGTTGCCGCCGCGTTCCAGGCGGGGGAACAGCGGCGGGCACGTCGGCGTGTTCGAGGCGGCCGTTGTATCGGGTGTCCCAGACCAAGCCGTCGCCGAGCTCCAACACGGGCACATCGGCGCGCGGTCGGACGCCGCCGAAGGCGACCAGGAACGCGGTTCCTTCTGGGACGCTGGCGGATTCGACGATGCGGATGTCGCCGACGGGGTCTCCATGGTGTCACCGGCGGGCGGCCGCAGCTTGAGCAGCAGCGTGAGTTCGTAGCCGCTCCGGCGGCCGAACCCGGCGAGCTTGCTGGTGTGGGCGATGACGACCTCCGGCTGCCCGGAGTGCTGGAAGCCGTGATCCTCGACCATGGCGATCGCGTGCTCGGCCAACTCGTACAGTCCGCGCCGGGCTGCGGCCGGGCCTTGTTCCTCGTCGCCGCAGTGTGCCCACGTCCGGCTGGTGACCAGGACATCGTCATAGCCCGCCCGGGTCTCCCAGGCGGACGTCGTTCAGGCCCGCGTTCTCGAGCGTGCGTAC
Organism: Nonomuraea sp. NPDC046570; assembly: GCF_040645915.1. NCBI lineage: Bacteria > Bacillati > Actinomycetota > Actinomycetes > Streptosporangiales > Streptosporangiaceae > Nonomuraea > Nonomuraea sp. NPDC046570. The sequence goes on along the minus strand of NZ_JBEYZF010000092.1, from coordinate 1,300 downwards.
GAGGTCGGGGGTCCCTGGTGGCGACAGCTCCGTCTTGAGCTTGGTCAGATGGCCGGCGGCGAAGCCGGGGAGCTTGACCAGCGCGGCGTCCGACCAGGCGGAGAGGTCGCCGAGAGTCGTGATCGGCGGCTGCGCGTCCTTGAGCGGGCTGGTGACGTACCAGGTTAGTTTCGGCATGGCCTCCTTGAGCGGGGTGTTGTCAGGGAGGCCAGCCTTGGCGATCAGGTCGGCGACGCTCTCTTCCACGGGGGCGGGTTCTCCTTGTCTGTGGTCGGGGTGGCCGGGGATCGGTGTCCAGGGAGTTAGATCCAGGCGGGCGGGGCGCCGGGGATCTGCTCGGCGATGCGGGCGCGCTTGGCGGTGAGCAGGTGCGTGTTCTCGCTCTCTTCGTCGTCGGGGTCGTCGCCCTCGTCGCCGGCGACCTCCATGAAGCGGTCGAGGATCTTGAAGATTGCCTCCTGGTCGTCGGCGTCGAGGTCGAGGACGATGCGGACGAGCGGGGCGTCGGGCGGGATACTCATGGCGGGCACCGTCTTTCGGGTCGGGGGCGGCCCGGCGCGTTGGCCGGGCCTGCGGGCGATGAGGGGTTAGGGCAGCGTGATCAGCAGGACGATGCGATCGCCTCAGACGAGGCGTTTTCTGGATGGACCAAGACATTCACCGAACCTCGACTCTGCGCCGCCATCGTCGATCGCCTGACCTTCGGCGGCAACATCATCGAGACCGGCACCCACTCCTACCGGCTGGCCAAGACCCAAGCCCAAGCCGCACCCGCCCAGAAAGCCGCAGCAGGCTGACATCCCCTCTTCCCTCCGCCTCCTCGAACAAGCGCCCACCAGCCGACCAGAGGATCAGGTCAAGATGGAGCGCCCGCAGGCGAAGCCGAGGACGAACGATCTTTACCTGAGACGAAGGCCGGCTATCGTCGCACGCGCCGAGGAGACCGAACCTAACCGTCACCGGCCCGTCCCCCTGGAGGTCGCCGCGTTGATCGACACTGCGCGTCCGTTCCGGCACCTTCGCCCTGAACGAACTCCGTATCGTCTTGGCCGCAGGTGATCGCGCGAATCTGGCAGCGGGTCGTTGTACGTTGTTCCCTGGCTAGAGCCTGTACGGAGTTCGGATCTCTAGGCTGGCCGGAGGCTTCGGACCCATAGGACGGCCCCGCGTACACTCCGCCACCTGGAGGCTGGGGACACGTTCGTTTGCGACATGAGGTCGCACGTTTTGAGTGGTCACGAGAAGGGAGGCCCGGCGATGTCGGGACCGTGATCCAGGTCAGTGTCTGAGACCTGTCCCT
>NZ_JBEYZF010000091.1:2189-3654 GCF_040645915.1 Nonomuraea sp. NPDC046570 | reverse complement strand
GTTGGACACACTGTTGGGTCCTGAGGAAACGGACCGGCTGGGCCCGCCTTCGGGTGGGCTCGCTGTCTGTTGGACCTCGGGCAGGACTGGATCCTCTGTCATACCGTCGGCGGCTTGTGCTGCTGGGTCTGGTGCGGGTGGGGTTTGGTTGCTGTTTGTTGTTTGAGATTTGCATAGTGGACGCGAGCATCTTTGTGGCCAAGTTTTTTAGGGCACACGGTGGATGCCTTGGCATCAGGAGCCGATGAAGGACGTGGGAGGCTGCGTTAAGCCTCGGGGAGTCGCCAACCAGACGTTGATCCGGGGATGTCCGAATGGGGAAACCTAGCACCAGTCATGTGGTGTTGCCTCCGCCTGAATGTATAGGGCGGTTGGTGGTAACGCGGGGAAGTGAAACATCTCAGTACCCGTAGGAAGAGAAAACAACAGTGATTCCGTGAGTAGTGGTGAGCGAAAGCGGATGAGGCTAAACCGTATGCGTGTGATAGCCGGCAGGCGTTGCGCATGTGGGGTCGTGGGACCTTCTGGGAGATACTGCCGTGTCTCCAAACAGTGATAAATCGATGGGGTAGTTGAAAGCTCTGGGAAGGGCTGCCGTAGACCGTGAGAGCCGGGTAGGCGAAATCTTGTCGACTGTTTGAGGGGATCCCAAGTAGCACGGGGCCCGAGAAATCCTGTGTGAATCTGCCAGGACCACCTGGTAAGCCTAAATACTCCCTGATGACCGATAGTGAACAAGTACCGTGAGGGAAAGGTGAAAAGCGCCCCGGTGAGGGGTCGTGAAATAGTACCTGAAACCGTGTGCCTACAAGCCGTAGGAGCTTAATCGTCTTCGGACGGTTGTGATGTGACTGCGTGCCTTTTGAAGAATGAGCCTGCGAGTTATGGTGTGTGGCGAGGTTAACCCGTGTGGGGGAGCCGTAGCGAAAGCGAGTCTGAATAGGGCGTTTGAGTCGCATGCTGTAGACCCGAAGCGGAGTGATCTACGCATGGGCAGGTTGAAGCGAGGGTAAGACCTCGTGGAGGACCGAACCCACCAGGGTTGAAAACCTGGGGGATGACCTGTGTGTAGGGGTGAAAGGCCAATCAAACTCCGTGATAGCTGGTTCTCCCCGAAATGCATTTAGGTGCAGCGTCACGTGTTTCTTGCCGGAGGTAGAGCACTGGATGGCCGATGGGCCCGACAAGGTTACTGACGTCAGCCAAACTCCGAATGCCGGTAAGTGAGAGCGTGGCAGTGAGACTGCGGGGGATAAGCTCCGTAGTCGAGAGGGAAACAGCCCAGATCACCGACTAAGGCCCCTAAGCGTGTGCTAAGTGGGAAAGGATGTGGAGTCGCAGAGACAACCAGGAGGTTGGCTTAGAAGCAGCCACCCTTGAAAGAGTGCGTAATAGCTCACTGGTCAAGTGATTCCGCGCCGATAATGTAGCGGGGCTCAAGTACACCGCCGAAGTCGTGGCATTG
>NZ_JBEYZF010000091.1:0-2091 GCF_040645915.1 Nonomuraea sp. NPDC046570 | reverse complement strand
TGATGGGTAGGGGAGCGTCGTGTGTGCGGTGAAGCGGCAGAGTGATCTAGCCGTGGAGTGCACACGAGTGAGAATGCAGGCATGAGTAGCGAATCGAGGGTGAGAAACCCTCGCGCCGGATGACCAAGGGTTCCTGGGCCAGGCTAATCCGCCCAGGGTAAGTCGGGACCTAAGGCGAGGCCGACAGGCGTAGTCGATGGACAACGGGTTGATATTCCCGTACCCGCTTTGAGACGCCCATATCGAACCTCGTGATGCTAAGAGTCCTTAGCTCGCCTAAAGCCTTCGGGCTTGGGGTCAGAGTGAACGCTCGATCCGATCGGGTAGTAGGTAAGCGATGGGGTGACGCAGGAAGGTAGTCCAACCCAGGCGATGGTTGTTCCTGGGGTAAGCATGTAGGGAGCGAGGTAGGCAAATCCGCCTCGCAGATATCCTGAGATGTGATGCCGAGCCGATTGTGGCGAAGTGGATGATCCTATGCTGCCGAGAAAAGCCTCTAGCGAGTTTCATGGCGGCCCGTACCCTAAACCGACTCAGGTGGTCAGGTAGAGAATACCAAGGCGATCGGGTGAACTGTGGTTAAGGAACTCGGCAAATTGCCCCCGTAACTTCGGGAGAAGGGGGACCTCTGCTGGTGACGAAGCTAGCTTTCTGAGCTGGTGGGGGTCGCAGTGGCCAGGGGGAAGCGACTGTTTACTAAAAACACAGGTCCGTGCGAAGTCGTAAGACGATGTATACGGACTGACGCCTGCCCGGTGCCGGAACGTTAAGGGGACCGCTTAGCTGTGGTAACACAGCGAAGGTGAGAACTTAAGCGCCGGTAAACGGCGGTGGTAACTATAACCATCCTAAGGTAGCGAAATTCCTTGTCGGGTAAGTTCCGACCTGCACGAATGGCGTAACGACTTCCCCGCTGTCTCAACCGCAGACCCGGCGAAATTGCACTACGAGTAAAGATGCTCGTTACGCGCAGCAGGACGGAAAGACCCCGGGACCTTCACTACAGCTTGACATTGGCGTTTGGAACGTCTTGTGTAGGATAGGTGGGAGACTGTGAAGCTGTCACGCTAGTGATGGTGGAGTCATTGGTGAAATACCACTCTGGTCGTTTTGAACGTCTAACCCTGGTCCGTGATCCGGATCGGGGACAGTGTCTGGTGGGTAGTTTAACTGGGGCGGTTGCCTCCTAAAGAGTAACGGAGGCGCCCAAAGGTTCCCTCAGCCTGGTTGGTAATCAGGTGTTGAGTGTAAGTGCACAAGGGAGCTTGACTGTGAGACTGACGGGTCGAGCAGGAGCGAAAGCTGGGACTAGTGATCCGGCGGTGGCATGTGGAAGCGCCGTCGCTCAACGGCTAAAAGGTACCCCGGGGATAACAGGCTGATCTTCCCCAAGAGTCCATATCGACGGGATGGTTTGGCACCTCGATGTCGGCTCGTCGCATCCTGGGGCTGGAGTAGGTCCCAAGGGTTGGGCTGTTCGCCCATTAAAGCGGTACGCGAGCTGGGTTTAGAACGTCGCGAGACAGTTCGGTCCCTATCCGCTGCGCGCGCAGGAGACTTGAAAGGAGCTGTCCCTAGTACGAGAGGACCGGGACGGACGAACCTCTGGTGTGCCAGTTGTTCCGCCAGGAGCACGGCTGGTTGGCTACGTTCGGAAGGGATAACCGCTGAAAGCATCTAAGCGGGAAGCTCGCCTTGAGATGAGGTCTCCCACCACGTGAGTGGGTAAGGCCCCCGGTAGACGACCGGGTTGATAGGCCGGAGGTGGAAGCACGGTAACGTGTGGAGCTGACCGGTACTAATAGGCCGAGGACTTGACCACAAAGCATACTTTCGTGTGCTGGGTTTCTGCAGCGTTCCGTTCTCTTCGCCGGGTCCGGAACAGCGCGAAACGGTGTGCATGAAAGAATTTTTGCTCGCGTCCACTACGCAATTCTGAGACAGCAAGCAGCGCTTGCGTGTTTCGTAGGGTTGCGGCGGTTATAGCGCAGGGGAAACACCCGGTTACATTCCGAACCCGGAAGTTAAGCTCTGCAGCGCCGATGGTACTGCACTCGGGAGGGTGTGGGAGAGTAGGTCGCCGCCGCACAA
>NZ_JBEYZF010000090.1:0-5433 GCF_040645915.1 Nonomuraea sp. NPDC046570 | reverse complement strand
TGGCACCGGTGGCGACAACGCCACCAGACCCGCGCCCGACGAAGCCACTACCAGCGACGACAACTCAAAGATCGGTAAGTGCGGCTGGAGTACTAACACCAGACTGCTACACAGGTTGAATTCGTAGAGTCTTCGGGTCATGACAGATAGCTTCTGGTGCGGTACGACCGTGGTATGCGGTATGGGCAAAGGGGCGGGTACACGCCCGCTGAGCAGGAATAGCGCGAGCGTGTACGGTTGTAGGCAGCCGAGTGGTTCGAGGCCGGGGAGTCGACCAAGATGGTCGCTGCACGATTACGGGTGCACGAGCGGTCGGTGACACGCTGGCGTAAGGCATGGCGCGAGGGTGGGACGCAGGCGCTGCGCTCCAGGGGCCGCCCCTCGACAGAGAATTGGCGGCACTGCAGTGGCAGCGACTGGAGGCCGAGCTGGGCCGCGGGCCGCGGGCACGCGGGCCTGGGGATACGCCGAGGATCAGTGCGGGACACTGGGCCGGGTCAAGAGGTTGATCGGGCCGCTGTTTCACATCGGCTACACCGTCGAGGGCGTGGGCAAGCTGCTGCACCGGCACGGCTGGTCGGTACAGGTACCGGTCCGGCGGCGATCGAACGCGACGAAGAGGCCATCGCCACCTGGAAAGACGAGGTGTGGCCAGCGGTAAAAGCACCGCGGCGGACCTGGGCGCCTATCTCTGCTTCGAAGACGAGGCAGGCCAAGGGCTGAGGCCGCCGAAGGGACGCACCTGGGCGCCGGTCGGTGCCCGCCCGGTGGTAACGGTGCGCGGCAAGGGCTTGGGCCGAGGTCAACATGGCCGGCGTCGTGGCCTACCGAGACGGCGAGCGGCCGCACCTGTTTTACAAACCGCACATCTACCGAGGCCGCAAGGGCGAGCCCAAGACGTTCTCCTGGATCGACTACCGGGACCTGATCGTGGCCACCCACCAGCACCTGAACGCACCGCTGATCTGGTGCTGGGACAATTTGAGCGTGCACCTGGCCGAGCAACTCGCCGACTTCGACGCCGAGCAAGTCGACTGGCTGCGCATCGTCCAACTGCCTGCCTACGCTCCAGAGCTGAATCCCGTCGAGGGCATCTGGTCGCTACTCCGGCGGGCCATGGCCAATTTCGTCGTAGCCGACCTACCCGGGGTGGTCCGAGTCTCCACCGAAGCCGTAGCGCTTCATCCTGCGTGGGCTGAGAAGGCAGGGATAATCACCCTGGCCGACAAAGCGTATCAGAGGTGCGAGGGGCCCGGTCCTCACGCCCTACGAGGGTAAGGACAAACCCGAGTCACAAAGCCGGCCAGCCGCTGCCACGCCAAGCTCTGCGGTCCGGGCGAAGGCGTGCGAACGCTCAACTGGAGAGCTGGAAGATCCTGTGCAGGCTGAGCCGCAGCCCGTGCAAGGTCGGCCATCTCTGCATGGCCATCACCGTCCTTCAAAGCCACCAGCTACAAGTTCCTCGTCCACGCGTGGCTCAAAACCCCCTCAAATGGCCGATTGATCGCATATCAGACTCGGGGGGTTGCGAGCGTGTCTGATCGGCGGCACCATGGCGAGAGCCTAGGCGACTACCCCTGGCAAGCATGAAGAGCGGAGCGATGTGAACGCACCACTGAATGCGTCGGCAACAACCATCGGCGCCTTGATATCAAGTGCGGTTTTTGAAGTTCCCATTTATCAGCGCGACTATGCATGGGAAAAGCTGCAAGTCGAGGAGTTTTGGAACGATCTATCTAACGCGCTTGGTCAGGGGCCTTATTTTCTGGGGCTGATAGTTCTCACCGGAGATGGCAAGCGTAAACATGTGGTCGACGGACAGCAGCGCCTGGTAACACTAACGCTGCTTGCTGCAGCCCTGCGTGAGGAAGCTGTAGCAATAGGCCGGAGAGCGCTTGCGGACAAGATTGAGTCGACATTGCTAAGGTCGATGGATTATAAAACGGATGAAATTGTTCCGCGCATTGTACTAACTGACCCCAGGACCAACGACACTCTTCAGTCCCTGATAGATGATGGCAACATCCCTGCCCGGGACCTCGCGGAAGGGTCTTCGTCGGAGCGCCTAAACAGGTCGTTTATCTATCTCCGAGACAAGCTATCGGAGGATCATAATTCAGACGGATTCCGCAAACTGGGCACTTGGGCCGAGTTCATCAACGAACAACTGTATGTTGCTGTATTCGAGCATCCGGACGAGGCCGCCGCATACAGTGTATTTGAGGTGGTAAATACGCGGGGGCGGCAACTTACCACTGCGGATCTGCTGAAAAACTACATTCTTCGCCACACACCTCCCGGGCAGCGTGATGCTCAGTACGATGCATGGCATAGCACGGCCGAGAAATTCGAGCAGTTGGGAGGTCAGAACTATGTACAATACATTCGTCACACCGTCAATCTGCGCGCTGGGTATGTCCTACCAAAGGATCTCTATAACTATATAGCACGTCGTGGAGATTTCTCATCAGCAGGGGAGATACCCGCCGCACAGCTGATGGAGGACTTGCAGCACTGGCTTCCAGTTTACCTTCAGATGATCGATCCAACGCTTGGAGGTCCGGCGAATGCTGACGCCTTGGGCATATTCGAGTCATTGAATGAGCTGAGAGTCACAGCGGTTCGACCTCTACTCCTGGCCATCAGCGAAAGAGAGAGCGGCGCGCAGTCAATGGAGCGCGTGCTTCGCCTGATAGTGAAACGCATCGTCGTCGGCAATCTCGGGGCAAGTAGCATAGAGCGGAAATTTGCTGAAGCTGCTCGAGAGATCACGCGAAGCGGCTCTGTTGAGTCAGGGCTCACGCTGCTTCAAGATCTGGATCATTCTCGAGAGGAATTTGTAGAGGCACTAGGACGCAGAAGCTATAACCGTGATGTACTGGCCTTTATCAGGAGATCCACGATACTCAAGACTGTCACACCTGACCCAGTCGGAACTCTCCACTATATTCGACCACGTCAATCTGCCAGCACATGGCCAGACTTTGGCGACGATTACCTCGGAATGTGGGGCTCGACGTTGGGTAACACGATTCTGGCGAAGATAGCTAAGCGCCCACGCGGAGTAAACAACTGGAATGGGGTCCAGCAAAGCCTCATTAGCAAGGCCATCCCAGAAGAGCGGGCCGCGATCATCATGGCCTACGAAACCTGGACTCCAAAATCCGTGCAACGCGAAGGACTTGCTCTAGCAGAGGAAGCGGCCGATGTCTGGTGCTGAAGTCGTGAGCTATGAGCAGGATCTTATGCTTCTTGAGAGTGTCCTTGACCGTACGACCGCCTTGGATCCGCTCGGGGCCCTGAGAGGAGCAATGGTTGTTCAGGCAAGAGCCCCAATTGACTTAACTAAGGTCGCATTCGGAATAGACTCAAATATCTTTCTAAGGCTCGCAAATGCTCCACGCAGCGAAGACCTTTTAGACTTTCTTGCGGTTCATCCGGCACCTCTAATTCTGCCCAGCCAGGCGGTGCAGGAGTTTTGGAACAATCGAAAGACGATCACGACCATAAGTGATGACCTTAAGAGTAGGTTCGCAGCTCTCTCGAAGGCAGTCGGTAGTGTTGATGCGAACTTTGGAGAGTTTGAGCGACGCTTCGGTGAGCTCTTGAGCGAGTTCGAAGCGGAGTTTGGCTATCTGTACCATGGCCAAATCCTTGACAGAGTGGTGAAGATGCTTGAGCTTCTGAAAGAGAAGGCTCATTGCTACTCTGTTCCAAGATCTAGGTTCGCTGCGTATGCTAAGCAGAGAAAGCTTGCAAGGACACCACCCGGGTTTGAGGATAAAGGGGATGGCGACTTCTATGTCTGGGTGGATTTCCTGTATGGCCTCTTGGTCTGTCGTCACAACAGCAGTGCCCAGCAGTTCGAACATATCGTACTGTTAACTGACGACACTAAGAAGGATTGGAGTTCGTACGGCATACCTCATCCGGTTCTGACAGCTGAGGTGCAATCACTTTTCGATGTCCCTTTTAGCATCTGGGGCTTGAATGCGTTCTCTGAGCGAGTCAAGAAGTTCTACGCAGGCCAGTAGTGAGCTTTCCAATCTGACGGTCCTGGTCGCGGTGGGCTGGCGCAGAACGGTCGCGGCTGAGACAAGGTTCCCGATGAGGCAGCAGTCGACCAAGATCCGATGCCCCAACTGGGAGCCGCGTTGCTGTCCTACCGTGCCTCGATTCCGCTGTCCAACTACACGCTGATCCGCCTGGCCGAACTCATCCGCGCGCAGCGGACCGAATGTTGCTCGCGGTGGCGGCGGTGAGACTCCCCCAGCAGGCGCTGCTGGGGGGCTAGCCCATCTGCGCAACGGCGACACCTACGCGCGCCTGGCCGCCGGCTTGGCCATCGGCACCGCCACAGCCTGGCGCCAGATCCGTGAAAGCGTCGATTTCCTGGCTGCACTGGCCGCCGACGTGATGTGTGCTTCCCGGCTGGCCTATGCCATCTTGGACGGCACCCTCACCCCTATCGACCGTCTCAACGCCCGTATGACAGCGGCAAACACAAAGCAGCACGGAATGAATGTGCAATTGCTGGCCAACTCCGTAGGTTGGTTGGTTGTGGGGCCTCACCTGCGCGCCGTCCATGACGTGAGCGCCGCTTGGACCGTCGGCCTGATCGACGCATTGACCGGCACCGATGTGAAGACTTTCGCTGACAAGGGCTATAAAGGCGGCCGGCGGCACGATCCGCACGCCGTTCAAACGGCATCGCCGCCACCCCGGACTGTCACGCGGCCAGCGGGACGTCAACCGCGCCCACGCCCGCGTCTGCGCCATCAGTGAGCGCGCTGGTGCAACTTCGAAGTCCTGGAAAGTCCTCACTCAGCTGCGCTGCTGCCCGCATCGAGCGACCACGCTCGCTCAGGCGATTCTCGTCCTACAACTCGTCGAGGAGGATCGTTGCTCAGGATGAAAAGGGCTCACTTTCTGCTTACAGGAGACCAACAGCAACCCCGCCTATTCGGTGGCAAGCCGACACGGAGCGCAGGGCCGCCAAGGCCCGAGCACCGGAAGCGGCGCGGCAGGATGCTCTTTCTTCACGAGTGAGCCATGGATGCGATCCATCTGGCCTTCGCCAATAGTTCATCATATGCAGCAATTTCAGGCTCGGTGATATTACGGCGAAGAGCTCAAAAGATCGAATATGGTCGGAGTGATCTCCGCCGGAGGCACCGGTCAGCCGTTGCTCGACGATTACGCAGCGCGGGGCGGCGCTGGTCGCGACCGGCCGGAGAGCCGCAGCGCGGCCAGCGACCGCTCGGCGCGGCAGGCCGCCCTCGGCGGGCTGCCTTGAAACCGTAGAGAAAGTTCTCATCCGTCAGGAGTCGGGTCGGCGTCCCTAGTACGGCAGCCGCCATTCGTTAGCTGATCTGGGTGTATGCGGTGGCCAGGCGAGCGCGGCGGTGGAACCAGCGGGCTCGGGCTTGATGT
>NZ_JBEYZF010000089.1:0-7497 GCF_040645915.1 Nonomuraea sp. NPDC046570 | reverse complement strand
TGGGCGACTCCCGGAACGGTACTGACGAAATCAGTGATCAGCCAGTCCACACCACGAGCCGCATGGCTCAGATCGTTCATTCGCCCTCCTCCCTGCTGTCAAGGCTTCTCGGGCCACTTGGGTAGCGACCGTCGTTGATGTCCCCTCTGGCAGCCCGGTATCCCTGCTGGAAGCTCGCGAACCTGCTGCGTACCCGGTCGGGTGAGATCTCCGGCATCGGCGCCACGCCCTTGGGCGCCGAGGTCTCCGCCGAACCGGGCACCAGGTTCGCCTTGGGCACCCGCTTCGGCAGCCCCGCGGCGGTGGATCCGCCCTTGACCGGCTCTCGTACGGCCGCCGCGGCGGTCCACCCGGCGTCCGCCTTCTCCGATCCCCACGACCCGGACTCCGAGCGATCGAACCAGGCGGACTCGACCGCGGCGAAGATCGGCAGGTACTCGTCGCCGGAGGTGGCCGGCTTCACCACCGGGATCGGTCCTGTCGTCGTCGACCCGCTGTCGGGGTAGTCGTACCTGCGCAGCAGCGACTGCTCCCGGTCGCCGACGGGCCACGAGTTCTGCTCGGCGGGCGGATGTACCGGCCAGGACGGTGTGTCGGTCAGCCTGCCTCGCTGCGGGCTCACGCCGGGGCCCTGGGCGGGGGCCCACACGTCCTCGCTGTCGAAGGTGCCGCCCGGGTCGGAGGGCCAGCCGGGAGTGGGCGCCGGTGAGAGGATCGGTGGCACGGTGGAGCCGCCGAGATCGCTGGGCCAGCTGGGCAGGTTGCCTGACGGGCCGCCGGGCCAGCCGGGCGCGATGCCGCCGGTGTCGCCGGGCCAGCCCTGGGCACCGAACGAGGGTACGGCCTCGGGCTGCATGCCTGACGATCCAGTGAAGACGGGCGCCTGGCCGCCGAACAGTGACTCGGGCAACAGGACCATGGCCGTCAGACCACCTGAGCCATGCGGCCTGAGCTGCACCCGGATGTCGTGGCGGTGGGCCAGCCTGGCGACCACGAACAGGCCCATACGCCGCGACACCGACACATCGACAGTCGGAGCGTCCATCAACCGCTCGTTGGCCGCGACCAACTCCTCCTGCGTCATCCCGATACCGGAGTCGGTGATCGACATCATCACCCCACCACCATCGATGCCGTTACCCGACACCACCACCCGCGTCTCCCGGGGCGAGAACGCCAGCGCGTTCTCCACCAGCTCCGCGAGCAGGTGGATGACGTCGTTCACCGCCTGACCGACAACCGCCACACCACCCGGGACCTGCAACGAGACCCGCTCGTAGTTCTCCACCTCCGACAACGAGGCGCGGGCCACATCCACCAACTGCACCGGCTGACTCCAGCGCCGCGGCGGATCCTGCCCAGCCAAAACCAGCAGGTTCTCACTGTTACGCCGCATACGAGTAGCCAAGTGATCCAGCTTGAACAGGTTCGCCAACCGCTGCTCGTCCTGCTCGCCCTGCTCCAGACCATCGATCAAGGTGATCTGACGCTCCACCAGCGTCTGACTACGACGCGACAAGTTCACAAACATCGCGTTCACATTCGCGCGGAGCTTGGACTCCTCACCCGCCAAACGCACAGCCTCACGGTGCACCTCATCGAACGCCCGCGCGACCTCACCCACCTCGTCCCCAGAGTCCACGCCGATCGGTTCCACCTGGGCGGCCGACTCGTCGCCGGTCTCGCGAAGGGTTCGCACGGTCTCCGGCAGGCGCTTGCCGGCGATGTGCAGCGCTTCGCTGCGCAGCCGGCGAAGCGGGGTGACCAGCGACCTGGCCATCACGACGGTGATGGCCAGGACCGCGACGAGCAGGGCCAGCACGATGCCGGCCACGATCAGCGCGCTCTGCTGCTCGACGTCGCGTAGTTCCTGGCTGCGGGTCCGCACCGAGTCGGCGAGCTGCTTCTCCACCGTCCGCATCCGCTCGACGGTCTCGGTGGCCGCCTCGAACCAGCCCGCACCGCGCCCGCCGCCGAGGTCGGCGCCGATGAGCAGTTTGCCGGTGTTGGTCAGGACGATGGCCCGGTCCCTGATGTACTCCGAGCGGTAGTGGCCGCTGACGATGTCGTCGTAGGCCTGGCGTTCGGCCTGTGAGGCCTCCGACCTGAAGGTGGCCAGTTCGCTGTCGCGCTGGGCGCGGGCGGCGAGGAAGGCGGCCAGGTCGGCCTCGCCGAATCTGCGGGCCGCCACCGCGATGGACAGCAGGGCGCGTTCCCTGGAGGCCTGGTCCTTGGCCCGTGCCAGGGCGCCGAAGGCGGCGACCGTGCCGACGAGTTGCTCGTCGGTGGCGCCCTGGCCGACCGCGTCGTAGACCTGCAGGAGGTCCTCGATGGCCCTGACGTACATGTCGAGGGTGGGCATCGCCTGCAGTCTGGTGTCCGTGACCGCCTTGCGCATCACGGGGAGCTCGACGAGCCGGTTGCGCAGCCTGGCCAGGTCGCCGCGCAGACGCTGGGTCTGCTCCTCCTTCGCCAGCGCGGCGGCCCCTTGGAGCACGCTGACCGCCATGGCGTCGACGGCGGCGCGGCCCCGCTCCAGCGCCTCCAGCTCCTGGCTACCCCTGCCCAGGGCGACGAAGCGGACAGAAATGTCACGTTCCTGTTCCAGAACGTGGGCCAGCTCGGCGACGTCGGCGGCCAGGTCGGCCCGCGCTCTCGTCGCCTGGTACTCGGCCGCGCCCGCGAAGGAGCTGCTGGCCCGCAGGCCGCCGAGGACGATCGCGGCGATGGTGGGAATCAGGATGAGCGCGACGAGCCGCGCGCGGACCCGCCAGTTGCGCAACGCCCAGGCGCCGGCCCGCCGCCTGGGCGGGCCCGCGCGATGCGCGGGAGGCGACGCGGCGGCAGCGGCGTCCTTCTCCGCGGCCCCGAAGGGCTCCCGGCCCCTCCGGCCGCCGCCCGGGGCAGATTCTGTCCTCACTGGCCTCCGCAACCTCTCCTGGTCGGCGGGTGCGGGGGATCACGTCATAGGGCGAACCTGGGGTGTGACACCGACGCATCCATGGGGCAGGGGTTATTTGAGCACAGCCCCATCAAATCAGCCAATAGACCATTCATCCAAGAATGTTTCCTTTATCGACGGACCATAATCACCATCACTCATCCCTCAACCACCAGTCATGCCCGACAATCGGTCTGCGGCGCCTGACAGAACGACCCGAGTTTCGAGCACGCGAAACACCCCAAGTCCGCCTAATCCCCTTTTTCGCCTTCACATACTCAATGACCGTTTTGTCGCCATGTACGCCGAGTGTGCATACAGCGACATAGCGGTATATTCCTCCACCTACCTGCAATAACGCCAGTCACAGACATTTCAAAAAGATAACGCCGATCTATGCATGATAAATCTGGTCTTTTTCTGGTTACCCTGGGCTCTCTCCACATCAAGACCCGCCACCGCCACCGGGTATGGAGCGGGCCTTCTCCGCGCATATCAGTTCAAGGAGTTTCCATGAGGTATGGCGCCCGCGGTCGCGGCTCCATCGTTGGCGTGGCGGCGGCACTCGTGCTGACTCTCACCTCATGCGGCGGAGGCGGTGACGACAAGCCCGGGAGTGCGGCGAAGGAGCCCGGCACCGGCCCCGAGCGGACGGCCATCAGCGTGGGCATGCTGCCCGTTCCGGACGTCGCCCCGCTGTACATCGCCATCCAGAAGGGCTACTTCAAGGCCGAGGGGCTCACCGTGACGCCCGAGCTCATGACGGGCACCGCGGCCGCCCTCACCAAGCAGGCGGGCGGCGGGCTGGACATCATCCTCGGCAACTACATGTCCGTCTTCACCGCCCAGGAGAAGGGCGTCGGCAAGTTCAAGTACATCGCCGACGGCTACCAGGCCGGCGCGAACGGCTTCAACGTCATGGTCAAGGCCGACTCGACGCTGAAGTCGGGCGCCGACCTCAGGGGCAAGAAGGTCGCGGTCAACTCGATCGGCAACATCGGCGACCTGTCCGTGGTCTCCTCGATCAAGTCCCACGGCCTGGGCAAGGGCGACGTCCAGTGGGTGGAGCTGCCCTTCCCCGAGCAGGCCAAGGCGCTGGACGAGGGCCGCATCGACGCCGGGTGGCTGACCGAGCCCTTCATCACCTACGCGCAGAAGCAGTTCGGCGCCAAGACCCTCATCGACACCATGTCCGGGGCGACCAAGGACTTCCCGATCTCCGGCTGGAGCGCCACCGAGAAGTTCATCGCGGAGAACCCCAGGACCATCGCCGCCTTCCAGCGTGCGATAGGCAAGGCGCAGGCCGAGGCCGCGGCCGACCGCGAAGAGGTCACCAAGGTGGTCCCGACCTACACCAAGATGGACAAGGAGACCGCGGCGGTCATCTCGCTGGGCGCCTTCCCCACCTCGCTCAGCTCCACCCGTCTGCAGCGCGTCGCCGACCTGATGCTCGAACTGAAGTTCCTGAGCAAGCCGCTGGACGTCTCCTCCATGCTGGCCGGACCGGCTCAGTGATCGTTGCTCGACTGCTCCGCGGCGCCGTCGGCGTCGCGGGGTTCCTCGGTCTCGCGGAGGTCGCCACCCGCACCGGGTTCGTCAACCTCCCGCCCGTCTCGGACGTGCTCGTCAAAGCCCCCGATGTCCTGCTGGACCCCGGCTTCCACGCCGACGTCGCCGCCACCATGACGGCCTGGGCGGTCGGCCTGGCCCTCGCCATCGTGACCGCGGTGCCCGCCGGCATGGTGCTGGGCGTGCTCGCCCCCGCCGAGTGGGCGGTCCGGCCGGTGCTGGAGTTCCTCAGGCCCATCCCCTCGGTGGCGCTGATCCCCCTGGTCATGCTGGTCCTCGCCGACGACCTGCGGGTCAAGGTCGCGATCATCGTCTACGCCTGCACCTGGCCGCTCCTGCTGAACACCATGTACGGCATGCGTGACGTCGACCCGGTCGCCAAGGAGACGCTGCGCAGCTTCGGCTTCGGCTCGCTCGCCGTACTCGGGCGGGTCTCCCTGCCCAGCGCGGCGCCCTTCATCGCGACCGGGATCCGGCTGTCCGCCTCCATCGCGCTGATCCTCGCGGTCAGCGCCGAACTGCTGGCCGGCGGCCAGTACGGCATCGGCGTCTACACCGTCAGAGCGGGCACCTCCGCCGACAACGTGGCGCTGATCCTCTGCGCCGTGCTCTGGACCGGGCTGATCGGCCTGATCATCAACACCGTCCTGGTGCGGACCGAGCGATGGCTGTTCGGCTGGCGGGAGCAGCTCACATGAGAGTCCTGCGCTGGTTCCTCGGCCTGCTGGTGGCCGCCGTGGTCGTGCTGGTGTGGGAGCGGGCCACCACGTGGATGCGGGCGGCGGAGATCGAGGGGTCGGTCTTCTTCCCCCCGCCCTCCGAGATCGTCTCGAAGCTGCACACGCTGTGGTTCTCCGGCCCCGCCGACCGGCTCTTCCTCACCGACGCGGCCTACGCCGACCTGCTGCCCAGCATGGGCCGGCTGCTGACCGGCTGGAGCATCGCCGCGGTGGCGGGCATCCTGCTGGGCGTGGCCCTCGGCCGCTCCAGGACCTTCAGCCAGTACATCGACCCGCTGCTCCAGTTCGGCCGGGCCGTACCGCCGCCCATGCTGATCACGGTCTTCATCGCCATGTTCCAGATGGGGACCCAGATGCAGTTGGTGACGATCGTCTTCGGGGTGATCTGGCCGGTGCTGCTCAACTCCGTCGAGGGCGCCCGATCAGTGGACGCCAAGTTCCTCGACTCCGCCGTGGTGTTCGGGCTGACCCGGGTCCAGCGCCTGACCCGGGTCATCCTGCCGGCCGCCGCGCCGAAGATCTCCGCCGGCCTGCGGCTCAGCCTCTCGCTCGCCCTCATCCTGATGGTCATCTCGGAGTTGGTGGGCAGTACCGACGGCATCGGCAGGCACCTGCTGCTGAGCCAGCGGCGCTTCGAGTTGGCCGACATGTGGGCCGGCATCCTGCTGCTCGGCGTGCTGGGGATCATCCTCAACGCGGTCTTCCTGGCCGTCGAACGCCGTGTCCTCGCCTGGCACCGGCAGGCCCGGCAAGTCATCTGAGAAAGGGACTTCTGATGACCGACCCCACCACGCCGATCTGGGACATCATCCGCGGGGTGTGGCGCTTCAGCGCCCTCAACGCGTTCGTGAAGCTCGGCGCCGTCGAGGCTCTGCGTGACGGTCCGCTGCCCCTGGCCGAGCTGGCCCAGCGCTGCGAGGCGGACCCCGACTACCTGTCCAGGGTCCTTCGGGTGATCGCCTCCTTCGGCCTCGTCGAGCGGACCGGCGACTCCTACACGCTGACCGAGAGCGGAGCCGTACTCCACCCGGACCACCCCCGCTCGCTCTACAGCGGCGTCTACTTCGCCGCCGACCCCGCCTTCGCCTACTCCCTGGCCTCGCTGCCCGAGACGGTGCGAGCCGGACGGCCCGCCTTCGTGGCGCGGTACGGCGGGCTCTACGACTATCTCGCCGCCTCGCCGGAGGTCGGCGCGCTGTTCGACTCCTACATGGACGGCCGCTCGCAGCCCTTCGCCGAGGCGCTGGCCGGCGCGTACGACTTCTCCGCCGCCTCCACTGTGGTGGACGTGGGCGGCGGCAAGGGGCACATCCTCGCCGCGGTGCTGACCGCCAACCCGCACCTGCGCGGCACCGTCTACGAGCTGGCGCATCTGGCCGGCAGCGCCCGCGCGTGCCTGGCCGAGCGCGGCGTGGCCGACCGGTGCGAGGTGGTCACCGGCGACTTCTTCGAGAGCGTGCCCGCGGGCGCCGACATCTACCTGCTCTCCAACATCGTGCACAACTGGAACGACGCGGAGGCGCGCAAGATCCTGACGAACGTGCGCGAGGCGCTGGGCGACGGCGGCAAGGTGATCTGCCTGGACATGGTGCTGCCCGACGACGACAGCCCGCACATGGGCAAGGAGCTCGACATGCGGATGATGGGCCTGTTCGGCAGCGGCCGGGAGCGCTCCCGCGCGGAGTACGTCGACCTGCTGCGCCAGTCGGGGCTGACCGTCACCGACATCGTCGAACTCGCCGTCGCGACCAGCGCGGTCGTCTCGGTTCGCGCCTCCTGATCATCACCACATTTGCGGATACGACAGAGTCCCGCCGCTGTTCGCGGGCTCGCGGCCTGAGGAATCAGCGTGCTTGAGATCGCCAACCTGACCCACACCTACGGCACCGGCAGCACCGCGCACCACGCCATCGACCAGCTCAATCTGAGCGTGGCCGAAGGCGAATTGCTGTGTATCGTCGGGCCGTCGGGCTGCGGAAAGTCGACCCTGCTGCGCTCGATCGCCGGACTCATCCAGCCGTCGGGCGGAGTGATCCGGGTCGAGGGCGAGATCGTGCGGGAGACGCCCGGCAACCTGGCCGTGGTCTTCCAGGACTACAGCCGTTCCCTGTTCCCCTGGATGTCGGTCGCCGACAACGTCGCCCTCCCCCTACGCCGCCGCGACATGGACAAGAAACAACGCAAAGCCGCAGCCGAAGAAGCACTCGAATCAGTCGGACTCGCCGCCGCCGCCAAAAAATACCCCTT
>NZ_JBEYZF010000088.1:0-7836 GCF_040645915.1 Nonomuraea sp. NPDC046570 | reverse complement strand
GCTGTTCTCGTTGGATCGGATTCCGATCACAGGATCACATCGACCTGCTGCGAATCTGGCCTGGTCATCCAGCAAATGGCGGCTGCCGTACTAGAAGACCAGGTCAGGCCCTCGTTGCCAGTTTTTGGCACCGGACAGGACGAATTTTCGGCACACACAGAGCTCACCGCGGCTGAGAGGTCCTCCGCTGGCACGACGCCGTCACGACCTCCGAAGGAGGAGGCCGAGACCTGGTGACGATGTGCGGGGCTCCGCCGGGGCGGCAGATTGGGCCGGGTGAACACCTCTCCTCCAGGAAGCCGCCCCACGATCGTGCCGGTCCTGATCATCGTCGTCTGGTCGGTGAGTTATCTGGCTCTCGGCCTGCTCTGGGCTCTCGGAGGGCCCGGATATCCCTTCGACGCCGGCCGTACGGGCGCGGGCAACACCCTGCTCGACCCACTTCCGGCGGCGGCCGGCGGGGGCGTGCTGGCGGTGTCGGCGCTGGTGGCCAGCGTCGTCGCCGTGCTCGCCGCCAGAGGCCCGCTCAAGCGGGCCCCCGCCGTCGTGGCCGTCGCGGTCGGCGTCGGCCTGGCGGTGCTCCTGCCCGACGTGCGCATCATGATGACCGCCGGCTACCTGCCGGTGATGCTGGCCGCCGCGCTCGCCGGCCAGGCCGAATTCTCGATGATCGCGACCATGCTGACGTGGCCGAGCGTCAACCTGCTCATCCTGATGGCGGTCGGCGTCAGCCTGATGCTCTTGGGGACACGCGCGCTGATCGGAGGGTCCAGACGGCCCGGCAGCGCCGCCGGCGCGCTACGGATCGGGCGGTATGCGACCGCTGTCGCGGTCGCCGTCCCCGTCGTCTACGCGGTCACCCGTTTCGGCTGGCTCCTGGGCGTGCCCGTCGGCATCAGCGACCAGTTCCTAGCCGATATCGCCGAGATCACCCCGATCGGCGCCGGTCTCAGCACGCTCGGTCTCATCGGTGCGGTCCTGACCGTCGGCTTGGTCCGGCCGTGGGGCGAGATCTGGCCGCGCTGGGTACCGTTCCTGCGCGGGCGTCCGATTCCGGCGCGGCTCCCGGCCTACTCGGCTCTGGCCGTCTGCCTCCCCATCACCTCCGCCGGGCTGATGTACGTCCGCAAGAAGCTCACCGGCGAGCAGGTCGGCCCTGTGGGGGCGGCCGACGAGCTGGGGGCCTGGCTTCCGGAGATGTTGTGGCCGCTGTGGGGTGCGGCTCTGGCGGTGGCCGCGCTGGCCTACCTCTCCCGCCGCCGGCACCTCGTTCACGCACGCCGACCATAATGGTGGGCGTGCGAGAGTCCCTGTCACCCTCCGGCGCCGCGGTGGACTCGTTTCTCGACCGGCATCAGGTGAGCGCCGATGCCGTGCTCGCCGTCCTGCTCGTCCTGCCGCTCGGCCTGGTCTCGTTGGGCCTGCTCCAGGCCTCGGACAGTCCCCTGTCGCTCCGCCTGCTCGCGGGTCTCGGCCTGCTGGTGCTGCATGGTTGCGTCGTTCCGCGTCGGCTGCGCCCGCTGGCGGCGTACGGGCTGGCCGCAGCGGCGATGCTGCTGCTGGTGGCGTTGCCGCCGCTGCACGATCCAGGCGGCGCCTACTATCCGGCGGTGCTGCTGCCGAGCACGCTGGTCTTCGGGCTGCTGCTCTACACGGCGTCCGGCCGGCTCGACCTGCTGCCTGGCCTGGTCTGCCTGGCCGTCGCCCTGGCGGGTGTGGGCCTACTCCTGGCGCGTCTGTGGAATCCGGCCTCGTGGGGCGGGTCGTCGGGTTCCTACGAGCTGGTCGCCTGGCGGATCGGGCTGTCGGTCGGCCTGGTCGCCGTAGCGGCGTGCCTGTGGTCGCTGGGCCGCCTCAGCCGGATGCGGGGGTTGTTCCTGTCCGAGCTCCGAGCGAAGGCCGAGCGGGCCGAGGCCGATCGTGCGCGGGAGCGGAAGGAGGCGGCGCGAGCCGAGCGCGACCGCATCAGCCGCGAGATGCACGACGTCGTGTCCCACTCGCTCGCCGTCATGGTAAGTCAGGCGGAGGGTGGCAGGCTGTCCGATCCGGACGCGCCCAGGGCGGATGTGTTCGCCACCATCGCCGGGGTCGGGCGCGAGGCCCTGCGCGACATGCGCGGGCTCCTGGGCGTGCTGCGCGCCGACGGCGGCACCGCTCCGCAACCGGGCCTCGGCGACCTGTCCGACCTGCTCGACCATGTGCGCGATGCGGGCGTACGCGTCGCCGTACAAGAGGTCGGGGACGCCCGGCCGCTGCGCCCCGCCGCCGACCTGACCGCCTATCGCGTCATCCAAGAGGGACTGACCAACGTGATCAAGCACGCGGGGGCGACGGCCGCGGCCGACCTGACGCTGGCGTGGCGCCCGGACGGACTGCACATCACCATCACGAACGATGGCGACGGCCCGCCCGCCGAAGGGGCCGGCGTCGGGCTGACCGGGATGCGCGAACGGCTCAGCATGGTCGGAGGCACCCTGGAGGCCGGTAGACGCTCCGGCGCCGGCTTTGTACTGTCGGCCACCGTGCCCTATGAGCCGAGGAGCCTCCCATCATCAGGATCATGATCGTCGACGATCAGGAGCTGCTGCGCAACGGCCTGACCATGGTCGTCAGGTCCCAGCCCGACATGGAGGTGGTCGCCGAGGCTGCTGACGGACTGGCGGCCCTGAAGGCATTGGAGTCGCGGCGCGTCGACGTGGTGGTGATGGACATCCGCATGCCCCGGATGGACGGTGTCACAGCCACCCGGGAGATCCAGCGGCTGAACGACCCGCCGAAGGTGCTGGTGTTGACCACGTTCGACCTCGACGAGCACGCCCTGGCCGCGCTGCGGGCCGGTGCGAGCGGGTTCATGCTGAAGGACGCGCCAGGAGAGGAGATCATCGCTGCGATCCGGCACGTGCACCGGGGCGACTCGATCATCGCGCCCGCCACGACCCGGCGGCTCATCGGGCGGCTCGTCGCGAAGGCCGACACCGACCCGGAGAGCGTGCTCAAGGTGCTCACTGAGCGCGAGCGTGAAGTCTTCCTCAGCCTGGCCAGGGGCGCGTCCAACGCCGAGATCGGGGCCGAGTTGTTCTTGTCGGAGACCACGATCAAGACCCACGTGGGGCGCATCCTGACCAAGCTTGGGCTGCGCGACCGGGTCCAGGCGGTGGTCCTGGCGTACGAATCCGGCGTTGTCACTCCGGGTGAGCGTTAAGCAGTGGCCCGACCTGGTCAGACCACCGATTACACCCGGCTGGCGCCTGCCCAGGACGACTACAGTACCGGCGCTTGAAGTGGACGCCCGACCCCGCCCCCACCCGCTCTTCCCTGGCGCTCTACTGGTGGGCGCTGCTCCCACACCCGGCTGCCGCCCGCCTGTGGCGGCTTGTTCGGGGAGTACGCCGCGATGCTGGAGCGCGCCGTTGTCGGATGAGACTCGGCGCACCTGCCACTCCCGGGTCCCATGTTCCCGTCGACGTAGGAGCCTCGCCGCTTGGCACGGTTGGCCTCAGCTCTTACTGCGTATCGCGATCTCGGGGGGCAGGCCCGGGGTGGCAGATCTGGTCGGCGGTGGGGAGGGTGCCGGTGGCCAGGTAGGCGTTGACCTTGGCGTCCACGCAGGCGTTGCCGTACTCGCCGTAGATCCCGTGAGCGGTGGTGCCGCGCAGGGTGAGCAGGCGGGAGCCGGTCAGTGCCCGGTGCATGGCCTTGCTGCCCTTGTAGGTGGTGGCGGTGTCGCCGGTGGCGGACACGATCAGCGCGGGGGTGGGGTTGGCGATGCGTGTGAGGCGCTCGCGCGGTTGGTTCGGCCAGAAGGCGCAGGGCCAGATGTTGTTCTTGAGGGGGCCGAAGAGGGGATGGCGCGCACGGCTGCGCTGGACGTCGTTCCAGTAGGCGTCGGGGTCGCGCGGCGCCGCGCGGTCGCCGCAGGTGATCGCCGCAGCCGGGCTGGCGAGCGGGGAGCCGGCGCTGGTCAGGACGAACGTGAGGAATCCCTCGAGTTCGGGCCCGGGGTCGGCAGGGCGGCCGTGCGCGGCCTCGTTCAGGATCCGGACGGTTGAGGCGAATTCCGCGCGGGCCGCGGGACGGTCATCGCCGGAGCCGGAGAGGATGTACGGGACCGCCTGGTCGTCCACCTCGTAGGGTCCGACGCGCAGCGGGCGGTCCTGCGCGACGGCGACGATAGCATTCACGGTGGCGAGCACGCGGGCGGGGGTGGCCCCGAGGCCGTAGGTGCCGTGACGTTTGGCGGTCCAGGCCGCCCAGCCGCGCAGCGCGCGTTCGGCCTCATCTTCGGCGCCTTGCATCGCCCTGGGGCCCCACTTGTTCGGGTCGCCCGCGCTGTCCAGGACCAGGCGGTCGGTGCGGCCGGGGAACATCTGGGCGTAGACCGCACCCAGGTAGCTGCCGTAGGAGTAGCCGAGGAAGGAGATCCGGCGCTCGCCCAGGGCGCGGCGCACGAGGTCGATGTCGCGGGCGGTGTCGCGCGTGTTGACGTAGGGGAGCACGTCGGCGTGGCGCCGGGCGCAGCGCTCGGCCAGGTCGCGCTGCACCGCCACCTGGTGATCGAACCGGGCGCGGGTCGGGCCGGCCGAGCGGAGCCACAGGCCGATGGGCCAGCCGCAGTCGATCGGCGTGCTGCGCCCGACGAAGCGCGGGTCCAGGCCAATGAGGTCGTAACGGGCGCCGACGTCTTTCATGGCCGCACGCGTCTTCAGCGGCATGCCCAGCGTGGGCTCGCCGGGGCCGCCGCTGTTGAGGACCATCGTGCCGATGCGATGAGTGCGGTCCGTGGCGGGGAGGCGGGACAGTGCGAGCTTGATGGTGCGGCCGCCGGGCCTGGAGTGGTCGAGTGGGACGGTGAGCTCCGCGCACCGTGCGCCTGCCTGGTCAAGCTCCTTGCCGGAGGCGTCGCCGGGGCTCTGGGCGCAGGGTTTCCAGTCGAGTGGTGGGGGCGGGCCGCCGTCGGCGCTGGCCGGGGGCGCGACGGTGGCGGACAGGGCGATCAGGGCGAGGACTGGGACCAGGCGTCTGAAGGTAGGCTCAAATGTCAGCTTCATGGTCGAGAACGCTATTTCGGCTGGTCATCCGGCACGATACAGCCGCCCGTACGCGCGTTGGTACAGCCTGCTGTAGTGCCCGGCGGGATCCGGTGAAGAATAGTGATCTCCATACCGGCGTCGTGGGGAGGTGCGCATGCGTAACCGAGCATTTTCCGGTTCGGTCTACCTGCTGGGCATGCTGGCCACCGCCGTACTCACGGCGCTCGCGTTGCCGGTGCTGCTCGCGCCGCCAGCGGCGCGAGGCTGGGCGAGCTGGCACCGCCGGCGGGCCGGCAGGCTGCTCGGCGTTCAGGACGGTGGGCGGCAGCCGGGCGGGCGGCGGTATCTCGCCTGGGCGCTCACGCACGTCGCGGTCGGGTTCCCGCTCGGGCTGGCCGCCCTGATCTGCCTGGGCAACATCCTGGTCGCCGCGGTGGTGCTGCCCTTGTGGTGGGCCTTTCCCGTCAATGAACGTCCCAGCCTGTTCTCCGTTCTCGATGTCCATGTGGGCGATTGGACGACCGCGCTGGTCGGGGGCTCCGTTCAGATCGCCGTCCTCGGTGCGGCGGCCTGGTGGGTGCTCCCGGCGCTGGCGCGACTGCACGCGCGGCTGTCCCTCGCGGTACTCGCGCCGTCGGCCCGCGAGCGGCTCACCGAGCGGGTCGACGTACTGACCAGGAGCCGGGTCGGCGTGGTCGACGCCCATGGCACGGAGCTTCAGCGGATCGAACGCGATCTGCACGACGGGACGCAGGCGCGCCTGGTGACCATCGCCATGCAGGTGGGCCTGGCCCGGGAGTCGCTCGCCGACGATCCGGACGCGGTGGCGACGCTGCTTGAGCAGGCGCACGAGACGGCGGAGGAGGCGATGGTCGAACTCCGCACGGTGCTGCAGACGATCTACCCGCCGATCCTCGCCGACCGCGGGCTCGATGGGGCGCTGACGGCGCTGGCCGCCCGCTCGTACGTGCCGGTTCACATCGAGCTCGCCGATCTGGGCGCGCTCTCGGCGAGCGTGGAGGCGGTGGCCTACTACGTGATCGCCGAGGCGCTGACGAACGTGACCAAGCATGCCGCCGCCACGCGGGTGGGCCTGCGGGTCGAGCGCGCCGGCGGCGTGCTGTCCATCGAGGTCACCGACGACGGCGGGGGCGGCGTCGACGAGAGGCGCGGCACCGGGGTCGCCGGGATACGCCGGCGGGTCGCCGCCCTGGACGGCGCCGTCCGCATCGACAGTCCGCCGGGCGGCCCCACCACGCTCGCCGTTCAGGTGCCGTGCGCATAGTGATTGTTCAGATCATTCAGGAGGTCTCGTGCGGGTCGTGATCGCCGAGGACAACGTTCTGCTGGCCAGCGGTCTGGAGCTGCTGCTGGCGGCGAAGGGCTGCCAGGTCGTGGCGGTCGTCGGTGACGGCGAGGCGTTCCTCGACGCCGTCGCCGAACACCGCCCCGACATCGCCATCGTCGATGTGCGGCTGCCGCCGTCGTTCCGCGACGAGGGAATCCACGCCGCGCTGCGGGCCCGCCGTGAGCACGGCGCGCTGCCGATCCTGGTGCTGTCGCAGTACGTCGAGCGCGAGTACGCCGGCGAGCTTCTGTCCGACGGCCGGGGCGGCATCGGCTACCTCCTGAAGGACCGGATCGGCCGGGTGGCCGAGTTCGTCGACGCTCTGCGCCGCGTCGCGGCCGGCGGTACCGCCATGGATCCCGAGGTGATCGCCCAACTCCTCGCCCGCCGCGCCGGTGGCCCCCTGGACAGCCTCACCTCCCGGGAGCGAGAGTCGCTCGCCCTCATGGCGCAGGGCCACGACAACGCCACCATGGCCGAGCGGATGCGTATCTCCGACAACGCCGTCCACAAGCACATCGGCAACATCTTCGCCAAGCTCGGCCTGGCGCCGGACGACTCCGGCCATCGCCGTGTGCGGGCGGTACTCGCCTACCTGGAGGGCACAGCCCGGCCGGCCGAGCCAGATCCCGGCCGCGGGAACCTGCGCTGATCCGCGTTCAGACCTCTTCCTGCCCGCGAGGACGATCGGACCGCCGTGATCCTGCTTCTCTTCGTCAGCAGCCGGCCGCGGCCCGCGGCGCAGCTAATCATCTGGCTCGTGCGGTCGTCAGGGCGTTGCGGGTTGCGTGCTGTCGCGGACCGTGAACGCAGGCGTGGCGAGCGTACCGACCGGTGATCTACCTGACGCTGTGGTAGCTCGGGAGCTGCCATGACAGGTGGAACCCCGCGGTTTCCGCAGGCCGGATGATGAGGACGAGCGTCGCCCCGGGCAGGGCGGCGGGCTCGGGTTGCGCGTCGGGCGGCCGCGCGGGGCCGGTGCCCGGGCGCTGATGAGCCTCCTGACTTTCGTGGCCAGGGACTCCCAACGCTACGGCCGGGGGCGAAGTAGCGATCTAATCGCAGTTGAGGGGTGATGAGCGACGAACGCTCTGGCTGAGGGCAGCGAGCGGATTTTGTCGGCGGCAGCGCCTAACGTGTGCCGCAATTCGTCCGAGGCGATCACGCCCCCGACCCGACTGATCCGGACGCGGCGGCGCGGCTGCTCACCGCCAGGTACGCGGCAGGCGTCGACCGGACGATGTGGGAGCGCGAAGGGGTGACGTTGCCGCCGGAACAGGCGGTCCTCGCCGTGCTGGCCGACCCCTCACCCGAGGCGGACGCGCTCGTCGCCCTGGTGCCGCGCGGCCGGCAGGTGTGGGCTCTCCGCTCGCCGGGTAGCCCCGGTGCATTACTGCACCGGGGCCCCCTCAGAACCGTGCGTGCCACTCGTCGCGGCACACGGCTCAAGCAAGCCGC
>NZ_JBEYZF010000087.1:0-8286 GCF_040645915.1 Nonomuraea sp. NPDC046570 | reverse complement strand
CCGCCAAGCTCCGCCCCCTCGGCATACCAGTGATCATGGACCGGTGTCACCAGGCACGGGTCCGCAACGCGCTGGAACCCGAGTGGGAAGCCCGGGGCGTTCCCCCCGGAGTGTGGACACGGGGTTCATGCTGCTTTGAGCACTGTATCGGTTCGATGCTCGTAGTCGATCGGGCTGAGATGCCCGAGGGTGGAATGCCTCCTTCTGGTGTTGTAGCGGGTGATCCACCTGAAGACCGCCAGCCGAGCCGCGTGAGCGGTCGGCCAGCGCCTGGCGCCCCGCAGCGTCTCCCTCTTGAGGGAGGCGTTGAACGCCTCCGCGGCGGCATTGTCGGCACTGGACCCGACGGCACCCATCGACTGCCGGACGCCGAGTTCGGCGCACAGGTCGGCGAACTCGCGCGAGGTGTATTGACTTCCATGATCGGAGTGGAAGATCGTCCCGTCCAGGCTGCCGCGCGTGCCGGCCGCGGCCCGCAGCGCGTCGGCGACCAGCTCGGTGCGCATGTGGCCGGCAATCGACCAGCCCGCCAGGCGGCGTGAATGCAGGTCCAGCACGGTCGCCAGGTAGAGGAACTCGCCGTCGCCGACGGGCAGGTAGGTGATGTCGCCCACGTAGCGCTGGTTCGGCGCGTCCGCGGTGAAGTCCCGGCCGATCAGGTCGGGCGCCTTGGCATCGGACGGTTCGGGCACGGTGGTGCGCACCTTCTTACGCAGGTGTAGCCCGACGATCCCGAAGGCGCGCATGACGCGGGAAGCGTGGCCGGGGCCAGGACCGCCGCCCCCACCCCCTGACCCGCGCGGGCGGCGATCAACCAGCCGGGCGCATCGGCCAGCCCGCCGGCCAGGCTCGCGGCGGTGAACACCGCCAGGCCCGCGGTCGCCGGTGCCCGTACAAGTCGGCCAGGCGGGCGCCGAGCAGCAGCAGAGCGCCGAAGCTCAGCGCGTAGGCATTGCCGACCCACGCCAGATGCCGGGCGTCGAAGGCGAGCGCGTGCTGGATGGACGGCAACGCGACGTTCACCACCGACACGTCCAGCACCACCATGAACTGCGCGGCGCACAGCAGCGCCAACACGACTGGCACTGACCCCTCCCCTCTCGTATAGCGATGCGATCACATCGCATTAGTTAGGCCCAGCATATAATCCGATGTGAACACATTGAGAAAATGGGAGGGTCCATGGGCAGGGGGCCAGGTGCGCAGCACGTGCAGCGGCGCAACGAGATCGCCGACGCGGTGCTCGCCATCGTCGCCGACCGCGGCCTGACCGCGGTCTCGCTGACCGAGGCGGCCGCCCGGGCAGGCGTCTCACCCGGACGCGTGCAGCACTACTTCCCAGCCAAGCAGCAACTCCTTGAAGCCGCCTTCGAGCGCGGCAACGAGCTGTCCAGCGCTCGTATCCGGGCCAAGGCCGGCGCCGACCTGCAGGCCGCCGAGCCGCGCCGGGTGCTCACCACGGTGCTGAACGAGCTCATCCCCTACGACGCCGCCAGCCAGGCCCACATGCGCGTACGGCAGTCCTTCCACGCCCTGGCGCTGGCCGATGAGCAGATCGCCGCCCGGCTGCGCCAACTGTATGACGTCTTCCACCGGGATCTGACCGACCTGCTGCACGCCGACCAGAACGCCGGCCGCCTGCCCCCCGGCACCGACCCGCACCGGCACGCGGTCAGCCTGGTAGCGCTCGCCGAAGGCCTGGCCACCAATGTGCTCATCGGCGTCACCACCAGCCAGGCCGCGCAGCAACACCTGCGGGCGGCCATCGCCGACCTGTACGGCCGGGCGTGACGACGGAAATCAGACGCTCCTATCGCGGCCCTGAACTGCGAGAACACAACAGATGGCGGCTGATGGGGCCAGCCTTACCGACAGGCCGTATTCGACCGCGACGGCTACATCGTGCTCAACCGGCCATGACGGGGAGCGCCACCGCGATGTGACGGGGGCCGGGAGGCCGCCCGTCACATCGCGGTGGCCGGCGTCAGCCCGTGACGCTCGACCGGCCGTTCTCGACGTGGCCCATCAGGCGGCGGACGTAGGAGGGGTCGTCGTCGCAGGTGACCTGGACGTCGTACCAGCCGTGCGACGCCTCCACCGGCCAGACGACCTGGCGGTACTGGCCGGCGCGCAGCGGTACGGTCTGTTCCTTGTCGCCATAGGCGTTGGCCCGCACCTTCAGGGTCAGGCGGTGGTCGCCGAGGTTGGTGATCTCGATCCGGACCTTCCGCGGGTCGATGTCGATCGTCTGCTGTACCTGGGCCTTGGCGGCCTTGCCGGACAGGGACCCGGCGAACTCGCGGCGGAAGCCGTTCGGGCCGGTCAGGGTCAGGTCATAGCGGTCCTTCACCTCGACGGCGCGGGTGGTGACGCCCAGGACGTCCGTGTGGAGCGGGAACTCGAACTCGCCGGCGTAGGGATAGAGCACCATGTGCGCGCTGTCCCGGCCGGTGTTGGCCAGGGTCAGCTCCAGAGTGCTGCCGAGCAGCCGGGCCCAGGAGTTCAGCTGGTACGGCAGCGGCCGGGCCGGGCGGGCGCCCTCCTCCTGGACCGGCATCCGCTGCTCGGCCGGCGGCGACGGCCGCCAGCGGCCCGTGAAGGCAGGGACCGGTGCGGGCTGGGCGGGGGACGGCCGGGGACCGGCGGAGGTGAAGTCGAAGGCGGAGGTCAGGTCACCGGAGACCGTACGCCGCCAGGGGGAGACGTCGGGAAAACGGACCCCGAGCCAGGTCTCCAGGAACCGCACGGTCGAGGAATGGTCGAAGATCTGGGAGCAGGCGTACCCTCCGATGGTCCACGGCGAGACGATCGTCATGGGAACCCGGACCCCCAGCCCGATCGGGTTTCCGTTGTAGAACTCGGCGGCCTGTGCGGCGGGCGGCAGCGGGGGCGGCACGTGGTCGAAGAAGCCATCGTTCTCGTCGTAGGTGATGAACAGCGCGGTCGACTGCCACACCTCGGGGGTGGAGGCGATCGCGTCGAGGATGTCGTAGGTGATTCGCGCGCTCTGGGCGGGAGACGAGGCCGAGGGGTGCTCGGAGTCCGCCGCCGACGGCACGACGTAGCTCACCTCGGGCAGCTTCCCGGCCTCGACGTCGGCGCGGAAGGCCTGCGCCAGCGTCTTGGACGGCACCCGGCGCAGCGCCCGGTCGAACAGCGAGCGCTCCTGCGGGGTGAGCTGCGCGACGCCCTCCTCCAGCCGGGCGAGCAGCAGCTGACGCTGCGGCTCCGACGCCGTGCGGACCGCGCGGTAGAAGGAGTGCATGCTCTTGTGGTCGCCGAGCAGCGCCTTGCGCGCGATCTGCCGGAACCGGGCGAAGAACTCCAGGTTGTTGTCCTCGTAGTTGTCCCACTCGTGGTAGACCTGCCACGACCTCCCGGCCGCCTCCAGGATCTCCCCGGCGTTCGTCCAGGTGTAGCCCGCGTGGGTGTCCTGGTTGTAGGCGGCGTTGTCGATGGCCCGTTTGGTGGTCCCGGGCTCGTAGCCGGTGTGCCCGCTGACGTGGTAGTTCCGGTTCGGGCTGGTGGAGGACAGCACCGAGCAGAAGTAGTGGTCGCAGATGGTGAAGGTGTCGGCCAGCTCGTACTGGAGCGGGATGTCCTGCCGCTCGTAGTGCGTCATCGTGGCCGGGGACTTGGCCGGGATCCAGCCGTTGTGCCAGCCCTTGGCCGCCGCCGCCTGGCCGTCGTTCCAGCCGTGCGCCAGGTCGGAGATCCACTGGAGGTCCTTGCCGACGAGCCCCGCGGCCTCCCGGACCGAGAAGGGCAGCACGCTTCCGCCGGCCGAGGGCTGCTCGAAGATCGGCTTGCCGTTCGGGAGCCGGATGGCGTTGCGGTCGCCGTACCCCCGCACGCCGCGCAGCGTGCCGAAGTAGTGGTCGAACGAGCGGTTCTCCTGCATGAGGAAGACGACGTGCTTGATCGCGGACAGGCCGCCGGGAGGTACCGCCATCGCCATCGCCCGGTGGACCGAGGGCGGCAGCAGCGAGCCCGCCAGTACTCCTGCGCCGGCCGCGAGGAACCGTCGGCGGGAGGGGCCTACGGACATGGGGATTTCCTTTCGAAGGGGACCCCGGAAGGCTGTCAATGGCAGGGAACCAGACCTTTATCGATGGGCATCGAACAGATGACACGTGAGCAGACTTGTTGCTAAATGACCAGATCTTCGCGCATAGGGACACGGGAAACCGTGCCGGCGCCACCGGCGATGAACGGGCCGCGATCGGTCGCAAGGATCGTTCGCGACGGCCGGAGGCGGGTGTGGGGGCCCCGCCACGTCCGGCCCGGCCGGCGATCCCGGGCACGACACGGACAAAGGTTCTGTTGTAACCTCCTACTAACCGAACAATGCTCGGTTTCATGAGCAGGAGGCATTGTGGCAGAGGCGTACATCGTCGGGGCGGTCCGCACCCCGGTCGGTAAGAGCCTGCTGACAAAGGCTTAAGAGGTCCTAACAAAATGATCTAAGGCGTGTCTAAAGCTCCTCTTGATCGTTGATCTCTGCATGAAGAAGGGTGAGCAGCTGCCCTGGATCGTGCCGGACAGCTTGTGGGAGCGCATCGAGCCGCTGTTACCGAAGGTGGAGCGGCGACAGCGTCATCCGGGCCGTAAACGGCTGGACGATCGACTCGCTTTGCAGGGCATCTTGTTCGTGCTCTATACCGCGATCCCGTGGGAGTTCCTGCCCCAGGAGCTGGGCTTCGGCTCGGGTATGACCTGCTGGCGGCGGCTGCGGGACTGGCACCAGGCCGGAGTGTGGGACAAGCTGCACCAGCTCCTGCTCGCCGAGTTGCACGCCTCCGGCCAGCTCGACTGGTCCAAGGCGGTGATCGACAGCTCCCATGTCCGGGCACTCAAGGGCGGCCCAAAACCGGACCGAGCCCGGTCGACCGCGCCAAGCCGGGCTCGAAACACCACGTCATCACCGACGCAGGCGGCATCCCCCTCGCACTGTCCTTGACCGGCGGCAACCGTAACGACGTCACCCAGCTCCTGCCGCTGATCAAGGCCATCCCGCCGGTGCGCGGGCGTCGCGGACGGCCCCGCAAGCGGCCCGACCGCCTGTACGCCGACCGCGGCTACGACCACGACAAGTACCGCCGCCTGGTCTGGCGCACCGGTATCAAACCCATCATCGCCCGCCGCGGCACCGAACATGGCTCCGGCCTGGGCATCCACCGCTGGGTCGTAGAACAAACGATCGCGCTCCTGCACTGGTTCCGCCGCCTGCGCACCCGATGGGAAATCCGCGACGACATCCACGAAGCCTTCATGACCCTCGCCGCCGCCATCATCTGCTGGCGCCGGCTCGTCCGCTGATCTTTCTGTTAGGACCTCTAAGTGCTCGTGGGCATGGGTCCGTAGAGGGCTGGTCCGATCTTGTTGATGTAGCCCTGATGGGACCATTGGGACAGTTGGACTCGGAAGCTGTTGATGTTCTCGATCCCGAGGATGGCGGGCCAGCTCTGCCCCTTTCCATGCCCTCCAGGGCTGGGCGGTCAGGAGTTCCAGGACCTTGCCGCGCCGGTCGGGACTGGACAAGGTCGGCAGAGGTGGCGGGTCTCCCCAGCGTTCATGGGGCGGTTGACCTGCCAGTTCGCGGGTCAGGCGGCGGGTCATCTGGTGTACGGTGGCCCACCAGATCAGCGCTTGGTGGTGTTCGGGCTTGCGTTCGTAGATGCGGACCAGCCGCCGGTAGCGGGCCAGCCAGGCGAAGGTTCTTTCCACCACCCACCTGCGGGGCAACACGACGAAGCCGCGGACGTCGTCGCTGCGTTTGACGATCGTGACGGCCAGGCCGAGGACCTGGCCGGCCCAGGTCACCAGGCGTCCGGCGTAGCCGCCGTCGGCCCACACCAGAGCGATGGTGGAGAACTTCTCCTGCAGCAGGGCCAGCAACGGGTGCGCGCCGTCACGGTCTTGGACGGACGCGGCGGTGACGATCACGCACAGCAGGTGCCCGAGCGTGTCGACCACAACATGCCGCTTCTGCCCCTTGATCTTCTTGCCTGCGTCATAGCCACAGGTCGCGGCTCCGACGGTCTCGGCTGCCTTGACCGACTGGGAGTCGACGCAGCCCGCCGTGGGCAGTTCGCCGCGTCCGGCCAGGACCCGCAGGCGGCCGCGTAGCCGCCCGGCGAGCAGCTCGGGCAGGCCCCGCCGCGACCAGCGCAGGAAGAACGCATACACCGCCTCATACGGCGGGAAATCGACCGGCAGGGCCCGCCACTCGATCCCGTACCGGGTCACATAGGTGATCGCATCCAGCACCACTCGCAGGTCATGCACCATCGGCCTGCCCGTGGCTGCGACCAGCTCGGCCATCACCGCCCGCGCCTCGCCTTCCAGCACCGCCCATTCGGCATCGCTCAGATCCGACGGATATGCCGGTTTCCGGCCGCGACATCGGCACCCCGGTGAGGCGCAATCGCTGGCGCTCACGGACGTGGGCGTGTAGACAGACAACCACGGGCTCCTGGCCGCTGAGCTGCTTAGACAACACCTCAGCTACCGGGAGCCCGCTCCTATTCACGGGTTAACGACCCGAAAATGACCACCCTCCGACGGTCTTCTGACTCAAACCCCAACACCAAATCCCTTTGTCAGCAGGCTCTAAGAAGAAGGGCGGTCTGTCCACCGTCCACCCCACCGATCTGGCCGCGCACACCCTCTAAGGAATAACCTCTGGGTTCCCGAGCACCTCTTCAGGCCATTCAGTCCCAGGACCAGGGCGTTTTCCGTGTAGAGCACGTCGCTCTGGTGGTTGAGGAGATCTCGGAATCGGTGAAGCTTCTCCCTCGTCGCTGAGGTTTTTGTAGCGATGGTGAAGTCGAGGAGTCGTGTGCCGGCCAGCTCCAGACGGCGCAGGATGCGCGCGGTGGAGCGGGGGCGGGTCCTGGCGAGCTCGGCGCGGTAGTGCGCCAGGGCCGAGGCACCGGCCGTGCCGGTGCGCACGCGGGGGAGCATCGCGCCTCCAGGCGTAGCGGATCGGAGGCGAAACACTACGCGCTGTGATCGTATCTCTTCCTCCCCTTCCCCTCCCCGTGGGCGCGACGCCGGGGGTTTCTGTTGAGCGTGGCGAAGATGTCAGTGGCGGCGCGGACTTAACGTCAGCCGTGCCTTTTCGGGATGCCGGGGTGGCGCGGCCTGCGTGGCGCCGCCGGAAAGCGAAGAACCTTCACGTGATAGGGCTCCGACGATCACCATCTGGCAACGCTATCCCTCCCGGATCGGGGTGATGGGGTAGAGAGGATGGGTGCGCCGGCTGCTCGCTTCGCTCCTCGCCCTGTCCCTGGCCTCGGTCCTGGTGTCTTGCTCGGCTGATCCTGCGGAAGAGGCGGCCAGGTTCCGCGCCGACGAGATCGCCCGGCAACTCGGGCGCGGCCTGAGCTGGAATCCGGAGGACATCGGTCACTGGCTCTCGCGCGAGAAGGACGTGACCGTCTACTCGGTGACAGGCACCCGCTACAGCCTCGACTCCGGAGAGATGGGGAGGGTCGTTCTGAGAATTCGTGCCACCGCCACCGCCGGGAGCGGCGTCCGGGGGATCCCCAGGGACAAGGCTCACCTGGCCACGCCGGTCCCGCCCCTGGTGGCCGCCCCGTGCTTTGAGATCTCGGTCTCCTACGCCGACGCCGAGGTCGACGAGGTCGGCTGCCCGGACGGCCCGCCACCTGTCTTCCGCGCGCCCGCCGAGATCCCGGACCGGGCGCACCAGTGGCTGAAGAGCCGCCTGCCCAAGGCACCCGACCTCCAGTCCGCCCGTGACGCGGTGAGGAGCCTGGACCTCGACGACCGCATCCGCGTGGAGGTGGCGGACATCAACGGCGTCATCGGCGTCGCCCTGTACGAGCGGCCGGGCGTGTGCCTGTTTGCCCGGGTCCGGTCTGTCGGGGTCGAAGTGTGGTCGCCCTCGCGGATCCAGGTGATGCCGGGCGAGGGCAGTTGCAGCGCCGCAGAAGCCGCCTCCGGCTTCGCCCAGCGTCCACCGCACTGACCACGGCAGCACCGCGGGCAGCCCGGGGTCGACCTGCTCGGAGCGCTTGCGGCCTGCTCCGGAGCCCCGCGCGAGCTACTGACATTCTTGTCGTCTGCCATCGGAATGTCAGCGGCTTCTGCAACTGATGTCAGTGACGCTTCAGTGGTCGCCCACCAGAACTTAAGACGGCTAGTCATCCAGCCGCGGAGCCAGGAGCAATGATCGAAACCTGTGGATCTGCCGGGAAGGGGTGTACCTTCCCGGATCATCCGATGTGGTTTCGAGATAAGGCCGACGCGCCAACGTCG
>NZ_JBEYZF010000086.1:0-8550 GCF_040645915.1 Nonomuraea sp. NPDC046570 | reverse complement strand
GTACGCGGGTCTCGGGTTCCCGCGAACCCAAGGGTGCATAACCTCCCAGACCACCCAATAGCCCGACGTCGCCCCTTGGGTTCGCGGGAACTCTGGGGTTTCCCGGGGTCCCGGTAGTCCTGTCGAAGAATCCAACACATATAGCTCTGAGCTGCGGTGATGCAGGGGGCGGCGTTGAGGGGCTGAGATCGTTTCCGTTACGTTCTGTTCCGGTTTGTCCGGTCTAGGGCGTGGGGTGGTTCGGTGTCGGAGAAGATGTTCTCCCGCGAGCAGTTGGAGCAGTTGCGGTCGTTCCCGGATATCGGCCGCGATGAGTTGATCACGCACTTCACATTGACGCCCGCAGATATGGCGTTCGTGGATCCGGGACGGGGCCGAGGCCCGGCCGA
Organism: Nonomuraea sp. NPDC046570; assembly: GCF_040645915.1. Classification (NCBI taxonomy): domain Bacteria; kingdom Bacillati; phylum Actinomycetota; class Actinomycetes; order Streptosporangiales; family Streptosporangiaceae; genus Nonomuraea; species Nonomuraea sp. NPDC046570. The sequence goes on along the minus strand of NZ_JBEYZF010000086.1, from coordinate 8,161 downwards.
TCGGCTGGGGATGGCCGTGATGGTCGCGACGCTGCCGCTCGTCCTACTCCTAACTGCGGCAGTTCACCCCGCTGGTGCTGGCAGCGATCGACTTCCGCGGCGGGCCGGGCACGGCCGAGCTGATGCGGGCGGTGGCGATGTTGAAGGAGTTGAACCGTACGGGCGGTCGTAAGGTCCCCGAGGGCGCGCCGCTGTCATTCGTGCCCACCCGGTACACCGACTACCTGGAAAAAGCCCTCAAGGCGGGCGATGACACCGCCTTTCGCCACTACTGGGAGTTGTGCGTGCTGCTGGGCCTGCGCGACGGGTTGCGCAGCGGGGATGTGTTCGTGCCGGGCTCGCGCCGCTACGCCGACCCCTCCACCTACCTGTACACCCCCGAGCAGTGGGAGCCGCGCCGAGCGGAGTTCTGCCAGCTGGTCCGCAAACCGGCCCCGGCGACCGACGCGCTGGAGCAAGGCAAGGAGGAACTGCACGCCGCACTGGCGGAGCTGGAGACGCTCCTGGTCGGCGCTCTGCCCGATGACACCGGCGCGGTTCGCCTGGACGACGACGATCACCTGGTGATCCCGCCGCTGTCGGCCGGGGACATCCCCGCCGAGGCCAAGGAGCTCAAAGACGAGCTGGCCGGGATGCTGCCGTTCGCGCCGATCGCCTCCCTGCTGATCGAACTGGACGCGCGCACCGGGTTCCTGGACTGCTTCACCCACGCCGGCGGCAAGAAGTTGGCCACCTCGCCCGAGCTCAAGCGCAACATCCTCGCGGTGCTGATCAGCCAGGCCACGAATTTGGGGTTGGTCAAGATGAGCGAGGCGTGCGGCATCTCCTACGACACCCTCGCCTGGACGATGGAGTGGTATGTGCGGGAGGAGACGCTGCGCGAGGCCAACACCTGCGTCGTTGATCACCACTACGGCCTGGCGCTGGCCAAGGTGTTCGGCGGCGGCACCATGTCTTCTTCCGATGGGCAGCGCTTCCCGGTGCGCGGCAAGAGCGTGACCGGGCGGACCATGACCATCCACGGCGGGCAGGTGCTGTCCACCTACACCCACGTCTCCGATCAGTGGTCGACCTATGGCACGAAGATCATCGTGCCGACGGCGCGGGAGGGACACTTCGCCTTGGACGAGTTCCTCGGCAACGCCACCGATCTGCCGATCGTCGAACACGCGACCGATACCCACGGTGCCACGCTCATCAACTTTGCCCTCTTCGATTTGGTGGGCAAGGCGCTGACGCCGCGGATGCGGGACCTGACCCGGGTCACCCTGGTCCGGGACGACACTCCGACCGAGATCGGCAAGCTCTATCCGCACGCAGGGCCACTGCTCGGAGCGCGGTGGAATGAGGCCCTGGTCGCCGAGATGTGGCCGGACCTGCTGCGGATGGCCGGGTCGCTGAAGTTCGGGCAGGCGACCGCGTCGTTGATCGTCGGCAAGCGGTCGGCGGCCTCTCGGCAGAACACCCTGGCCACCGCGCTGAAGGAGTGGGGGATGCTGCGGCGTACGGTGCACACCGCGAAGTACTTGTCGGACCCGGCGTATCGCAGGAAGATCACCCACCAGCTCAACAAGGGGGAGAGCCTGCACGCGTTGCGCCGTGATCTGCACTACGCCCAGCAGGGCATCGTCACCAAGGCGGGCCGAACGCGTCGACACCGCTCACCCCCGCCGACGTACTCCGGCCGCCTCCACCCCGCGGCGGCTCGCCCGCACAGCGCTGTTCGCCGCCGTCCGCGGCCTCGCCTACGCCTCGGGCACCGGCGCCGTCGGCCTGCTCGTGTGGTGGCTGACCAGCCGATGACCAGCCAGCAGCCCGCGCCCGCAGGCCGGCGCCGAGCCCTGCCCCAAGGACGCCAGCGCCAGCATGTCGAACGTGTCGAGCCGGGCGGCCAGGTGTGTCAGAACAGCTCGCTCTGCACCGCCTGGCCCGCCTGGCGGCTAGCCTCGGGCTTGACATATACGCCGCCGACGGCCTGCAGCTCCATCAGGGTGCGCCAGCGGCCGCCCGCACGCCCTCTACGACCAGCAGAGTGAACACCTGCACGGTCAGCTCGGCATCAGGCAGCGCCCGGTGCCGGTCGGCCGGGATCGCGAGCCCCGGACGGCGGGCGACGCGATCCAGGCTGTGCGAGCCCAACTCGGGCAGCATGGCGCGGGCCAGCCGCACCGTGCAGATCAGCGGGATCGCCGCCGCGGTCGGGCAGTGCCGGCGCTGGCCGCCGATCAGCGTGGCCTCGGTGTGCGCCGAGTGCGCCACCAGCCGGTACGGCGGCGCGTCGAAGCGGGCATCCAGCGCGGCCATCACCCGGTCCGCAGGCGGCGCCGCGGCGAGCATCGCCGCGGTGATGCCGGTCAGGGCCGTATCGAAGGAGGTGACGGGCACGTCGACGGGCGGCCGCATCAGCGAGACGAACCGGCCGCGTTCCACCCACCCGGCGTCGCCCGTCAGGCGTCCGGCCACCACGGCGACCTCGATCGGGACCGGCGACCGCCCCGCGGGGGTCAGCCCCTCGAAGTCGATGACCGCCCACGTGACGGCCGTCAGGCCGCTGTCGCCCAGGCTGCCCACGCTCTCCGCTCTCCCGTCTTTTGCCCGGCCAGGCACTCCCCCGTCATCAATGTGATTCTGGGGAAACGCGACGGGCTGGATATGTCTCGCGTGTTAGGTTCGACCCGTGGTAACGACTTACCAGGAGATCCGTGACCGGATCTACAGTCTGGCCCGCGAGCATGGCTTACGTCCCGACTGGCGGGAGACCACGAGGTCGGCGCGCCTGCTTCTCCTCTACGACCGTGACCACGCCGTGGCTGGACGGGCCATCGTGCCCGTCCAGCCCGTCACCGTCCGGGCAATCACAGCACTGGAACAAGCACTGGAACACCTCTTCGGGAAGGAGTGGCTCCAATGAGCACCACCACGCATGAGGTGACGTTCCGCGTCACCCGAGAAGCCACCGTGGACACCGGCGAGCCCGTGTGGGTGGCCGGGCCTGTCGGCCACCCGATCGGCTGCGTCAGCGCATTCAACCTGGCCGACCTGCATGAGGAGGTTGAGGCGATCAAGCATTTCGTGCTCGACCTGCCGACGACCGAGCCCATCACCGTGAAGTACGACTACCAACTTGACGCCGAGGCAACCGACGCCCTCAACCTCTACCTCGAAGCCGCCAGACTCCGCGCTCAGTACCCGGCCCGGTCGCAGACCGCAGCTCGGGTCTTGGGCCGTGCCGGAGTGTCCGACGCAGACGCGGCGGTTCTGCTCGGCCTGTCGGCGAAGCGTATCCAGCAGCTCAGAACGGCCAGTTGACGAGGACGGACGGCCGTACTGGATCGATGACCCGCTCGTGGACCGGGCCGCGCACCGCCTCGACGTCCGCCGCGCCCTCGACCGCGATCAGGACCCGGCCACCGCCGTGTGGGTGCTGGTGACCCTAACTCTCGACCCCGCCCGGGACGACCGCGCCCTGGACGACCTCCTCAATCACCAGGACCGGGCCGCCATCGCCCTCGCGCTCTCCGGAGCCTGGCGGTACGCCAAGATTCCGTGCCCGCGGGTCGTCGTCTACCCGGCCGGCGCCGGCCCCGAGCGCATGGTGCTGCTGACCCGTCTGACCTTCACCCGCCCGCCCGCCGGCGGCGGCCTCACCGCCGACGAGCTCGACAACCTGGCCGCCGCCGCCCGGCACGCCGTGGAGATGCGCGGCCGCTCTGCGACCGCCACGGCGGAGCCCCCCTGCCGCCGGCGTCGACCAGCTCAGCGCGCTCGCGGTCGAGGACGGCGAGCACAGCCCGCAGATCGCCGAACGGGACTGGTGGCGGCACGCCATGGTGCGCCTGGTCCAAGACGTGACCACGGGCAGCCCGTACGTAGACCGGCCGACCCGCTACCGGGAGGGCCGCGTGCTGTCTAACCACGGCGCTGCAGAGGGACGGCGCGCTGGGCGTGGACGCCCGCTTGACCCCGCATGAGTTGGAGGCGGTGTAGGTGCGGTTCGGCGCGCGCCTGGCCGCTGTGCTCGACGCTGAACAGGCCAGAGCGACCCGCAGGCGAGGCTGAGGAAGGCTTCGTGGATGTCGGCGCGGATCTCCCAGCGGATGCGCAGGCTGCGGAATGCGTGCAGCAGGGCGATGGTCTGTTCGACGACCCAGCGTTGTTTGCCCAGGCCGGAGCCGTGTTCGGTGCCGCGGCGGGCGATCAGCGGCCGGACGCCCAGGTCGCGGACCTGGCGGCGGTACTTGTCGTGGTCGTAGCCGCGATCGGCCAGCACGACGTCGGGTCGTCGGCGGGGGCGGCCGCGTTTGCCGCGCATCTGGGGGATGGCCTGCAGCAGGGGGATGAGCTGGGTCACGTCGTTGCGGTTGCCGCCGGTCAGGATGACGGCGAGGGGGATGCCGGTGGCGTCGGTGATCAGGTGGTGTTTGCTGCCGGCTCGCCCTCGATCGACCGGGGACGGCCCGGTCTGCGCCCCCCTTTTAACGCTCTGACGTGGGAAGAGTCCACGACGGCGCGTGAGGTCCAGTGCGTCGGCGGCGCGTAGGCGATCCAGCAGTACCTCGTGCAGGCGTTGCCAGACCCCGGCGGCGTTCCACTCGGCCAGGCGGCGCCAGCAGGTCATGCCCGAGCCGTAGCCCAGCTCTTGCGGCAGGTGCTCCCAGGCGATCCCGGTGTGCAGCACGAACAAGATGCCCTGCAACACCAGCCGATCATCGAGCCGCCTGCGCCCCGGATGCCGCAAGCGGCGTTGATGCTTGGGCAGCAACGGCTCGATGACCTGCCACAACGCGTCACTGACCTCCCACGGCTTCAGCCGCGCCATCGCCACCCCTCTCGCCACCACTCAAGCGAGAGATCAAAGCACAGCACAGATCATTCTGTTAGGACTTCTTAGGCGTGATCTGGTCGCGCAGGAACGCGGTGACCAGCTCCCGGTACCTGCCGGGCCGGTCGTGGGCGATGTCGTGGCCGGAGCCGTCGATCACGCGGAAGACGGCGTTCCGTAGCACGTCGGCGTACTCGCGGGCGACCTCGGGCGCCAGGTAGTCGCACGAGCCGCGCAGCACCAGCACGGGCACGGCGATCCGGCGCAGCGCGGGCCGGGGATCGGCGACCCGGCGGGCGTCGCGCCCGGTCATGCCGTGGGCCCAGAACCCTCCCCCCGACGGCGGCACCTGCAGTGGCCGGCCGGGGCATCCCGCCCGCGTGTCGAACTCGCCGACGAGGGACTCGAACTCGCCGTCCATCGCCTCGTCCGGCAGCAGCGCGTAGGCGGGGCGTGGCCCCGCGACCTCGATGAGCGCGTGCGCCAGCAGGAAGCGCGGGTGGGCCCACAGCGCCCGGTCCTGGTCGCGCAGCCCGCCCTCCGTCAGGTCCCGCTTGTCCGGGAAGGCGAGAGACCAGATGGTTCCCGGCGAGGCCACGACCGCGCGGACCACCCGGTCCGGGTGCGCGGCCAGATAGGCGGCGACGAGCTGGCCGCCCCAGGAGACGCCGGCCAGCACGACACGGTCGGCGCCGATCGCGGCCCTGACGGCGTCCAGGTCGGCGACGTGCCGGGCGATCGTGTAGTCGCGTACGTCGGACAGGCGGGTCGACAGGCCCGCGCCCACCTGGTGGTAGGCGTACACGTCGAAGCCCACGGCGGCGAGCGCGGGTGCGAGCGGCGATGGCTCGGCGTCCGGCACGCCGGGCCCGCCGTGCACGAGGATCACCGGCGTGTCCCGGCGCTCGCCCTGTGCCGGGGTGCGGGTGTAGGCGATGCGCGAGCCGGTCGGCAGGTCCCAGTACCGCGTGCCGGGCCCGGCCACGATCGGCCGGTACGGCGGTGCGCCGAACAGCAGGCCCGCGAGGGGGATGGCCACGGCCGCCAGCTCCACCCCGGCGACCGCGATCGGCACCCAGCACCGTACCTGTAAGCCCGCCACTCGCCGCAGTGCCAACCGGCACAACCACCAGGCAACGCCCGCCAGCGCCAGCGCGGCCACGGCCAGCGCCACGTACCGGTTGCCACTCGCCGCGGCGGCGACCCACAGCGCGCCGAGCCCCGCCCCCAGCCCGGCCGGGACCGTCAGGACGATGAGCAGCCCGGCCGCTGCCTTTGCTCTCACGCCCGCGCTCATCGCCTCTCCAGGGGTTGACGGGGTCTTGTGATCCAGCGTATGACGCCGCGAAGAAAGTGGGCCACGATCGTCTCGGCGCGCAGGTAGCCCTGATCCGGGGGCAGACCAAGTAGGGGGCCAGACCAAGTACGGAAGAAAGGGGCAGTGCCGCGCCTGCTCGTCCAGCAGCGTCCGGTACAGCCCCAGCCGTTCCTCGCCAGTGGAGGGAAGGTCTGTGTCCCGTACGCCCATCGCCCGCGCGAGCTGCCCCGCCGCCGCTTCCGCCTCCACCCGTTCGGCCGGGTCGGGGGTGTAGCCGCGCATGTCGATGAAGATCACCCCGCCCGGGAACCAGCCCGCCCGCACCGCCTGGTGGGCGGCCACCAGCGCCAGGGCGGTCTTGCCGACCCCGGCCATCCCGGCCACCGCCGACACCACCACCCCCGTACCAACGCCCCCGTTCCCGGCACAGGCACCGTCTTGGCGTGAGGGGTTGAGGAAGGCAGCCGATCTCGCGGCGGCGCAGGTCGCCGACCATGGTGATGAGGTCGTGCAGGGAGCGGCCGTCTTACATCGAGTAGGCGCCGGAGGCGAGGGCGATGACGCCGACCACGGTCATCAGCAGCGCCGAGCCGGGGTGCATGGCGATTGAGATGCGGATGTCCTGCTTCTTCCAGGCGAGCCAGACGCCCGGGTAGAGGAAGACGAGCTTCGACAGGACCGTCCAAGGGGCCCAGAAGTGGTACACCGAGAAGAAGAAGGTGTTGAAGAACGGGGCCCACTTGCCGAGCTGCGGGAGGCGGGGCAGCAGGAAGCCGCGGAAGTAGTACTCCTCGAGCAGGGGCAGGGTGAAGCCGGTGAACGGTGCGCAGATGAGCAGCGTGGTGAGCACGAGCTCCTGCGAGTAGCCCTGGAGGTAGGCGGTGCCGTCGGGGCCGGCGCCCTGGTAGTCGACCCAGGTGAAGAACCAGTCGTAGACGATGTTGTCCAGCGGGGTCAGCGAGAGCGAGACCACGGTCATCCACACGAGGCACGCGGCCCCGAGCCAGAAAACCTTGCCGCGCGAGACCGGCTTGTCGCGGTAGTGGACGACGCCCTTCATCGTGAAGCGGCCGGTCTGCTTCTTGCCCAGCCACAGCAGGAATAGCTGGAGCGGGAAGAGCACAACCGCGAGGGCGATGGCCCAGGCCAGGAAGATCGGGAAGTCCATCGCCCGGACCAGGGGGGCGGCGATGAACGCGTACACGGCGACGATGACCGCGCCGGGCACCAGGTGCAGTGCGATGGAGAACGGGACGGAGTGACGGTCGGCGAGGAGCTTCGCGACGAAGCCTTTCGGCTGGGCGCCTTGGGTTGCGGCCGGGGGCCGCATTGCTGTATCCATGCCGGGAAGTGTGGCCCCGCGACCTAACACGGACCTGACATCGCTCTGACACGGCTTCGAGTCGCCGTGAAAGGCGCAGGTCACAGCGGGTGCGGACCGGGCGGGAGCTATCGGGTCCCGCATCGCGGGTTCGACGGGGATCGGATATGCCGCAACGCGGCCTTCGAGGCCCCCCACTCGGGTCCGTGCGACCGACCCCAAAGCTCTGTGTAGCTGGAATAACGGACTGTGATTGCCGGATCGCCTGGCCCGTGATAGGTCAGCGGCCGGATCGGACGGCGCAGCGTCCACCACAGCGGCTGCCGCCGGCCGGTGGGGATCAGGCTGTCCGTCTCGACCTGATAGAGCCGTAACCATACGAACGCGTCGCTGGAGGCTGGCAGCCGGGCATGCCCCAGTCCCGCAGTTCCACCTCCGGTGGTCTGGCCTCCTTGCCCCACCGTGCTGGAGGAGGCCGAAGCGCTGGAGCTGCTGCGGACCGCGTTGAACATCCGCCGCACCGACACGCGGGTGCGTGATGAGCCGCAGGCCGCCTTGGACATCGTCCGGTTGTGCGGGTTGCTGCCGCTTGCGTTGGAGATCATCGCCGCCGGCCTGCCCCTGCTGACCCAGGTCGCCGCGGAGAACCCGGCCATCACCAAGGCCTGGGCCGACAGCGCCTACCGCACCAAGGTCATCG
>NZ_JBEYZF010000085.1:0-8596 GCF_040645915.1 Nonomuraea sp. NPDC046570 | reverse complement strand
CCACCCCTGGAAGTACTCGACGAGTCCCTTTCATCCCAAGCAGCCGCTTAGGCTACGCCCATAAGGCGACTGTCCGGAATCACCGTGGCACCTCACATCAGATCGCGCTGCCAGCACAGAACAGTATCCGGCCGGATGAGAAGCCACAGCCGGTGCAGGACCTCGCGCGGCAACGAGGTCAGGAGCGCGGCGAGAAAGGCCCGGTCCTCGGCGGCGAATCTCACCCGGGTGCCGGCACCGAGCTGCCGTTCAAGGACAGTGATCTGGTGGCGCAGAGCGAGAATCTCGGCGTCCTTGTCCCGATCGCCCATGGGCAGCAACCGCAGCGCGGTAAATGCGTTGGTAACAGCGAGGTAGGCCAGGCGAAGGAGCACGGCCGATCATCATGCCACACGTGCTTTCCCTCTCCTGACGGCCAGAGCTCACGCACACCACGCAAAGCCCCACCTGGTCATGACCTGGGCGGACATAAATATCGGCAGGCGCAGAGCCGTGATGTCATGAGGCCGACATGCGAAGGCGGGGATACACGGCGGTGGGCGGCGAGTGTCAGAGATCGCGAAAGAGTTCGGAATGTCGCTTATCTGGATCCCGAACCACCGAACGTGCCGGGCGGCCGCAAGGCGCGGCTCAGCCTCTTGAGAGGATTCCCCAGGAACGCGAGGGAACGCCAGGCGCTCGCGAGTCTCTCGATGGCCGGGTTTCCATGGCATCGGGCGCGAATCATCTGTGCTCGGACATCTCATCCAGATCCGATACGAACGTAGATCAAGTATCCTGGCAGGCGGCCGCCTGGCCATCGATATCCACATTCATGGTGCGCCCCCACAGATCATCGACCCGTAGGATAACGCAGTTGCAGTTTCGCGTGCTGGGCCGGTAGAGCTATGGCGCGATGGACATGCGATCACAGTCAGCGGCGAACAGCACCCTCTGCTGCCGGTGTTGGTCATGAACGCCAGGCAGGCCGTCTCCCAAGATCGGCTGCTGACCGCGTTAATGTGACCTGCGCGCCTGTACGACCCTGCTGGTTAACTCGGATTTGCCAGTCTGCTTCCTTTCATGATCGAGACGAGCAACCTGACCAAATCGTTCGTTGTCGTGACCGTATTCGGGACATCAAGAGTCGTGTGCAACCGCTGATTCTCAGCGGTTGCACACTGAGGTGATCTCAGCGAAATAGTTCGGGCGATTGGGATTTCTTGGACGCCGTCCGTGGCGTTCCGGGCCTTTCGGGAGGAGTCGCCGAAGGCCGGAAGCAGACGTGGAGCCTCCGGTAGAAGAGCTCTCACCACAAGAAATCCCAGCCTCCGGAAGGCCCCACGTGATTGCTCATCGTGCCACGCTCGACGTCTCCCGCGCACTCGTTCAGTACGTCGCGCTGCTCCTGCACGAAGAACGCCGACTGCGTGGCACCCCACAAGGTAGCCGGGCCTTGAGCCCGTTCCGGCAAGCGGTCATGGTGGTGCGCTGGTTCCGCGGCGAGCACGACGTTCCCAAGCTCGGCCGTGACCATCGCATCTCCCGGGCCACCGCCTACCGCTACATCCACGAAGGCATCGGAGTTCTCGCAACTCAAGCACCTGATCTGCACCAAGCCCTCGACCGCGCCCAAGCCGAGGGACTGGCGTACGTGATCCTCGACGGCACCCTGACCCCCATCGATCGCTGCGCCGAGCAGACCGTCAGCGTCAAGGGCGAACCCATCGACGCCTGGTACTCCGGCAAGGCCCGCCGGCACGCCGGCAACCTCCAAGCACTATCGTCACCAAACGGACTGCCCTTGTGGATCGCCGAGGTCGAACCCGGCTCCGTCCACGACCTCACCGCCGCCCGCGCACAGGCGCTGGGCGCACTGTACGCCGCAGCCGCCCAGGGCCTGCCCACCCTCGCCGACAGCGGCTACGACGGCGCCGGAATCGGCATTCACACACCGATCAAGCAGCCAGAAGGCAACCAGATCCTCAGCCCGGACAACCGCACCTACAACAGGCTCCTACGCGCCCTGCGCTGTCTCGGCGAACGCGGATTCGCCCTGCTCAAAGGCCGCTGGCGGACCCTCCAGCACATCACCCTCAGCCCCAGCAGAATCGGCGACATCACCCGCGCAGCGCTTGTCCTCACCCATTTCGAGCACAACCACCTACCAACTATTCGCTGAGATCACGTCACTGAGTTGTTGTCAGTAACTGAAGATCACGTTGTGTGATGCTGACATGGTCCAGTTGTGCTCCTGGTTGAGCAGGACGAGCGCCGTCTGGACGATCTTCCCGATGCGCCAGGGGTCGAGGCTTACCCGGCGTAGGGCCTTGAACGTGATGGTGAGCAGGGCGTTCGCCCGCTCGCCGATACCGCGCAGGCCTCGGAGCAGCTTGTTGTAGGTGTGCTCGTCATGGCCGAGCTTGGGCTGACCAGCCCTTCTTCTTGATGGGGACGCGTACGACGTCGGCGGCGCCTTTGTAGCCCAGGTCGGCCAGGGCCGGAAGTGCGGACCGGACGGCGGTCAAAGTGGCGATGATCCCGTGCCGGCGGGCGCAGGTCATGTCGTGCTCTCGGCCGGGCCGGACGTCGGACACCCATAGCGGCCAGCCGTCCGGCGCGGAGATGACCTGTACGTTCCCGCCGTGGTGCTTGTGCTTGCCCGACCACCACAGGTCCGCGCCGTTGGGTCCGGGGGTGCTGACCCGGTCGGTGGCGATCACGATGCCGTCGAGATTGACGTGCGTCAGGCCCGTCTTCTTGGCGTCGTCCAGGACGTGGCGCAGGTCGGGCGCCATGGCGGCGAGGACGTCGATGCCCTCGTGGAGGTAGCGGTAGGCGGTCGCGCGGCTGATGCCGTGATCGATCGCGAGTTGCTTGATGCGGGTGTTGTCGCAGAACCAGCGCAGGATGAGAACGGCCTGGGTGAAGCAGGTGATCGCCCGGCGGCCCTGGCGGGTACCCCGGCGGCGGCGTTCCTCGTGCAGCAGAGCGGCTAGGAACAGCACGGTCTCCCGCTGGATGCTCAAGGTCGCGGTGTATGTGACACTTGTGGGCACGTGAAGCCTCTGGTTCGGAAGTTGATCTCTAGACAAGACCACTTCTATCAGGGGCTTTACGCTTTCCTGCCGCCAGAGGGCCAGGGGCGTCGAGGGTTGATGACGACTACGCACCGTTCCTGATCGTTACAGACAATGGCTCACTGGCGTCGTCATCCGTCCGCACGCCCTTTGAGACTCGCCGCTCTGCGCTCAAGCTTTCTGGCGAACTCCGCCCAGGCGGCGGCGCTCTCCTCGGCCGCTTGGCAGACCAGATCCACGCAGTGCTCGGGAACCGCTTCGATTAGCTGTTCCCGATCCGGCGTGAGTGCGACATTCATGCTGAGCACGCGCAGGAGGAGCCGGCCGCGCTCCCCTGACCGCAGAGCCGGATCCTTGATCAGAGTGTGCAATGGCGATATACGACGCCGGTCACATCCCGGTCTAGGTGGTTGAGCGGAGCGTGACTCGGACGCGGTCTCTGGGAGAGGAGCGACAGGCTGCTTCTGAGGGGCCGCGTCAGGTCGCGCATCAGCGGACCGTGCTGAGCTCGGCAGCGGACCTTCCCCACGCTCGAGACGATCGCGGACGTCTCGGACGGTGCCCGGCGAGATCCCTGCCTGTTTCGCGATCCGCCGGAGCGTGGCATGCGGCTCTTTTGCCATCAGCTCAGCCGCGCGGATGCGACCCGCAGAACTGTCCAGCGGACGGATGCGGCCGTCGTTCCCTAGCCGTGCCGCTGGCTGAGCGCTCCCAGAGAATGCGGAACGACGGATGTCACTCACCGTTCGGGCGGACAGTCCTGCGACCTTGGCGACCATCCTGTCGGACCAGTGCGGGTGTGACCGGACGATCCGGTCGGCGGCCGCTGCGCGATCGGCAACAGACAGCGGCAGGCCGTGTGCGACATTCTCCCTGACAGCGATCGTAAAGGCATCGAGCTCATCGCCATCGAAGAACCGCACGCATATGTTCTTGTCCCCGCGCAACACCGCTGCCCGCAGCCGGTGCATTCCGTCTACGACCCGCATGGTGGGCCGGTGCACGATTAACGGTGGCAGCCTGGTTTCCAGGCCAGCAAGCAGTCGTACATGCTGCAGGTCCTCCCCCAAGGTCCGTGGTGTATCCGCCGGGAGCAGCGCATGGACGGGCACTGTCTCGACTTCCGAAAGGCTGGAGCGGTAGTTCTCATCCAGTGCTTCTTCCCGGGTGCGGGTCACGTGGGACGAGGCGGTTGTTCCGTTCCCGTTAACCAAGATGATTTCCCATCTGGCGAGGCCTTTTGCTTCCCGTCCTGCACTGAGCCGGCCGATTAGCCCTCTGTGAACTTCACCGGCTTGCGCTTCTGTTGTGCAGGGGTTCCCCTGAACCATGCCGGATCGCGCTCTCCAATTTGTCTCTCCAGCTGTCTCGATCTTGTCCTGCTTGGTCTGTAGCCTTCCTCGCGCACCCCGAACGGTTCCGTGGCATGCGCCCCTACCCGCCGTCGCTGCCCGCCAGGGTATGGATCAACAGGCCACCCACGACCCTTCAGACCAATACCTCACCACAAACCACAAAAGTAGCCTGATGTCTCATTCGGTTTGACAGGCACCGGCAGACCGGGTGCCCTCAGACTGATGGATCTTGATGGTCTGGCGCTTGAAGATCGGTGTCCAACCGTGCGCCCAGCGCGCTGGGTGTCTCGGCCAGGTGCTTACGGACAGTGCGAGTCAGGTGCGAGTGGTCAGCGAAGCCGTACGCGGCGGCCAACTCGGCGAGCGGAGTCCCGCCGTCCGCCAGCCGCTCCAGGACGCCTCGCACTCTCAGATCGTTGCGGTATTCACTGATCGTATGGCCGGTCATGCGCCGGAAGATCCTGCCCAGATGCTTGGGAGAGGCGCCGACCAGCCGGGCAAGGTCCTCGACGTTGTCGTTGAGGTGTCCGCTGTTGAGCGCCTCTTGCACTGCCTGGGCCAGGCGGCGGTGCGCCACCCGAGTTGCGGGCAGCGCGCCCTGCCCACTGCGTTCGGTCCGGGGCGGTAGGGCGGCCAGCAGATCTCGTAGCCGCTCGCCCAACTCCAGACTGTCGCCTCTGCGGCGGCAGGCCGCGATCACCTCACGATGGCGTAGGTCGAGCAGCGACGTAATGGAAAGCATCCACCCCGAAACGCCTGCCACGTAATCGTCGTAGGCCTGCGGGCTCATCTGAATCCTGTGGGGCTCATAAATAGGATGCGGTATCTGACCCGCCGGTTCTCGGGTGGTGTCAGCCGGTCACCTGATCAGCTGGCGATCCGGTACTCGTTGATGAGGCCGCCGAGGATGGATCTGCCGTGGACTCGATGGTTGGCCAGGTCGATGGGGGTTGGCGGTCTGGTTTCGGCTTGCGATGGGGCCAACTGCCTGATGCCGCGGTGGGGCCGTGCCGTGTTGTAGTGCTCCAGGTAGCGGGTGAGGGTTCGGCGTAGATGGCGCTCGTTGAGGATGAGCGTACTGTCCAGGAGTTCGCGGCGTAGGGTGCCGATGATCCTTTCGCAGTGCGCGTTCGCTTTCGGGGCCTGCGGTGGACTCTTGATGACCCGCAGACCAGCGTCGACGAAGACCGCGTCGAAGGCATCGGTGAACTGGCCGCCCCGGTCTCGAATCAGGAACCTCCGCTTCGTTATATCGGTGTCCATGAGGAAGTTCCGGGCGGCCTGGGCGGTCCACGGGCCGGTAGGGTTGGCGGTGACGCCGAGCAGGTGGGCACGGCGACTGCCGTGTTCGAGCATGATCAGGGCGTAGAGGCGTTCGAGGCTGGCAGTGTCCACATGCAAGAAGTCAACGGCGACGATGTGCTCGGCCTGAGCGGTTAGGAACTGCTTCCACGTCGGCCCGCTGCGGCGCGGAGCGGGGTCGATCCCCGCCTGGTTCAAGATGTTCCACACGGTAGAAAGTGCGATCTTGTGGCCGAGGCGGGTCAGTTCGCCATGGATGCGGCGGTGGCCCCACCTCGGATTCTCCGCCGCCAGGCGCAGGATGAGTGCCTTGACCGCAGCCGCCGTTGGTGGCCGTCCGGGACGGCGAGGTTTGCTGTAGTCCCACTTCTTCGCCACGAGGTTGCGGTGCCAGGCCAGCCACGTGGCCGGGGTTATCGGGAAGATCCTCTCCCAGTGGGAGCGGGGTATCAGGTGCGAGAGTGCCGCCAACCACAGGCGATCGGCCGGCTCGTAACGCACCCGCGGGACCTGACGGCGTAGGACCGCGTTCTGATGTCGAAGCACCAACAGTTCCGCCTCCTTGGAGACGCTCCTTCGTAGCAGCAGCGCGGGCAAAGACAGCAGGCGCCGGCGACGGCGTACACCGTAGACAGGATCACGAATCATGATCCCAGGCGATCGGACCAGTCACTCGGTGCCGCTGAGCCCTTCCGCTCATCGGACGAAGGGTTCTGCGCTGGAGGTGATTCGAGTAATTGAGCCCCACAGGTTCGCCCAGCTCACCGATGGTGCGTGATCGTCTTTAGGTAGAGGGCGCTGGCACGGCGGGCCGATTTCGCGGAGTCGGGTGGCGTAGGTGATCTGGCCATTCCGCAAGCCCTTGCCTACCTGCCGTCGGCCTTTACGCGTTGTCCTTAGGGCCTGATTTGTGTGAGCAGGACGATGACTTAGAGCCTGCTGACGAAGGCTTACTAAGGAGAAACTGGGCTACTGGACCGTAGCTCGGTCACTGAGGTGATCTCAGCGAAATAATTCGGATGATTGGGATTTCTTGGACGCCGCTGGTGGCGTACCGGGCCTTTCGGGAGGAGTTGCCGAAGCGGAACTTGTCAAGCTGAGTGAGACACGGTTGCGTTAGTTGTTCTGTACTTGTTTCTCCCGTTTGTCGGGATCGTTGATCCATGCCTTGGCCGGGATCGTCGGCGGGGCCGGCTTCTTGCGGAACCGGCCTGGATTGGCCGCGTAGGCGGCCTGGAGAGTGGCGGCACGCTGCTCGCGGATCTCAGCGGCGGTGCCGAAATGCACCGAGGCCGGGGTATGCAGCCCGATCCCGGAGTGACGATGCTCGTGGTTGTAGTAGGCGAAGAACGCCTCACAGAACACGTGGGCGTCGGCGAGGCCGCCGAACCGCTCAGGGAAGGCCGGACAGTACTTCAGCGTCTTGAACGCCGCCTCGGAGTAGGGGTTGTCGTTACTCACCTTGGGCCGGGAATGGGACCGGGTGATCTGCAGCTCCGCCAGCAGCGCGGCGACATCGCCGGACGTCATCGAGGTGCCCCGGTCGGCGTGCACGACGTGTGGCCTGCCGCCGTTACGCGCCACCGTGGTGGCGATGAAGTCGGCGGCCAACTCGGCGCTTTCCCGGTGCTCGACCCGCCAGCCGACCACGTATCGCGAGTAGATGTCGATCATCACGTACAGGTCGTAGGTGATGCCCGGCCGAGGCCCTTTGAGTTTGGTGATGTCCCAGGTGAACACCTGGCCGGGTCCGTCGGCGACCAACTCGGGAATCGTTCGGGACGGGTGACGGGCCTGGGCGCGCCGCTCCCGAACGCCGTCCTCGACGCGCAGCAGCCGGTACATGGTGGAGATCGAGCACAGATAGACACCCTCATCCAGCAGGGTCGCCCACACCTGCGCAGGTGCCTTGTCGGCGAACCGGTAGGAGTTGAGCCTCTCCAGCACCTCGTGCCGCTCGGCAGGCGACAGCGCGTTCGGCGGGGCCGGTCGCAGCGCGGGCGGACGATCGAGCCGGGGCTTGGGGTTGCGTCTGCGATACAGCGTCGCCCGTGCGATCCCGGTCAGCTCGCAGGCGTTCTTGACGTCCAGCACCTGCTCCAGCTGCTCGAACGCCTCGGTGATCACTCGGTCGGCTTCGGCGGCCTGCCCGGGGTGTCCACCTCCTCCGACAGCAGTTCCAAGAGCTCGTGTGCTTTTCCCAGAATGGTCAGCGCCTTCTTCGTCTTGGCCAGCTCCGCGGCGAGCTTCTCGTTCTCCCGCCGTAGCCGCTCCGCTTCCTTCTCGGCCGGGCTCTTGGCGTCCTTACACACGGGCGGCTTGGGTTCCAGCGCCTTCAGCGCCCCATGGTCACGAGCCAGACGCCAGTCCAGGATGTGCGTGGAGTACAGGCCCTCACGGCGGAGCAACGCGCCCTTGGCGCCCGACTCGGTCAGCGCGTCGTACTCGGCCACGATCCGCAGCTTGTACTCCGCGCTGAACTTCCGCCGCTTGGGCCGCTCAGCCCGCGGCCCCTCCGGCTCCGAACTCACAGCCACATCATCACGTACACCGACACCCAGGTCGGCAACAGTCAAGGTCACGATCCTCAAAGGTCCTGTCTCGCCCTACTAAGCATCAGAAGGGTACTTCCTCCTCATGTCTCACTAGAGCCTGCCAAAGAGGGAAGGCCGGAAACAGACGTGGAGCCCCCGGTAGAAGAGCTCTCACCACAAGAAACCCGATCAGCCGGAAGGCTCCACGTGATTGCTCATCGTGCCACGCTCGACGTCTCCCACGCACTCGTTCACTACGTCGCCCGACTCCTGCAGGAAGAACGCCGACTACGCGGCACTCCGAAAGACAGCCGGGCCCTGACCCCGTTCCGCCAGGCGGTCATGG
>NZ_JBEYZF010000084.1:0-8732 GCF_040645915.1 Nonomuraea sp. NPDC046570 | reverse complement strand
TTGTTCGCTCAGCCACGCCCCCAGCCCAGCTGATAACACCCTGACCAGCCCGCCTTCCCCAAGGCAAAGGACGAAAGGGGCATCAACTCGCGCAATGCCCTCTGACAAGCACTATCGGCGATGAGACGTCCTCATGGCATGCGTCGACGGTCTACCGCCGGACCTCCGGGGGCTGGCGCGTCGTCCTCCTCCACCAGACACCCATGTAGGGTGTGGCGTGCAGTGATGACGTTCGCGCCGCCGCACCCACTGATCGGCCCCACTGACAGCACGCCAAATTCCGCCGGGTAATTCAAGCCACAAAGTCACAGCCACGCTGCGGCATTGCGTCCCGCCATGTCAGGCGCAGGTTGCCAAGAGCTCGGCGAGGCGCTCGGCCGGGGTGTCCCAGTCGAGCGTCTTCCGTGGCCTAGTGTTCAACTCGGCGGCGACGGCTCGAGCTGCTCGCGAGTGTGGACCGACAGGTCGGTGCCCTTGGGGAAGTACTGGCGCAGCAGGCCGTTGATGTTCTCATTCGAGCCGCGCTGCCAGGGGCTGGCCGGGTTGCAGAAGTAGACGGGCATGTCGGCGGCGACGGAGAACTCGTGGTGGCGGCCCATTTCGCTGCCCTGGTCCCAGGTCAGGGAGCGTTTGAGCTGGGCAGGTAGCGTGGCCATGGTCTCCACCAGGGCGTCGTGCATGCGCTCGGCGCTGCGGTCGATGGGAAGGTGAACGAGCATCACGTAGCGGGTGGTGCGCTCGACCAGGGTCATCGCCGCCATGACTTCCTCCATCGAGGCCTTCCTGACGCGGTACACCGCGCTCCGCTCCCGGACCGTCGACGACCACATGTTCGCCGTCGACCAGCCCCGCCCTCACCCGGCCACCTTCCGGCTGCAGCTGTTCACCACGACTGGACGAGCATGCCGCCGATCTGGTAGCCCAGGAAGGCGGCCGCTGTAGCGCGGGCCGTCGCCAACATATCGGCGAACAGGGCGGCGAGCGGGCCGTACATGATGGAATGGATGATCGACAGCTCGAGGATGACGGCAGCCCGAGGTCCGTGGCAGTCAGGCGTCGCGACGGGTGATCGCTTGGGCCGCCGCCAGGAGCGAAATCATGACATAACCCGTCAGGATGATGGTGGTCAAGGAGGGGCCGAAGGCGCCGGAGTCGGGGACGCCGGCCAACTGCCTCGTCAGCGCCGGGATCGTCAGGGAGCCTGCCCAGTCGTTCCACGGGGCGGGGAGGAAGCGTTCGATCAGGGTCGGAGCCAGCAGGAGAGCGACCAGCGCGATGAGCGCCCCGGGTGTCGAGCGCAGGATCGTGGCCAGGCCCAGCCCCGCGATCGCGGCAACCGCAGAGCCGGCGCCCGCCGCCAGCACCTCCGTCAGGGCGGCCCGTTCCGAGAGCGAGGCGCCGATGGGGCGCCCGCCCACCACCGCCTGGGCGGTGAAGTACGTGCCGAACGCCACCGCCTGGCCCGCGATGGCGGCTACGGCGGCCACCACGACGGCCTTGGCCAGGAGGAGGTGCCACCGGCGGCGGATCGTGGTCAGCGTCAGCCTGATCATGCCCGTGCTGTACTCGCCGGAGATGGCGAGCACGCCGAGCATGCCGAACAGCACGGGGGTAATGTCGGCGCTGAAGCTGAGCCCCGTGCCGACGGGCTCACCGGGACCGTTGGTGTCGAAGTAGCGTGAGATTGAGAAGGCGGCGAAGCCGGTGAGCGCCATGGCCGAGAGCGTGGAGGCCAAGACGTAGAAGGCGGAGCGCAGCGAGCGCAGCTTGAGCCATTCCGACGCGACGACGTTGATCATTGGGTTATCTCCATGAAGACCTCTTCCAGCGATGCCCGGGACGGCGCCAGCTCGTGGACGGCGCAGCCGCTCGCCAGGGCGGCATCGCCGATGGCGGCCACGGACAAGCCGGTCACCAGCAGTTCCTCTTCGGCCGGAGGGGGATGAGGCGACAGCATCGCCGCCCTGCTCGTGGCGGGCTCGGCCGTTCGCGGTGCGCGGCGTACGGTTGCCCCCGCGGCTTCGAGCACCCTGGCCAGGCGGGCCGCGTGAGGTGATCGGACCAGTACGTCGCCTTGGAATCGGGCCAGCAGATCCGCCATCGGGGTGTCCTCGATCAGCTTTCCGCGGCCGATGATGATGAGCCGGTCGGCGGTGAGCGACATCTCGGTCATCAGATGGCTCGACAGGAGGACGGTCCGCCCTTCGGCCGCGAGGGATCTCAGTAGCTTCCTGAGCCAGCGGATGCCTTCGGGGTCGAGGCCGTTGACCGGCTCGTCAAGAATGATCACTCCCGGGTCGGACAGCAGCGCCGCCGCGATGCCGAGGCGCTGGCGCATGCCCTGGGAGAACTCGGCGATCCGCTTGCGTGCCGCGCCGGCCAGGCCGACCTCCTCCAGAGCCTGTACGACTCTGCGTCTCGAGATCCCTCCGGCGTACGCCAGCGCCTGAAGGTGGTCGAACGCGCTGCGCCCGCCCTGCACCTCGGCGGCGTCGAGCATGGCACCGACCTCACGCATGGGGTCCCGCAGGTCCTGCTTGCGGACGCCGTTGATCAACGCCTTGCCCGAGGTGGGCGCGTGCAGGCCGAGGATCATCCGCATGGTGGTGGACTTGCCGGACCCGTTGTGCCCGAGAAAGCCCGTCACCTGCCCAGGTTTGACGTCGAATGTGAGCCCAGAGACCGCCCGCGTGGAACCGTACACCTTCGTCAGATCTACGACCTCGATCATCTTCCCACCCGTTGAATCAGCTCGGCTGGGCAGCGTGTACCCTGCTCGGGCACCGTGCCCGTGGTCAGGTAGGCCAGGACATGTCGCCGCAGGCAGGTGTTGCCTCCCCAGGCCGCGTGGCCGTCGCCGTGCCACAGGACGCGCGCGGACGGAATCTGCTCGGCCACGTGCTGCTGCCCGCGATAGTTGGTGTTGTTGTCGAGCTCCCCGATCGCGAAGAGGATCGGCGGGACGTCCTTCACCCGCAACGGGTGCGGTGCCCAGGACGCACCCCCGCTGCGCCCCCAGCAGCGTCCGAGCTCGAAGCGCCCCTCGATCCATCCGAACCTTGGCGCGATCTCACGCAGCCTGGCCTCGATGGCCTGGAACTCCTCATATGTCGGCAGCTTCGGCATGAAGTCGTTACACAGGGAGTCTCCGCTTACGGACGCGCTGCCCTGGTCCGGCGCCAGCTCGGTCAGGAAGTTGATGGCGTCACCGTCGAGGGCCTTGCGGATGGCGGTGGCGAGCAGCGGCCATTCCGCCGGGTTCATGCCTTGGCTCGCGCCCGCGTTCAGTTCTCCCTCGTGCACCGTCCTGCCGGCCGATGCCGGCAGCGGCGCGCGGCGCACCCTGGCGACCAGTTCGTCATATGCCTTGCCGGCGTCCCTGCCGTGCAGGGCGCAGTCCGTACGGCGGGCGCACCAATCGCGGAAGCGGGTCAGGTGCCGCTCCTGGGTGAGCGCATAGTTGCGCAACCAGGGCTCGAGACCCTGCTGAGTGTGATCGGCGGTGCCGTCGAAGTACATCCGGCCCACCCGCTGCGGGAACAGCTCCAGATAGGCCTGGGCGTAGACGGTGCCGTAGGAGTTGCCCGCGTAGAGAAGCTTGTCCTGGCCGAGCGCGGCGCGCAGCGCGTCGATGTCGTGGGCCACGTTCCACGACGTCAGCCCCCGCCACGCCGACTTGACCGTCTTGCGGCAGCTCGCCTGGTGGGCCGCGTTCTTGGCGGCGTGCGCGTCCCAGTCCTGTTTCGTGCGCGCGATGATCAGCCCGGACGTGGAGGCCGCGGGCTCGTCGCAACTGACCGCCTTGCCGCTCTTCGGCTCGGCCAGCCCGCGCGGGTCGAAGGCGATGACGTCGAACCGGCTCCGCAACTCCGCCAGCAGGACCGGCAGTTCGGGCGGGGCGTCGGAGCCGCTCAAAGGCCTGAGCATCGCCGTGCTGGTGGCAGGGCCGCCGAAGTTGACGATCAGCGGCCCCATGCTCTTGCCCATCGCGGGCAGCTTGGCCACGTGCACCGAGGTCCTCGGCCCGCCAGGGTCGGCCCAGTCGACGGGGACGACCAGCTCGGCGCATTGCAGGCCGTCACCGCAGCTCCTCCAAGTGAGGCGATACGCCTGTGCCGACGCCAGCGCGATGCCGCTGAGTGACACGGCGAGGCAGGCGGCCAGGCACCCGGCGATGAGTGTGCGTGGATTCATGCGGGCAACGATCCCGGACGGCGGCGGGCGCGCGCATCGGAGCCAGATCCGGTCTTACCGATCAGACCAGGGTCATACGGCGCAGGCATACGAGAGCAGAGTACGACCCTGGTCTGACGGCTCGTGCTCCGATTCCCTCCTGATCGTTCCTCGCTACCCTCAGGATGTGAACCTGCTCGCCCGGCGGCTTCCACACAGGCTGCTGATCCTCGCCGACATCGCCGTCGCGATGCTGCTCGCGCTGGCGTCCACGACGGACCGGCCGGGCCTCAATGTGAACACCGTGTCGGCGCTGGTCTGCTCGCTGCCCATGGCAGTGCGGCGGATCTGGCCGGGGCCCGCCTACTGCGGCGCGCTCCTGGCCAGCCCCCTCGTGCTCGTGCTGCAGGTGAACCAGATCATGCTGGCCGCGATGGTGGCCCTGACCCTTTACCTGGTGTCGGCCACCCAGCCGGTGCGGCGATCGGCGATCGCGTTCGTTCTGGGCCTGCTCGTGACCGGGTCCGCGCTGCTGATGTCGCTGATCGGCGTACCACGGCACGCGAACGGCTGGCCGGACCCTTTCTTCATGGTCGGGACGGCGTGGCTGGTCGTGGGAGCGAGCTGGAGCCTCGGCACGACGGCGCGCACTCGCCGAGAGTTCGCCGCCCGAGAGGTCAGGAGGCAGGCCGAGAAGGCGGCGGTCGACGAGCGCCTGCGCATCGTCCGCGAACTGCACGACGTCCTCGCCCATTCCATGAGCATGATCACCGTCAAGGCCGGCGTGGCGGCCAAGGTCCTGGACAAGCACCCGGCGGAAGGACGCAAGGCGCTGCAGGCCATCGAGGAGATCGGGCGCAGCTCACTCGTGGAGATGCGCCAGTTCCTCGGCGCACTGCGTTCACCCGACGGCGCACCCGAGAACGCACCGCTGCCCGGCCTCGCCGACCTGCCGTCCCTGGCCGACCGGGCGGCGGAGGCCGGCGTGCAGGTCGACCTCTCGGTGAGCGGAACCGTGCCCGACAGCATGGGGTTGCCGGTCTACCGCATCGTCCAGGAAGCGGTCACCAACGTCGTCAGGCACGCCGCGCCCGCCCACTGCCGGGCCAGCGTGTCGGCCGCCGACGGGATACTGAAGATCTCCGTGATCGACGACGGGCCGGGGCAGCGCGTGCTGCCGCGCCAGACGGGCGGCCACGGTCTGACGGGAATACGCGAACGGGCCATGATGTACGGTGGCTCCTTCGATGCCGGGCCCCTGCCAGGGGGAGGGTTCGCCGTGCACGCATCGTGGGAGATCCCTTGACCGACCTGGCCCACGCCGACCACCCATCCCCCGGTAGCGGATCGGCGTGTGGGCCTCAGGCGTTGATCCATCATGACGTACGTCAGGCCAGGATCGCGGGGGGAGCCGGCAGACCGGATCCTGCCCCGGATGGACGTGCCAGGGAGAGCTCTTGATTCGAGTGCTGATCGCCGACGATCAGGCACTGCTGCGTGGCAGCTTCCGGCTGCTGATCGACTCGGAGGACGACCTCTTCGTGGTCGGCGAAGCGGCCGACGGGCAGCAGGCGGTGACACTCACGCGGACGGAGTCACCCGATGTGGTGCTCATGGACGTCAGGATGCCGGAAATGGACGGCATCACCGCGACCAAGCAGATCGCCGGGGATGCCCGGGTCCTCATCTTGACCACGTTCGACCTTGACGAGTACGTCTATTCGGCGCTGCGGGCGGGCGCCAGCGGGTTCCTGCTCAAGGACGCACCCCCCGACGATCTCCTGAAGGCGATCCGGGTGGTCGCCTCGGGCGAGACGCTGCTCGCGCCGCGCGTCACGACGCGGCTGATCGCGGAGTTCGTACGGCGGCCGGTCCAGCAGGTCTTCCAGGGGCTCGACACGCTGACGGACCGAGAGCGCGAGGTGCTCACCCTCATCGCCCACGGGCTGTCCAACGCCGAGCTCAGCGACCAGCTTCAGGTGAGCCCCGGGACCGTGAAGACGCACATCGGCCGCCTGCTGGCCAAGCTGCAGGCCCGAGACCGCGCCCAACTCGTCATCGCCGCCTACGAAGGCGGCCTGGTCACGCCGCGTTAGCACGGGCGCGGGCTGCGGCCGATCACCTCCGCCCGCCGGCTGGGAATGCCGTTGCCGCGGACCACCCCAGCAGGTGGTTGTGGTCGGTACGGCCGGCGTGCGCGGCTCCGGCGTCCAGCAGCGCGCCCACCTCCCGTATGAGCCGACGCCACGGCCCGTACCGCAACATCCTGCCTGAGGACCTCGATCGGCAAGCCCGGCTGATCCGCAGCAAACCCCGCGAACTCGGCATGCTAGCGGGCCCTGCAGTATGGTGCCCAGGTCGTGATGTTCGTGGGCCACCACGCATGAGCTGGCGCCAGCGGCGCTGTGCTCGCCCACATCATGGCTGATGCCATCCTCGACGTCCGCATCAACGGCCGTTCACACGGCGAGATTGGGATCAACACCCTGCTGACGGGCCCTACGGCGGGCCCGTCGTGCTGGCCAGCGGAGACAACGCATGTGCGAGGAGTTCACCGCACTGGTGCCCCAGGCCGTCACCGTGCCGGTCAAACGAGGCCTCGGCCAGCACGCGGCCGACATTCTACACCCGGAGGAAGCACGAGACCGCCTGCGGCAAGGCGCCAACCAGGCGATACGACTGCACGCCACCAACCCGCCGGCCTCGGTTCCCCAGCCGCTCCAAGTCGAGGTCGACCTGCACCAGCCGCGCTCAGCGGATCTCGCGGCCCTCATTCCCGGCGTCACCAGAAGCGGGCGCACCGTGGCGTTCACCGCCGAGACCATGACAGCCGCCGTACGGCATGCTCTAAGAGCCTGCTGACAAAGGGATTTGGTGGTGGGGTTCGAGTCACGAGACCGGCGGAGTGTGGTCATTTTCGGGTCGTTAACCCGTGAACGGGAGCGGGCTCCCGGTAGCTGAGGTGTTGTCTAAGCAGCTCAGCAGCCAGGAGCCCGTGGTTGTCTGTCTACACGCCCACGCCCCCGGACGCCAGCGATTGCGCCTCACCAGGGTGCCGATGTCGCGGCCGGAAACCGTCATATCCGTCGGATCTGACCGACGCCGAATGGGCGGTGCTGGAAGGCGAGGCGCGGGCGGTGATGGCCGAGCTGGTCGCAACCACCGGCAGGCCGATGGTGCATGACCTGCGAGCAACGCTCGACGCGATCACCTATGTGACCCGATACGGGATCGAGTGGCGGGCCCTGCCGATCGACTTCCCGCCGCATGAGGCGATCTACGCGTTCTTCCTGCGCTGGTCCCGGCGGGGCCTGCCCGAGCTGCTCGCCGGACGGCTGCGCGGACGCCTGCGGATCCTGGCCGGACGGGGCGAACTCCCCACGGCAGGCTGCATCGACTCCCAGACGGTCAAGGCAGCCGAGACCGTCGCAGCCGCGACCTGTGGCTATGACGCAGGCAAGAAGATCAAGGGGCAGAAGCGGCATGTCGTGGTCGACACGCTCGGGCTACTCCTGTGCGTGATCGTCACCGCCGCATCGGTCCAGGACCGTGACGGCGCGCACCCGTTGCTGGCCCTGCTGCGGGAGAAGTTCTCCACCATAAGGCTGGTCTGGGCCGACGGCGGCTACGCCGGCCGGTTGCAGGCCTGGGCCAAGCAGGTCCTCGGCCTGGCCGTCACGATCGTCAAGCGCAGCGACGACGTCCGTGGCTTCGTGGTGTTGCCCCGCAGGTGGGTGGTGGAAAGAACCTTCGCCTGGCCGGCCCGCTACCGGCGGCTGGTCCGGATCCACGAACGCAAGCCTGAACACCACGAAGCCCTGATCTGGTGGGCCACCGTACACCAGATGACCCGCCGCCTGACCCGCGAACTGGCAGGCCAACCGCCCCACGGCCGCTGGGGAGACCCGCCACCTCCGCCGGCCCTGCACAGTCCCGACCGGCGCGGCAAGGTCCTGGAACTCCTGACCGCCCAGCCCTGGAGGGCATGGAAAGGGGCAGAACTGGCCACCATCCTCGGCATCGAGAACATCAACAGCTTCCGAGTCCAACTGTCCCAATGGTCCCACCAGGGCTACATCAACAAGATCGGACCAGCCCTCTACGGACCCATGCCCGCGAACACTTACTGATGAGAAATTGGATTACTGGACCAGTTGAGTCGTTTCCTGGGCGCCGATATTGAGTAACTGGAATATTTCTCAGTGTGACCAAGGAGTCAGGTAAGCGAATCCCTCGGCGAGACCTTCAAGACACCCGGATGATCGTCCTCACCGCCATCGATAACGGCATGCACGTCGATGACGCCGCGGCCATCTTCGGCGTAGGCAGATCAACAATATTCGGCTGGATCAAGCTCCGCGAGGAAGGCGGACCGGCCGCGCTGACCGTGAGAATGCCACCAGGACCCGTACCGGCACTGAGCCAACGGCAACTGGCACAACTGCGTGGCTGGATCATCGGGCACAACCCCCGCCAACTGCAATTCGACTTCGGGTTGTGGACCCGCGCGATGGTGGCCGAGCTGATCAAACGGGAGTTCGGCGTGGAGTTCACCCCGC
>NZ_JBEYZF010000083.1:0-9176 GCF_040645915.1 Nonomuraea sp. NPDC046570 | reverse complement strand
CGTCATCGTCACAGTCTGCTACACCAGTCTCGCCCTGCTCATCCCACACTGGGAACTTTCATACCGCGTGTCCCATGTGAGCCTGACACAGAGGGCGTCGTCGATGTACTGGCCCCCGCCTTCTCCGACTTGCGCGAGCCGCGCATCGCCGACATGGTCATCACGTCGATCGAACCTCGCCCGTGCTGAACCCAAGACAAGTTTCGCCGCCAGCTCACCCATCCGAAGCTGGAGCAGTTACCCGGCCAAGGTTGCGTGACGGGCCACAAGTTCGCTTGACAACCCCAGATAACGATCGCTTCGTCGCTATCGCCGCCGCTCTCATCTCCTACCGCCAACTCACGAATGAGACCACGTCTGAGGGAGTAGCGGCACGAGCGTGAGCGCGAACCTTCCTACTTATCGTGCTGTCGGCGCACCATCTCGGTGATCCAGATGGGCGCGAACGGAGACGTGCAGCCCGGGGAAGTCGGGTAGTCCTTGAGCACCTCCAGGCGCTCACCGATGTCGATTGCACGGGCGCGGTGCTCGGCGTGCTCGATCCCGATCTGCGCCAGGCAGTGGTTCATCGCCCACTGCAGGCGATCCGGGACGTCTTTCATCTCCGCCTCGATGACATCGAGCAGTCCTGCGAGGTCGAGGCCCTCGGGCTTCTTCGTCACGCGGCCGGTTGTCAGCGCCCAGCCGGCACTCGCAACCACTGGATCCGAACCGGCGGACCAGGCCAGGCGCAGCTCTTCGGAGTGCGGGTTCTTCTTCACCACGTAGTTCACGAGCCAGTCGTGCACCTTGGATGTGCGCGCCTCGCGCAACATGACGTCCAACTCGTCACGCTCGAACGCCTTCGGGCGGCAGATCAGGATCGCCAGCAGTCTCGCCGCGGTGTCATCCGTCTCCCAGAGCTGACACGCGAGTTCCTGCTGCGTCTTCAGCCGCTTCGCGAGCGCGCGCAGCTTGCTGAGGTTCACACCGTGATCGTCACCGTGTTTCTCGTTCACCTCGCGTATCTTCGGGTCCTCAAACTCGGCCAGCTCGGCCATCACCTCGGCCAGCGTCGTCTCGGCCACCTCAGCCTCCTGTCCATCACGTGTGAGATTCAGCCTAGGATGGAAGTCGGCCTCCCGTCGTACACGCCGGTTCGGCGACAGCAAATCCCGCGTCTTCACGAACACAGCGGACGCATCCTGCCGCTCTCCGCGGGCGAGCCCGACCAGCTCGTGCCCTGCAGACCTTCACCGCCGCCGCAGACCCTTCAGGCGATGATGCCCCGCCACCCTGGTCGGGCACTACACGCCCGAGGAGGTCGCGGCGTTGCTCGACTACCACTTGGCGCAGCTCCGCACGGGGTGATGGACGTCCGACGGTTCTGCGGCTTCCGGGAGCGCTCGGTGCTGGATGCCAAGAAGGCGATAGCGTGATTGGTGGGCAGGTGCAACCTGGCGCCGTCATTGAGTGGAGTCGCCGGCGGGCCGGTGCTGCTGCTGATCGCCGCCCCTCAGCCATGCCACCCAGCCCCGGCGCGCAGCCGAGTAGGCGCGGTGCGGGGGTTGACCTGCAACAGAACCGGCTTAGCGCACGATTCCCATGGCACATCTATCTGACCGTCCCGCCGGGCTACACCGCTGAATATGAAGCGCCGCCGGACCCTCGTGATGGGGCCGGCGGCGTGCGGCCTTAGCGGTCGGAGATCAGGTCAGGAACTGAAGGCTCATGACCACGTGCACGGGCCGGGGCGGGCCGAGAGGACGTCGAAGCCGAAGCTCTCGACGGTCTCCCGCGGCGCGACTTCGCGGCGGTCGCCGTGGAAGCCGGGCGCCGAAAAGAAGCACCAGACCTCGGGGGTCTGGTTCACCGCCTGGACGACGGGCGGGACGATGTAGGGCTCGCCCTTGAAGATGATCCTGAGCGCGCCCTCTGCGGTGTGGGCGCAGATCCCGGGAATTCTGGGGCAGGGCAGCGGGGCTGCGGCCTGGGCGGCGGCTGTGGTGGGGGCCGTGGCGGAGGCGGGCAGGGCCAGGCCGGCGGCGGCCGTGACCGTGGCCAGCAGTACTGCGGCTCTGCGGAGAAGGGTCGTCATGGGGGACTCCTTTGCCGTGCGGGAATGTCTGCTGTGGCGGACACCCCACTCAACAACATTATGTAGCTAGACGACAACACAGAGTAACGAAAGCCTGGCGTTCGCGCCCCGTCTGTGCCCTCAGCCGTTCGAGGGAGATCAGAGGTCCTCCCAGCCCTTCCGAACCGGGGGTCGAAGTGCAGCGGCACGGAAACGTACGCTAAGCCTGTTCGCGCAGGTCACCTATGACGGTTGAACGCGGGATCTGGAGAGGCGTGGGCCAACCCCATCGCACTGCCGGATGCGCGCGCCTGGGATCAGGTGTGTGCCCTCTGGGCGAGTTCGATGGCCGCGGTCAGCAACGTCTGGGTATCCAGCGGGTCTGCCGGGTCGTCCAGGCGATCGAGCAGCGCGATGAACTCTTCGGCGCTGAAGATGCCTTCCAGGACCACCATGGAGGCCGCCATCCGGTGCCTGTCTTTCGTGTTCGGCGCACGAACCGCCGCCGCCGCGTCGGCGAACTCCTGGGTGCGCGGCGCGGCTTGGACTCGGTAGCGCTGGCCGCCGATCTGGATCTCACCCGGCGTCGTGCCCATGGCCATACCTCTGATTCGGCAAGGGCGGGTTGCGTGCTCTTGGGGCCGCCCAACGCCGCGAGAGCCGCCGCCGCACGCGCGCTGGGCGGACATCGGCCCTTGGCAGCGACGACAAGGACCGCCGAAACGGGATGTCCGTCCATCGTGACGGCGCCCGCCCCCTCAAGCGATGCTCCATCGCCACAGATCGCCTACCCGCTCCGATCAAGAGCGAAATACCGCCAACGGTAAAGAGTGCGCCCATGAGCGCAGAGCGGACTGAGCCGCTCGGTGAGCTCAGCGGCGGTGAGGGGGCAGTGCCCGATCACCGCCGCGTTCGTGGCGGCCACCGACAGTGCGCCTCCGCCCGGAGGCGGAGGCGGTCTCGGTCCTAGGACCGGGTCATGCGGTGCCGTGAGGGTTGTCGATGACGTACCGCCATTGGCCGTCGGGGCCACGGCGGGCGACGTCGGTGGCGGTGCCGCTCAGGTCGACGGTGCTGCCGTCGCAGGCGGTGCCGCGCATCGACCAGTCCACGATGAGCAGGGCGATGTCGCCGGCGACGTACACGTGGCGGGGGCGGGCCTCGATGGGGAGCCCGAAGCTCTGCAGGTGCTGGTTGGCGGCCAGGCGCGCGGCGCCGGTGACGGGGTGTCCGGGGACCGGTACGAGCACGGCGTCGTCCTCGTAGACGTGGTCGACGGCCTGGGGGTCGCCGGAGTTCATGGCCGCGACGAATCGTGCGGCGGGGCTGTCGGGGTCGCCGGCGAGGATCACGTGCGGCTGCGAAGCGTCATGACTATTCATGACAAAATGATCATATCACGTATATCGGGCGCCCGGAGGCCCTGGACTGTCGTCCGGCTACTGCCCGGGTGCCAGTTACAGGCTTACTCCTGCCGGCCAGTTACTTTGCCCCTCGCCGTAGCTTCGGGAGCGCTGGGCCAAAATCTCCCAGAGTTCAGCCGAACTGAAGGTTCCTCAAACTGAACTGAGAGGCCTTCACCCGTCATGGATGGTTTCAGCCCTTGGGTTCGCCTGAATGCGCGGGGTCTTGTTCCTCACTGGGAAGGCACAGCATGAACCCGCAGCACGGACCGTGCCACGACCGATGAGATCGGTGCGTCCCGGTCCAACCGAACAACGACCAAACCAACGAGAAGGGAACCGCGACCATGAAACTGACGACCACCACGTTCGTCTCCGTCGACGGAGTGATGCAGGGGGTCGGCGGGCCGGACGAGGACCGCAGCGGCGGATTCGAGCGCGGCGGATGGATCGTACCGCACTTCGACAACGAGACCGCGACGTTCGTCAACCAGGTCTACCGGCGCGCCGACGCGTTCCTGTTCGGCCGGCGGACCTACGAGATCTTTGCCGGCTCCTGGGGAGCAATGGCAGATCCGGGCGGCAACCCCATCGCAGTGGCGTTGAACACGCTGCCCAAGTACGTGGCGTCGACCACTCTCACCGACCCGCGGTGGGCGAACACGAGCGTCCTCTCCAGTGAGGTCGCGGCCGCCGTCGGGGAGCTGAGAGCCAAGCCGGGAGGCGAGCTGCAGGTGCACGGCAGCCGCACCCTGATCCGGTGGCTGCTCGACAACGACCTTGTCGACGAGATCACCCTGTTCATCTTCCCCGTGGTCGTCGGCCAGGGCACGCGGCTGTTCCCCGACACCGGCCCGGACACAGCGCTCGAACTGGTCGAATCGCGGGCCACCCCCAGCGGGGTGACGATCCAGGTCTACCGGCCCACCGGGCGCCCGCAGTACGGAACGGCCACGGTCGACATGAAGCACGTGACATAGATACCTCATCGAGGGGGCCGGACGAGTTTGCGGTCAGTCGTGCTCGATCCACGCCAGCAGTTCGTGGCGTTCGCGCACGGACCGCTGCTGTACGGCGCGCAGGATGTCGTGGTCGACCAGGTTGAACGATCGTCCGCACATACTTCGTGAGAGCCGGGACGGGGACGATCAAGAGCCGGCTCCAGGGGCACCGCACCTTCTTCCGGACCCGCCGCCCAAACGGCACGGTCTGCGGCTCGTGGCAGTGACCACTCTCAGGGACCGCGCACCGCGCCGAACCCCGACACGCTCACGCTGAACGAGTACCTCGACGATGTGGCCGATCACCCGATCGGCCACATCGAACCCAGGCCACCACGCAGCCCGTGGACTCCCGCCTGACCTACACAAAAGTGATCACCGCAGGTCAGAGGTAATATCCGTTGGATTTTCGCGATTGCTACCCGAAACTCACGCTCGGGGCAGGGTTAGGCGCCGAACGGCACGGGCAGCCGCAGGCGTATGCCTTTCGCAGGTCTGCCTTCGCCGGCGAGCCGGACCCCGGCCCGCTCGCCCCCACCGACTCCCCCACTTCGGAACTCCTGTCAGCCTCGAACAAGCGAGGAGAAGCGTCCATGCATACCCGTACGTTCGTTGGCGCCGACATCACAGTCGGTTTCGCACTGACCATGCTGACCGGTCCGGTGGCCCAGGCCGCACCCGCCCCTGCCACCCCTGCGGCTGCTTCCGCTGCCGAGGCCGGCGACACCGCGGTGATGGTGGCCAGGACCAGCAGCATCAAGTGCGGCAAGGGCCTGGGCGGCAGCAGGAAGGTGAACTTCAGCTGGGCGAAGGGAAACGCCACCACCAAGATCTACTTCAACAACCAGCGCCCCCATGCGTGATCAGCGGCCCGGCACTCAGTCCGTACGACAAGGCGCGCCGGTGAGACGCGCGTCACGCGATCCAAAGCGAACAGCCCGCGCATGCGGAAGGGCGATGTGCTGCGGGTGCGGTGGCGATGGCGGCTATGGGGACCCGGCGGCCGTCGAGCACGACCGGGCCCAGGACATGCCCCCCCTTCTGACATGCGGTGAAACCGAACTGGAGTCCGGGTGAAGACGCTGTCGCGTTCCATCGGGACTTCAGCGAGCGGCAGAAAGGACAATCGACATGCACGCCTGGCGGAAACTGTCGAAGCTCGCGGCCGTGGCCACGCTGGCCGGAAGCCTCGCGCTCACCGGAACCTCGGCGGCGGCTGCCGGCGAGGTTCCGGCTCAGGAGAACGCCGCCGCGCGCACCTGCGGCACCGGCGTGTTCCTCGACGGCATCCGGGCCCTCACGGTCACCGAGAACGGCCGCGACGAGGTGTACATCAGGAGCGGCGGCACCACGAAGATCTGGCCGGTGACCGCGGACTACGTGTCGATGGCCCCAGGCCAGCGGGTCGAGGTCGACAAGTGCCTCGCCCTGCCCGCCGTACTCGCCCTCATGGAATACGACGACATCGGTCCCGACGACCGCATAGGCACCATCACCATCCGCCGGGACGCGACCTTGAACTACGAGTTCTGCTGCGACGGCGGCGGCAAGTACCGGATCGGGGCCGTGCGATAACCCGCCCCTCCCGCACGGCCTCCGGCCGACGCCGGCCGACGCCGGCCGACGTCGCCGTCGACACCAGCCGTCGACACCAGCCGTCGCTTCGCCACACATCTGGAGTTGCTCACCCACCAGCTCGGCGAGGCCGCCCAGGACACCGGCGACCGCGAGCGTCTGGCCGACACGCTGGAGGCGGTCGAGCTGTCGGTCGCCAAGGCGGCCGCAGCCATCAACCTGTCGCGAGGGAGAGCCCCCGATGAGTGAGGCGTCCCGATCGAGCCGAGATGGCCACGGCGAGTGCGACTGACCGCTCAGGCTGCACTCGTCGCGCTGATGGTGGTGCTCTCGCTCACAGACCTGTTGGCGTTGACACAATCGCCGTCATGACGATCATCCGCTCCCTGCTGTTGTTCGCCCTGGCCGCGCTTGCTGAGATCGGCGGGGCATGGCTGGTCTGGCAGGGCGTACGCGAGCAGCGCGGCCTGGCCTGGATCGGCGCCGGCGTGGTCGCGCTGGGCTCTGCGGCGTCAGGCCGGCGCGTTCCAGCGGGACCGCAACCCCACGCACACCCCCGGTCGGGAAACCCATCCCGCGGGGACCGCGAGCGGCCAGCCTCAACGAGCACCTCACCCTCGTCGCGGCTGGCCGGGGCGTCTTCCCGTCGGCGAGAACACCCCCCGGTTCTACCCCTGCAATGATCAGCAGCTCAAGATAATGACCATTTCTGCGAACCACACGAGCTACATCCGGGTCCGCGCGTACGCCTGCAGTGCGTCGCGGACGAACGTCGCCCCCGCGGCGTCGTCGTACATACCGGCGAAGCGGGGGTCGTCGACGTACATGTCCCCCAGGCCTTTCACCATCTCGATCGAGCGCTCCCGGTCGCCCTCGGCCGTGGGGGTACCCGGGATCTGGCTCAGCCACCGGACGTGCCGGGCAGCCAGTGACTGAGCGTGTTCCGATGTCGGACAAACCCCGGCCTTCGCTGCGGCCACCCATGCGGCGACGAGGTCTTCGGTGGCCTGCTTCCAGGCCCGCTGCTGGTCAAGGGTCTTGCCGTGCCACCAGTCGTTGCCCGCTTGGAACGCGCGCTCGCCCCAGCGTGAGACCACCTCGTCCTTGTAGAGGTCGTTGAACCCCGCCAGCATGACGTCCATCCGCGGTTCCGCCCCCGCCTGCAGGGCCTCGAGCGTGTGACGCACAGAGCGGATCTGCCGTTCGATGCGGCCCCGTTCCTCTTCCAGAGCAGCGATGTGGGCACGGAGCCCGTCGCACGTGTCCACATCGTCGGCCAGGACCTCGGCGATGGCCGGCAAGCCCATGCCGAGCCGGCGCATGAGCAGGATCCGCTGTAGCCGGGCGACCGCGGTGGGGTTGTAGTAGCGGTACCCGTTCGCGCCGACCCGGGACGGGGCCAAGAGCCCGAAGCGATCGTAGTGACGCAGGGTGCGACTGGTGATGTCAGCCCTCGCCGCGAGTTCCTGGATCGTCCACTCCATCGTTCCAGTGTTACCCGCGGCGGAGCGTGGTCGCGATGATCTCCGAGCTGTCGGCGTGCAGGGCCTGCGCCGCCGTCTGCCCGGTCGCCGCCAGGTAGGTGTCGACCAGCCGGTTGCCCGCGGCGTACCCGGCGCCCGTCGGCAATCCCACCGGGGCGACGCCGAGGTGCTCCGCGCCAGGGTCGCCGTGCACCCAGGCAGTGAAGTTCTCCATGCCGGTCACGTCGAGCCCGGTGAGTACCTTGGCGAAAACCTCGTCGTCGTGCAGGTGCGGCACGCCAACGCGGGCGGGGCCGAGCTCGTCGCCGTAGAGCTGGCGGGCAAAGGCGTCGGCCAGGCCCTCGCCGACGATGTGCTCGCCGACCGTGACGGTCATCGGGTCCCACACGACCCCGCCCGGGCTCCAACGCAGGTTGTGGTTGAGCTCGTGCACGGCGGTGGCCTCCAGCCGCTCCACGTTCTCGGGGAAGGGCCAGAACGTGATGGCGATGTGGCCCGAGATGCCGCCGAACCCGGTCAATCCTAGGCAGGGACCCATGAAGTGCTCGTCAGCCGGATCGCCGAGGACGAACAGCACAGTGATGTCCGGGGCCTCCAGCCCCGGCGTCGCCTCCAGCAGTATGGCGAGAGCGTCATCGAGCGCGCGCTGCATCCGCTCCCAGGCCCCGGCCGCCGCCAGGGTTTCGAGCGCGTCGAGGCAACGCTCCTCGTCGCGGTCGATGGGGAACCCGGACGATTGGACGTGTACGGCCACCAGGTCGACCTCGCCGGGGTTGTAGCGGTACATGCCCCTGTTGGCCTCCAGCATCGAACGCAGCAGGTCAACACGGTCCGCGACCGGGGCCAGCAGGATCCGCCGCATGGCGGAGTAGGTGTCAAGAACAGTGATGGACATGGCCCCGATGCTAGAAGTTGACGCAGCGTCAAGGTCAAACCAGCGGCGCTCTTCACCGAGGTATGGCCGGCATGCCGTAACCCCGCCCCGTCATGACCGGCGATTCGCCGCTGCGATGGACTCACGCAACTTGGCCCTCGGGGAGGAATGGAACGATCAGCGACGGTAGCGCGTGCAGGAGACTGCACACTCGTTGCGTCTGGCCGCGACTATGGGAGCGGCGCAGCTCAGCTGCGCTCGAAGGGATTGAATCCCCAAGGATCGTGGTGCGGCTCGCCGCGCTCGCGCAGCTCCATCTGGTAGGCCCGCCAGATGTCGGCCTCCGCCAGCGGCACCGGAGCGCGGTAGCGCAGCGCTCCGGACCGGGCCCGTTCGCGGTACCGGCGATTGAAGGCGGCATACGACAGGCCCGGCTCAGCCAGGCGGCGGCGCCGCTCAGCGCGCTGGTCTCCGATGATGGCGGCCTGGTCCAGGTCGGCCACCGCGCGGGCACGGGCCAATTCGTCGATGTCGTAGGCGATCCGGCGTACGGCCTTGGGGAACAATCGAACAGCCAATAGCGGTAGGGTCGGACGGCATGTCATCGTAGTGACGACAGATCTGTCATCACTTTGACGACATCCGGGAGCTGTGCCCTGGAACCTGCCTACGACCTCACCAGCCCTGACGACGCCCGGCGGTTCCTCGACGACGACCCCGCAGGCGGTGCGCGCTGGCGCCCACCCGGCAGCGAGCCCATCTACGCCGGACAGTTGGCCTCGC
>NZ_JBEYZF010000082.1:0-9191 GCF_040645915.1 Nonomuraea sp. NPDC046570 | reverse complement strand
CGCTGCTTCGCCTTCGACCAGTTCGGCCCGTTATCCATCCGCCCCGTCCAGGGCACCGGATGGGCCGAGCAGGGCAAGCCCAGCAGGTTACCGGCGACCTACACCCGCACCCATGGCGTGCGCTACTTCCACGGCTGCTACTCACTCGGCGATGACACGCTGTGGGGCATCACCCGGCGGGGCAAGAGCGGCGCCAACACCCTGGCGGCGCTGAAGTCGATCCGTGCCGCCCGCCCGGACGGCGCCCCGATCTACGTCATCTTGGACAACCTGTCGGCCACCAAGACACCGGCGATCCGCGCCTGGGCGGCCAAGCACACGGTCGAACTGTGCTTCACCCCGACCTACGCCTCGTGGGCCCACCCGATCGAGCCACAGTTCGGACCCCTGCGCACTTTCGTGATCGCCGGCTCCGACCATCCCAACCACGTCGTGCTGGCCCGCGCCTTGCAGGCGTACTTGCGCTGGCGCAATGCCAACGCCCGTCACCCCGACGTGCTGGCCGCCCAACGTCGCGAACGCGCCCGCATCCGCAGCGAACGCCAGCAGCGCTGGGGCCGCCCTCGACAGAAAGCCGCGTGATCAAACCCGGTGAACGTTCGTGGTCATCCCACTAGCTGCACGTCTCGGGGGTCTGACCTGAGCACCAGCCTTCCCCGGTGAGTCCAACGCGAGCGGCGAGGAGCTCCCTAATCGGCGCCGAAGGGCGCTGATTCAACCCGCGCGGAACCGCAGGGACAGCACCACGTCACCGGGCACAGCCGGGGGTACGTACTCGATCCGCAGCAGCTCGCCGACACGGGATGTCCGGACGTCGAGGGCCGGGTCGCAGGTGATCCCCACGGTCAGCCCCGGCAGCCGCCAGCAACCGGGCGTCACATCTCCCGGCCGTGGTTGCGGCGCCCGCACCAGGAAGCACGGGTACGGGCGGGCCAGGGTGGCGCGGTGGGTGAGCAGGAGTGTCCCCTCCTCGTCGACCACCGCGTCGGCCGGGCTCGACGGGGCCAGGCGCAGCCAGTTGACGTCGTGCTCCCGGCCCGGCGCCAGCCAGTGCACCGTGACCGGGCAGTACTGGCCGTCGGCCCGATCCATGGCTCCAACGGCATCCTGTGCGCCGACGCAGTGACGCTCCCCGAGCCAGGTCGTGGCGGTCCGGGGCGGGGAGCCGGCGATGCGCGTGGTCACCAACCGCGGGTCGCGGAAGGCGGACAGCTGCGCCGCGGCGTCGGCGGGAGGCTCGGCCCCCAGCAACGCGAAGCAAGTCGCGAAGCACCAGTCGTGGGCGTGCTCCACCCGGGGTGTGCCTGCGGCCGGCAGCGGCGTTCCGCCCTTCCCGGTGGCGAGCCGGATCCACAGGCCAGTCAGAGCCACGTATCGCCGCATGTCCATCCCGTAGGCGCGGTCGAACGGGCCGGCGAGGTTCTGCAGCGCCGGATGGTAGCGGGCGGCGATCTCCCGCCACAGGTGCTCCTCCATCTGTGCGCCCAACTGCCGGAGCACGGGAGAGGGCGCGCATCGCCGCCAGAGCACGAGGGCGAACAGGTCCACACCGTAGTAGGTGGGCGAGTTGAACTCGGTGAACGTGCGGGTCTCGGCCCACAGCTGGTGCACCCGCCGAGCCAGGTCTTCGCCCGCCGCTCGCAGGGCGGGAACTCCCAGCCGGCACCCGACGGCGTCGAAGAGGTAGGCGCCCATGAGAGCGATGTTGGTGTATTCCGGCGCCACCGCCCGCGCCAAGGCCCCTTCGGCCGCGAGCCGCAGCGCATGGTCGATCCTGCCGACCAGTTCGCCGGGCAGTCGGGGCTCGAATCCGTGCAGGAGCAGCAGCAGGGCCGAGCCCACGAACTCGCGCCAGTTCGGGTCGTAGTCCCGGTCCCGCCCCGCGTCGGGCGCCGGCTCAGGTTCGTCCGCCACCCGACGCCAGGTGCCGTGGTGGCTGGTGCCGGGCGCGTCGTACTGCTGCGCGAGGACCGCCGCCAAGGCCGCCACGGCTCGCTCCTCATCCCCGGTACGGCTGCGCGAGAGCAGGCCCACCGCGTACCACGCCGTCTCCCGGACGAGGTGCGCCTGCCCGGTCACGGCATTCGGGGAACGCAGCAAACGGACCTCGCGGTCCCACAGTGTGTCCATCCACCTGGTCACCGAGGCGGTCATGCGCCGCGCGTTCCAGCCGGCCTCGGGCATCCTCGAACCATCCTCTGCTGGTGGGGCCCCGATCCACCGGCGGTGGATCGGGGAAGGCGTGGGTTCAGCGCGGCGTGAGGGTGACCACGAGCGGCTGGTCCGGGACGCTGAGGGTGAGGCTGGTCGGGTTGTTGTACGTGGCGGTCGATGACGTCGAAGTAACGGGTAGGAAGGTCTGGGCCTTGGCGAAGGTGCTCGGCAGGTCCACCTTCACCGTCTGTGGCGGGGCCGTGGTGTCGGTTTTGGAGGACAGGTCGAAGCTGGGAGTGTTCAGCCACAGAACCAGCTGGAAGCTACCGTCTCGACGCTGGAGGAGGACGCGGTGGACGTTGGTGAGGTCACCGCTGAGCTGGTAGTCGAGCGTGCCAGGTTTGAAGTCGGCCCCTGGGTCGGCGAGTAGGGAGATGGTGTTCTTCAGCGCGGTGAAGGCGGGCTTGGGCGTCCCGTCGTGGCGCACCATCCCGAACCTGGCCTCGGGGTCCTGGTGGTTCGGGTCCTCGAACTCGTCGATGAACTCGTACACGTACGTCCGCGGCAGCCCGCGCCGGAAGGACTCCAGGTAGGTGCGCGGGATGTACTTGGCTCCTGCCTTCTCGGAGATCCCGGGCTGCCCGGAGATCGCCTGGAGGGCGTTGTGGTACCCGGTCTCGGTAATCTGGACGGGCCTATCCGGGCAGACCACCGAGGCGTTGGCGAGGTTCGCATCGAGGGAGATCGTGGGAATGTTCCCACCTGGGTAGGGATGGGCGTTGCCGATGTCGCAGGAGACCTGCCCCAGCTTCGCCGCCGAGCCGTTCCGGACCGGCGTGGGCGCGAGCACCGGCAGGTGCTTGGTGTCCGGGTCGGCCTTGACCTGCTTGTACAGGTCGTTCTGGAAGGCTCGCGTCCCGTCGGGGAACTGGCTGGGGGTGAAGACGTCGGGCTCGTTGGGTCCCTCGACGGACACGATGGCGGGGGCGGCGGACTTGACATACTGCACGATCTCGGCCGGGGTGTCGGAGGGATCGGCGATCCAGTTGGTGTGGATGCCGTTGGCGGCGAGATCCTTGAGCTCCTTGGGCACCTTGGTGTCCTGCAGCGAGGCACCGGTCCGCTGGTACCGAATGCCGGCCTGCTTCAGGAGCGGTTTGACCAGGCCGTCGTAGTTCCCGTACGGCGTGTCGTAGTAGCTGAGGTGGGTGTTGACCCCGATCGATTCGACGAACGAGTCGGAGGCATTGGCGGCCTCGGAGACGTTCTGGCCGATCCGAAGGTCCAGGGCGCGGTCGTTGTTGTCCTCGCGTGTCTCGGTGATCTTCTTCGCTGGGTCCGCGGTGGCCTTGAGCGAGATCTGGCCTGGTCTGATCGTGATGTTCGTCTTCAGGTCGACGGTCGCGGATGTACCCGCGGCCAGCGTGCTGCCGCGCACGGTACCGAGTTGCACCGAGCCATGGGCGAAGGCCACCGCGATCTTGGTGCCCGTGGACTGGTTGCCCACGTTCGAGACACGGGCGTGCAGGGTGAGCTTCGAGCCCGGCCGCAGGTTGGTCGGCGAGAACGTCACCTGGTCGATCACCAGATCGGGGCCCTGCTTTTCGGCGACGGAGAGCTTGTCCGGGCTGGTGTAGTCGTTGTTGGTCTCGTCGCCCTCCTGGATACGCTTGACGTCGTCGACCAGGAAGCCGAGGGTGTGGCTGCCGGTTTGCGCGCTCCACGTGCCGTTTCCGGTCGTCCCGCCGCCGTTGGAGGTGAGCCTGACGGACTCGCCCGGCCCGAGCGAGGCCGAATGGTTGTCGGTGTACACGACGGTGGACCCATTCACCCTGAACACGCCGCCGATCACCGTGCCGTCCGACGTGGCCGCATCGCCCTGATTCTTCACCACTGCGGTGAAGCGGGTGGCGTCGCCGGTGTACGGAGCGGCCGGTTCCGTGGCGACGCTGGTGACGACGAGGTCGGGCAGCGCCGCCAGGGCATGCACCGGCGTGGCCTCGCTGGCCAGCATCGCCAGTATCGGGGCTAGGATCGCGGCGGTGTTCCGGAGTCCTTCGTGTCGTCGAGGTTTGTGGTGCATCTGCGGTCCTCCTGCGGATCTGTTGGGGGTCTTGGCGCGTCTCTCCGGGAGTCTGGGTGCCGGTGCGGCCCGTTTCGGGCAGCCCGGTAAGGGGCTCGGTATGATGAGCCGTAAATGTCGGTGGTCGAGGGGATGCCACGGTCTCGCGGCGTGGCCGAGAGCGGATCGGCCGGCGCTGTCCACGCGCCAGGCCCGGCGAGACAGCCTGGCGGACACTGCGGCCAGGGATGGTCAGGAGAGGCTCAGCCCTTGGAGCCGGTGTCCCCGCCGATCCCGTTGACGACCTGCCGCTGGAAGATGACGAAAAGCAGCAGCGGAGGGACGCTCGCGAGGAAGAGCCCGGCGATGACCAGGCTCTGGTCGGCCGTCTTGGCGATCACGGGTAGGACGACGGCAACGGGCTGCTTGTCGGGGTCGGTGAGGGCGATCAGTGGCCAGATGAAGTCCTTCCATGAGGCGATGAGGGTGAACATCGAGACCACGGCCAGCACGGGCCGGGACAGCGGCAGGACCATGCGCAGCAGCAGGGTCAGCGGACCGGCACCGTCGACGCGGGCCGCCTCGAACAGCTCGGCGGGGATGTTGTCGAAGAATCTCTTGATCAGGAGCACGTTGAAGGCGTTGGCTCCCGCGGGCAGCCACACGGCCCAGAAGGTGTTCACCAGGTTCACGCCAAGTCCGGGCATGTCCTGGACCGTCAGATACAGCGGTATAAGGCAGACGGCGGACGGCACCAGCAGCGTAGCCAGCACCATGGCGTACAGCACCCGGCCGAAGCGGGGCCTCAGCACCGACAGCGCGAAGCCGGCGCTGGTGGAGACGACGAGCTGGGCGACCAGGCAGCCGATGGCCAGGATGGCGCTGTTGGCCAGGCCGCTGCCGATGTCGAGCAGGTTCAGCGCGTCGCTGAGGTTGGAGAAGCGGGTCTGCGTCGGCCACAGGGCGAGCGGGTGCGTGGTCACCTCGCGGGCGGGGGAGACCGCGGCCTTGAACATCCACAGCACAGGGCCGGCGCAGAAGAGGACCAGCATGAGGAGGACGACCGCATTCGTACTTGCGAGAGCGGCGCGGGTGCCGATCCTGCGTCGGTCGCGCGGAGAGACCAGCCGGTTCACCGGCAGGCGGTCGCGGGTGTCAGCGGGAGACGGGAGGGTCACGTGTCGCTCCAGCGTCGGGTTGCCCACAGGTACACGGCGGACAGCAGCGAAAGCGCCGCTGCCAGCATGAGCGACATGGCGCTGGCGGCGCCGTAGTCGCCCTCTACGAAGGCATAACGGTAGATCAGCAGCAGCACGGTGATCGTGGCGTTCTCCGGCCCGCCGTCGGTCATGACGAACGGCTCGGTGAACACCTGGAGAGTGCCGATGAGCTGGAGCAGGAGCAGCAGGAGCACCGTACCCCGCAGTTGCGGGAGGGTGATGTGCCACACCCGCCGCCAGATCCCGGCGCCGTCCGTCTCCGCGGCCTCGTAGAGCTCGGGCCGCACACGAGTGATGGCAGCCAGGTAGATCAGCGTCGCCGAGCCCAAGTTGGCCCAGGTCGCCTCCAGCACCAGGCTGAGCATGGCCGAATCCGTCGACTGCAACCACGGGTAGGGGCCCAGACCGACGAGGCCGAGTGCCTTGTTGAACACCCCGGAGTCCGGGTCGTAGAAGAGCTTCCACAGCAGCACGCCCACCACCGGCGGCAGCATGACCGGCAGGTAGACGAGGTAGCGGTAGAGCCCGGCGAGACGGTGGACCGTCGACATCTGTACGGCGAGCGCCAGCGGCAGCGGGAAGCCGATAAGGAGGGCCAGCCCGGCGAAGAACGCGGTGTTGGTCACCGCGGTCATCACCAGCGGGTCGTCGAGGATGCGGCGGAAGTTGAGGAGCCCTACCCACTCGGCCGGGTCCACGAGGTTGGTCTGCTGGAAGGACAGTTCCAGTCCCTTCACCACAGGCCACCAGGCGAAGTAGCCGAAGCAGAAGAGCGCCGGAAGCAGGAACGCGACCGCGATCAGATCGTCGCGCAACCTGCGACGGCTCCGCCGGGAGGGAGCGGCAGGGTGCCGCCCGCTGGCGGGTGCGCGCCCCGCGGAGGCGGGGCGCAGTCCGAGCGAGGTCACTGCGCTCGCTCCAGCTCCACGGAGACCTGGTCGGCGGCCTTCTTCAGCAGGCCACCGATATCGGCGTCCTGCTTGGTGAGCACCGCCTGCACCACCGGGTCGAGCGCCGCGTACACCTTCTGCGCGGCGACCGGAGGCTCCGGCAGCAGGCGGAGCCCGGCGCTGCCGGTGCGGTAGGGCTCGAAGTTCTGGACGGGGATGTTGATGTACGGCTTGATCGCCGCGTCGACCTGCTTCTCCACCTCTTCGGGGAACGCGGCCACAGCGGGAGCACCCACCAGCTTCTCCGGGTCGGCGGAGGATTGCTCCGCCCGTGCGCGGGCGGCCTGAGGGTCATAGAAGGGCTTAATGTACTCGAAGAGGATCCACTTGACCGCGGCCGCGGTTCGCGCCTTGTCCGACTTTGCGCTGACCATGGCGACGGTCGCTCCCAGCTGCGTTGCGTTGCCGCCGTCCTGCGGGAGTGAGGCGACACCCAGGTCCTCCTTGCTGCCGCCGTACTTCTGCACGATCGGCACGTACGCGCCCGGGCCGTCGATGTACATCCCTACCTGGCCTGCGGCGAACCGGCGCTGTACGTCGGCCTGGGTCTGGAGCTGGTTGCTGCCCATCGAGTCGTCGACGAACCGCATGTCGTGGAGGAGTTGCAGAGCGTCGCGGGTAGGTTGCTCGGTGAACGCCGGGACCATCTTGCCGCCCTGTTCCCGCTCCATGGTGCCGCCACGCGAGTACGTGTAGGAGGTCAGGTGCCAGCCGCCGGTGTTGTTGGTCGTGGTCTCGGCGTACCCGATGGCGTCGGTCTTGTCGTGGATGGCCTTGGCCGCGCTGCGCACCCCCTCCCAGGTCGTGGGCGGTTGGTCGGGATCGAGGCCGGCCTTGGTGAACAGGGCCCGGTTGTAGACCAGGCCCATGGCGTAGGCGGTCTCCGGCTCGGTGAGGCCGTAGATCCTGCTGGCCGCGTCCATGTTCGGCGCCTGGAGCTTCTGGTTGTACTGGCTGTACTGAGGCCAAGTCTTGACGTCGTCGGTGATGTCTCGGACCTGGCGGCGGGCGATCAGGCCTTGTGGCTCCGTGAGTGGCACCCGGATCACCGTGTCCGCGCTGCCCCCGGCCAGTTTGGCGGCGAACGTCTGCGGGTCCCACTGGGCATCGGAGCCGACGACCTTGATCTTGGGATTCTCCCGCTCGAACTGCGCGATCTGATTGAGGAAGGCCTTGCGGCCGGCTGGGTCGCTCTTGGTCGGCATGCCCTGGACGGTGATGGTGACCCTCCCGTCGTCGCCACCGTCGTCGGACGAGCAGCCGGCCAGTGTGCCTGAGAGGACGACCGCTGCCACCAGCCCGGCAGCCGCTGCGCTGAACTTGCCCTGCATGAACACCCTCCTGGGGTTTGCAAACGGTGCTCGCCGGCGCGCACCCCGCCACACCGACTCCGAGCAGTCTCCCTCCGTCACGTGACGTTGATCGTGCGCTCGTGCGCTCGTGACGCCGCATGTGGGCCTGCAGCACGCGAGATGGGAAACTGCTTTCCCAAGAACGTACCTATCTCACACATTCATGGCAACAGATGTGCACACATCTCTTGCATCGGTGATGGTAAACCGCTTTCTCGCATAGAATGGGTGGCAGCGGAGTCAAGGAAGGATGCAGGATGACCAGTTCCCCGGTGCGCCTGAGTGACGTGGCAGCAGCTGCGGGCGTCTCGATGTCGACGGCATCGAAGGTGCTCAACGGGCTTGGCCGAGCCTCTGAGGAGACTCGGCGCCGGGTCCTGGACACCGCCAGCCGGCTGGGTTTCCAGCCGAACGCCCTGGCCAAGTCCTTCGCCCTCGGCCGCAGCTACACCATCGGCATCCTCGCCGACAACGCTCCCGGCCTGTTCACCATGCCTGTGCTCATCGGGGCCAACGCCGAACTGAGTCGGCACGATATGGCCTCCCTGCTGTACAACGCCGACCGAGACCCCGACCTGCGGGCCGAGCACATCAGGAAACTCAAGGCACGCCGAGTAGACGGCCTGCTGGTCATAGGAATCGGCTCGGACAACTGGCTGTCCTCCCTCGCCCCGGCCGCCCTCGGCGCTCCCGTCGTCTACGCCAACGGGCGGGCGGAGAGCAGCCGGGACGCCTCCTTCGTCCCCGAGAACCGCGGCGCCGGCCGAATCGCCGCCGAGCATCTCATGGGCCTGGGCCGCACCAACCTTGCCCACATCACCGGAAACCACCTCGCGCCCGCCGTGATCGAGCGCTGCGCGGGGTTCCTGGACACACTCAAGGAGGCACGGCTGCCGCTGGTGCTCGGACGGCCGCTCTTCGGGAACTACCACCGGGAGTGGGGCTATGCGGCGGCACAGGACATCATCGCCTCGGGTTCGGCCGTCGACGGCCTCTTCGCCGGGAACGACGAGATCGGTCTTGGCGCCTACGCCGCCTTCACCTGCGCCGGGCTCCGGGTACCCGAGGACGTCGCCATCATCGGCTACGACAACGTCAGCCGGATCACCAGCGTCCACGAGCGGCTGCTCACCACGATCGACCCCAACCTGGAGACGGTCGGTACGGCTGCCGTGGGACATCTGCTGCGGGCCATCGGCGGCGACCACGAACCGGGACTGTTCACTGTGAACTGCACCTTGGTCGAGGGGTACACGACTGTCGGGGGAGCGGTGCCCCCGCCCCCGATCGAGGTGGTGTTCTCGCGCTGAGTGGGGCGGGGCGTCGCTGATGGACCGATCATGGGGATATGCCGATGGGAGCCGGCGTATAGGGGACGGGAAAGCAGGCACGGCTCTTCGAGACGAGCCTCGCTGGGGAGAACCGGGCCGAACTGGTCGAAGGCGAAGCAGCA
>NZ_JBEYZF010000081.1:0-9584 GCF_040645915.1 Nonomuraea sp. NPDC046570 | reverse complement strand
ACCGTGGCGGAGGAGACCAGCGCCTCCATCGCGAACTTCACCCGCGGCGCCGTACGACCACCGGTCACCGCGTAAGGCCGGACCGGCGAGGCCGGTTCGGCCTGCGCCTGGGGCGGGGGCTGCCAGCCGCCGCCGGTGTTCCAACGAGGGTCCGTCACCTACATCACCTGGTCTGAGTCGCACGAAGCTCCGCGCGTACGGCCGGAGTGAGAACCTGTCCCGTTCGGTCGACCATGAGGGTCATCTGGTAGGCCACCAGTCCCATGTCGCAGTCGGGGGCGGCCAGAACCGCCATGCAGGAGCCGTCGCTGATCGACATGATCAACATCAGCCCCCGCTGCATCTCGACGATCGTCTGGTTGACCGGC
Organism: Nonomuraea sp. NPDC046570; assembly: GCF_040645915.1. Classification (NCBI taxonomy): domain Bacteria; kingdom Bacillati; phylum Actinomycetota; class Actinomycetes; order Streptosporangiales; family Streptosporangiaceae; genus Nonomuraea; species Nonomuraea sp. NPDC046570. The sequence continues at coordinate 9,216 of NZ_JBEYZF010000081.1, read as the reverse complement.
CCGCCCTCGAAAACCCGCGCGGCTCCCTGCGTCAGGCTGATCAAACCCGACGCGATCGCCGCCAACTGATCGGCCCGATCGGCGGGAAACCCCGCGGAGGCGGCCAGCGGCAGACCGTCGGACGAGACCACCACGGCGTGGGCGACTCCCGGAACGGTACTGACGAAATCAGTGATCAGCCAGTCCACACCACGAGCCGCATGGCTCAGATCGTTCATTCGCCCTCCTCCCTGTTGTCCACACTCTTGGAGCCGCCCGGATAGCGGCCTTCGTTGATGTCGCCGCGCGCGGCCCGGTATCCCTGCTGGAAGCTGGAGAACCTGCTGCGCACGCGGTCGGGTGAGATCTCCGGCATGGGTGCCACGCCCTTGGGCGCGGAGGTGACGGCCGATCCCGGTACGAGGTTCGCCTTGGGTACCCGCTTGGGCAGGCCCGCGGCGGTGGAACCGTCCTTGACCGGCTCCCGCGCGGCCGCCGCGGCGGTCCACCCGGCGTCCGCCTTCTCCGATCCCCACGACCCGCTGTCGCCGTGGTCGAACCAGGCGGACTCGATCGAGGCGAAGATCGGCAGGAACTCGTCACCCGAGGAGGCGGGCTTGACGACCGGGATGGGGCCGGTGGCCGCCGCCTCGGTCTCGGGGTAGTCGTACCTGCGCGGCGGCGCTCCTCCGCCTTGTTCCCGGTCGGGCCAGGGGCTGCGCTCGGCGGGTGGCGGTTCCTGGGTCCACGACGGCGAGTCGGTCAGTCTGCCTCGCTGCGGGCTTCCGCCGTTGCCCTGTACGGGGGCCCACACGTCCGCGGTGTCGAAGGTGCCGCCCGATCTCGGCTCCGACGGCCAGCCGGCCGGGTCGGAGGGCCAGCCGCCGCCCGGCTGGGAGGGCCAGCCCGGCGTGGGCGCGGGCGGGGGTGTGGGTGCGGGGGCCGGGGTGGGGGCCTGGGCGGACAGCGGGCGGGGCGTGAGTTCGCCGAGATCGCTGGGCCAGCCCTGGGGGCCGCCCATGGGGTCGCCGGGCCAGCCGGGTGCGATGCCGCCGGTGTCGCCGGGCCAGCCCGGCGTGGCGAACGGCGAGGCGACCTCGGCCGCCGGTGCCTTCGCGGTCCCCGCGAAGGCGGGCGCCTGGCCGCCGAACAGTGACTCGGGCAGCAGCACCATGGCGGTCAGACCGCCTGAGCCATGCGGCCTGAGCTGTACCCGGATGTCGTGGCGGTGGGCCAGCCTGGCGACCACGAACAGGCCCATGCGTCGGGACACCGACACATCGACGGTCGGGCTGTCCATCAACCGCTCGTTGGCGGCGGCCAGTTCTTCCTGCGTCATCCCGATACCGGAGTCGGTGATCGACATCATCACCGCGCCGCCGTCGATGCCGTTACCCGACACCACGACGCGAGTTTCCCGCGGGGAGAACGCCAGAGCGTTCTCCACCAGCTCCGCGAGCAGGTGGATGACGTCGTTCACCGCCTGACCGACGACCGCCACACCACCCGGGACCTGCAACGAGACCCGCTCATAGTTCTCGACCTCCGACAACGAGGCGCGGGCCACATCCACCAACTGCACCGGCTGGCTCCAGCGCCGCGGCGGATCCTGGCCGGCCAAAACCAGCAGGTTCTCACTGTTACGCCGCATACGAGTAGCCAAGTGATCCAGCTTGAACAGGTTCGCCAACCGCTGCTCGTCCTGCTCGCCCTGCTCCAGACCATCGATCAAGGTGATCTGACGCTCGACCAGCGTCTGACTACGACGCGACAAGTTGACGAACATCGCGTTCACGTTCGCGCGGAGCTTGGACTCCTCACCCGCCAGCCGTACAGCCTCACGGTGCACCTCATCGAACGCCCGCGCGACTTCTCCGACCTCGTCCCTAGAGGCCACGCCGATGGGCTGGACCTGCAGTGACGCGCCTTCGCCAGACTCTCTGACCGCTCGCACGGTTTCGGGGAGGCGGTGGCCGGCGATGTGCAGCGCCTCGCTGCGCAGCCGGCGAAGCGGGGTGACCAGCGACCTGGCCATCAGGAAGGTGACGAGAAGGACGGCGATGACGAGGGCCAGCACGGCGGCGATGGCGATGTAGGCGGCGCGGCGTTCGGCGTCCTGGAGGGCGACGCCGCGCAGGACGATCGACTGGGAGACGGCGGTCTCCACCTTGCGCAGGCGCTCGATGGTCACGGTGCTGGAGTCGAACCACGACTTGGCGTCGCCCACGCGGCTACTGAACTTGTCGATGACGAGCCGGCCGTCCTCGCTCACGCGGGAGATGGCCCGGAGGCTGAGGTAGTTCGCGAGGTCGACCTTGCTACCGGTGACGGTGTCGTCGTAGAGCTGGCGGTGGGTCAGTGCGGCTTCCGCCTTGAACGCCACGATTTCGCCATCTTGGCGGGCCCTGGCGGCCTCGACGGCCTGCAGGTCGCTCGGCGAGATGCGCCGGGTCTCCAGGGTTCCGATGAGCAGACCGCGCTGTACGGAGACCTGTTCCTTCGCTCGCGAGAGGGAACCGAGTGCCAGTACGCCGGAGGTCAGCTCCGAGTCCGTGGTTCCCTGACGGATCTCATCGTGCAAAGCCAGGACGTCGGCGATCCAGTCGCTGTACTGAGCGGTGATCGTCCCTGGCAGACGTAAGTCACCGCTGCCGCCCAGGCGGAGCGCGTCGAGCCGGTCGATGCGGATGCGGATCTGCCGCGTCTTCTCCACGGCGCGCTGGCCGTAGTCGGCGTTGACCGAGCCGAGGTCCTTCAGCAGGCGGCCCTTGAGGTCGTCGACCTTGCGGTAGATGTCGCTGACCTCGCGCATCTCGGACGCCCTGCGTCCTCTGGCGACGTAGCGGGCGCTCTGGTCGCGCTCGTTCTGCAGGTTCTGCGCGAACTCGCCGAGGGTGCCGACGAGGCGGGCCATCTCAATGACCCGCTGGTAGTCGCTCGCGACGGCGAGCGACGTGTTGACCCGCAGGCCGGCCAGGACCACGGCGGCGAGAGCGGGGAGCAGCACGAGAACGACCAGGCGCTGGCGTACGCGCCAGTCAGCCAGCCTCCACTTACTGCCCGCCTTGCGCCTGCTCGGAGCAGGAGTCTCCTCCTGGGTTTCGGCAGGTTTGACCGTATCCCGCCCTGGCTGACCTGGAGCCTTGGGGGGATCCCTGTCGTACTCGGTCCGTGTCCTCAAGGTACTCCGCAACCTCTCACGTCCATCGGTGAGGGATTATTCGAGCATAAAGCGATCATCTATGCCAACTGCTACAAATTCCCTCAAGAACCAAACCTCAATCTTCACGTACGTCACATCCTTCACGCTAGACTCCCCCTGCCTCGACCACATGTCCGATATATACACATTGGGCAAGGTCCGTGCGTCCCCCCGAACTGAGGAAGTGCTATGAGATTCCCTCGCGCATCGCTGCTCATCGGCATGGTGGCTGCGCTCACACTCACGGCGTGCGGCTCCGGCGACGACAAGGCCAAAGCCCCTGCAGCCGCGGGCGGCCTGGAGACCACCGAGGTCAAGGCCATGGGCCTGCCGTTCCTGGACCAGACCGGGCTCCACGTCGGCATCGACAAGGGCGTCTTCAAAACCGAAGGCCTGAACGCCGTCACGACCTTCTTCACCGACAGCCGGGCCGGTTCTACGGCTTTCGAGAGCGGCGAGGTCGACTTGGGCTTCGCCAATTACGTGACGCTCATCCAGAACATCGCCAACGGCAAGAAGCTCAAGATCATTTCGGAGGGGTCGCTCGGCAAGCCGGGTATCCAGGCTGTGCTCGTACCCGACAAATCGCCCATTCGGTCCATTAAGGACCTACAGGGCAAGAAGATTGCTGTTGCCGTACTAAAGAACGTGCAACCGCTCATGCTTAACGCGGTCCTCAGGGCGAACAGCATCGACCCGGACAAGGTGACATACGTCCCGATCCCGGTCCCGGCCACCATGCAGGCCGTAGAGGCCGGCCAGGTGGACGCCGCCGCGTTCACCGAGCCGTTCACCACGCAGGCGCTCGGCAAGGGATTCCGCGTCGTGACCGACCTCGCGTCCGGTCCGACGCAGAACTGGCCGACCGCCGGCTACTTCGTCAAGCAGGAGTGGATCGACAAGAACCCGAAGACCGCCGCGGCGCTCGCCCGCGCGCTCAGCAAGGCGCAGGAGGCGGCCGGCGACCGGACCAACGTCGAAAAGGTCCTGCAGCTACCCACCTTCACCAAGATGGACGCCAAGACCGCCTCGACCATCAAGGTGGTCGACTTCCCGACCACCGTCAGCGCCGAGCGGATCCAGCGCGTCATCGACCAGATGAAGGTCGAAGGCTTGCTCCAGAACGACCTCAAGGCCGCCGACATCATCTTCTCGCCGAGTAAGTGACTCGCCTGGGCATATGGGGACGCGGCGCTGCGGGGATCGCCGCCCTCCTCATCTTCCTGGAGGTCCTCGGCCGCATCGGCCTGGTCAGCAGGGAGTCCCTTCCGCCCGCTTCGGACATCCTGAAGCGGGCGGCGGGACTGGCCGTCGAGTCCGAGTTCCTCGGCCATCTGGCCGGAACACTGACCACCTGGGGAGCGAGCACGGCACTGGCCGCCTGCGTCGGCATTCCGCTGGGCCTGCTGCTCGGCAGCGTCCCCGGGGTCAACACGGCCACCCGCACAGTGGTGGAGTTCCTCCGCCCGATGCCGGGGGTGGCGCTGTTCCCCCTGGTCGGCATGATGCTCGGGTCAGGCTCGGCCACCCGGATCACCGTGGTCACCTACGTCTCGCTGTGGCCGGTCCTGTTCAACACCGTGTACGGCCTGCGTGACGTCGACCCCGTCGCTGTGGACACCCTGCGCTCGTTCGGCTTCGGCCGCCTGGCCATCCTGCGCCTGGCGTCACTGCCCGCGGCCGCCCCGTTCATCGCGACCGGGGTACGGCTCTCGGCCGGCATCGCCCTCATCGCGACCGTGGCCGGCGAGATCTTCATGGGCACCGGCGAGGGCATGGGCGTCTACGTGGCGCGCGTCTCCCTGCTGCCGGGCACCACCATCGACGTCCTGGCCGTCACCGTCTGGGCCGGGCTGCTCGGCCTGCTGCTCAACACGCTGCTGGTCCGCGGCGAAGGCCGCCTGTTCTTCTGGGTGCGCCCGTGAAATCCGTGTTGCAGAGCTGGGGCATCTTCATCGGCTGCTGCCTGGCGTGGGAGGCGGCCACCCGCGCCGCGGCCAGCCACTACTTCCCCGCCCCGAGCACGATCGTCGCGACCGCCCACGAGTTGTGGTTCTCCGGGCCCCCCGGGCAGCTCTTCCTCACCGAGACCGCGCTCGACAACATTCTGCCGAGTCTCGGCCGGATGAGTGTCGGGCTGCTCATCTCCGTGGTGGTGGGGGTGGTTCTCGGGTTCGCCCTCGGGCGCTCGCCCACCGCCCGGGCCTACCTGGATCCGCTTCTCCAGCTCTTCCGCGCGATCCCGCCGCCGACCATGGTGCCGGTGTTCATCGTCCTGCTGCAGATCGGCACCCAGATGCAGCTGGCCACCATCGTGTTCGCCACGATCTGGCCGATCATGATGAACACCACCGACGGGTTCCGCTCGATCGAGCCGCTGTACCTGGAGACCTCCCAGGTGTTCCGGCTCAGCGCGGCCCAGCGGCTGCGGCTGGTGCTGATCCCGTCCGCGATGCCCAAGATCTTCGCTGGGCTGCGGCTCAGCCTGTCCGTGGCGCTGATCCTGATGGTCTTCTCCGAGCTGATGCCCGGCACCTCCAACGGCATCGGGTACCTCCTGCAGGACGCCTATGCCGTCGGGGACCTGCCGCGGATGTGGTCGGCCATCGTGCTGATCGGTCTGCTCGGTTATCTGCTCAACATGGTGCTGCTGGCCGTACAGCGTCGTGCTCTCGCCTGGCAGGCGGGGGCGCAGCGCCTGTCCGCCGACTAGCCGGCCGCGGAGCGAGAACGAGGGTGTCCATACGTGGACACCCTCGTCTCTGTTTGGGGCTGTCGCCCTGGCTCAGGAACCGCTGATGACACGCCGGTTGGGCGGGGCAAGGGGGCCGGTGTCGATCCCCCATGACGAGATCATGGTGGGGATGATCTCCACCCACTCGGGCCCGCCGGAGGGCACCAGCGGCTCACCGCCCTCGCTGTGCAACTTCGCCACGCCGTGCACGAGGACGCCCCGGGGCGTGCTCGGGTCGGGTCGATCGTCCACGACGAAGGCCACCTGCGAGTTCTCCTCGCAGTCGCGCCTGTACCGGCGCTTCTGCCCACGGTCGGGAAGGTTGCGCGCGCCGATCCCGATCGAGGTCCGGTCGTCGCTCAGGGTGAACAACACCGGCACTACGTGGGGCTGCCCGTCACGGGTGGCGGTGGCCAGGTGGCCAGTGGAATGTGCGGTAAGGAAGCTGATCTCATTCTCGGTGAACATCGTCACATGCTGCTGTACCGCTCATCCCCGCCACAACCACCTAGATCAAGTTTATTCGGCGATCTCACCCTGAACCGGCTTGACGGCCCGGTGCAGGGCCACCACTCCCCCGTCGAGCCTGCGCCACGCCACCGAGCCCCAGCCCACAGCGCTGATCCGCGAGGCCAACTGCTCGGGAGTCGACCAAGCCTTGATCGACTCCCCGAGATAGGTGTACGCCTCGGGGTTGGTGCTCACCAGCCTGGCGATCAGCGGAAGCTGGTACTTGAGATAGGCGAACCACAGCCGCTGCCCGAGCGGCCCCGCGGGGCGGCTGTACTCGCAGACCACCAGCCGTCCGCCCGGCCTGACGACCCGCAGCATCTCGCTCAGCGCGGTCTCGGCCACGGCGATGTTACGCAGCCCGAAGGAGATCGTCGCCACATCGAAGGAGTCGTCGGCGAACGGCAGCCGCTGCGCGTCCCCTGCCAGGAACGTCACCGCACGGGTACGCGAGCGGCCCACCTTGAGCATGCCCAGCGAGAAGTCGCAGGCGACGACCTCGGTGCCGGGACGCTTCAGCGTCAGCGACGAGGTGCCCGTGCCGGCCGCGAGATCGAGGACCCGCAGCCCGGGCCCGATGTCGGCCGCCTTGGCCACATGCCCGCCCCAGGCGCCCATGCGGCCGAGCCACAGTAATGAGCGCGTGCGGTCGTAGCCGGCGGCCACATGATCGAACATGCTGGAGACCCGTGTGGGTTCCTTGTCGAGATCTGCCCGAACCATTGATCACTCCAGGACGCCGTAGTTGGCGATCTTTGCGAGGTTATACATATCAGGTATGAGTTAGTCCCCCCTGCCCCGGTGTCAGTATGGCGGGGTGAGGCAGGTCCTGTACGGCGGACAGCGCGTCGAGTACGCCGCTGAGTTTGACCTCGGTCTCCAGCCATTCGGCCTGCGGCTCGGAGCCTTCGACGATCCCCGCGCCCGCCCAGAGCTTGACGCGCCGGCCGATGACGCTCGCGCAGCGCAGCGCGAGACCCCATTCGCCGTCTCCCCTGGAGTCCATCCAGCCGACGGGCCCCGCGTACCTGGCGCGACGAGCGCTCTCGAACTCGCGGATGAACCGCAGCGCGACGGCGGACGGGGTGCCGCAGACGGCGGCGGTGGGGTGCAGCGCGGCGGCCAGGGAGAGGGCGGAGTCGTCCGCTCGCAGCCGGCCGCTGATCAAGGTGGCCAGGTGCTGGATGTTGGCGAGCACCAGCGACATGGGTGGCGGCACGCTGACCTCCGTGCAGAGGGCGGCCAGTTTCTCCTCCACCGACTCGACGGTCAGGCGGTGCTCGTGCGCCAGCTTGGCGGAGGAGTGCAGCGTGGCCCGGAGGGCGAGGTCGGTCACCTCGTCCGCGCCGCGCGGCACCGAACCCGCCAGGACGAGCGACTCGACCCGGCCGCCTTCCTTCCGGATGAGCGGTTCGGGCGTGGCGCCCATGAGCCCGCCGCAGGAGAAGGTGAAGCATTCGGTGAATCTGCGGCCGAGCGCCTCGATCATGCTCCGCGGATCGATGATCCCCGCGCTGAGGCCGTTCAGGTGCCTGCTCAGCACCACTTTGCTCATGTGGCCCGAGCGGATCTCGGCGAGCGCGGTGCGTACCTTGGTCGTCCAGCGCGCGTGCTCGGCCGTGGTGGCCGACCAGCTGATCGGCGCGATCGGCGAGTAGCGCGAGGGGCCGGTCCGCGGCTCGGCCTCCCCTTCGAGGGTGGTCAGCCACGAGACTCCGGCGCGACGGGCGAGGATCACCCGGGGGACGATCAGGACGGACGAGCCGTGTTCGGAGTCGAAGGCGAAGCTGCCGAAGGCGACGGGGCCCGACCCTGGCACGTTCACCTCGTCGTGGATCTCGGAGGCGGCGAACAGGTCGCGCAGGGCCTGCTCGGCGCGGGCGAACGCGCCCCGCCCCTCGGGCACTTTGATGCGGACGGCCTCGCCCCACCCGACGAACCCGTCACCGCCGCGCACCCAGACCACCGATTCGGGGCTGGGTAATCGGCCGAGCAGATCGCCGGGATCGGCGGCAGGCTCACTTCTCCAGATCCATCGGGCCGTGACTCCTCCCCTCCCTAAAGGGAGCGGCTTCTCGCTTCCCCCGGCTGAGGTAGGCGACGGACAAGCCCTGCCCGTTTTCGAACACAAGAACCATATCAGGGAAGCGATTCCCCTGCCGGGTAAACCCGGCAGTCCCCTCGCTAGATCTGATGGGCCCCGGCCGAAACGGCGTCAGGTCAAGAGCTGTGACCAGTGTGACCGATGATGCCCCTGTGGACAATGGCTCTATTTCCTCTGAAATCGACACTGAACCAGGCCAATAGGGCATTAATCAGACATAACGTGGCGTAATCGCTTCGCCCTCCGATAGAGTCCCGCTGTTGTTCATGGACTCGCGGCATGAGGATTCAGCTTGCTTGAGATCGCCAATCTGAGCCATAGCTATGGCGGCTCCACCCCGCACCACGCCATCGACGGGCTCAACCTGAGCGTGGCCGAGGGCGAATTGCTGTGTATCGTCGGGCCGTCGGGCTGCGGGAAGTCGACCTTGCTGCGCTCGATCGCCGGTCTGATCCAGCCGTCGGCGGGCGAGGTTCACGTCGACGGGAAGCTCGTGCGGGAGACGCCCAGCAATCTGGCCGTGGTCTTCCAGGACTACAGCCGTTCCCTGTTCCCCTGGATGTCGGTCGCCGACAACGTCGCCCTCCCCCTCCGCCGCCGCGACATGGACAAGAAACAACGCAAAGCCGCAGCCGAAGAAGCACTCGAATCAGTCGGACTCGCCGCCGCCGCCAAAAAATACCCCTT
>NZ_JBEYZF010000080.1:0-10755 GCF_040645915.1 Nonomuraea sp. NPDC046570 | reverse complement strand
TTCGACGATCTGCACGTCGATCCCGAGCCCGGCCCCATGGTCGACGACCGTGTTCTTGAACCCCTGATCGACCAGGGCTTTGGTCACCGTGCCGGGTCGCGCCGGGGAGCCTGGTGGGGCTGGTCAGCGCCCGGCCTGAGGAGAGCGTGGCGCTGCTCGAAGGGCTGGGCGGGTTCGACGGCACCTCCCTGATCGCCGACCACGACGCCGCCCTGTTCGCGGGCACGCTGCGCGAGGTCCTCCAGGGCCGGGGCGAGGCGGACGACGAGGCCATCCACCGGGCCGTGCACGTCGCCGCGGCGCAGGACGTGGTCGCCGGGCTGCGCCACGGGCTCGACTCGATGATCGAACCCGGCGGCCGCAACCTGTCGGGCGGCCAGCGTCAGCGGGTGCGCCTGGCCCGGGCGCTGCTGGCCGAGCCCGAGGTGCTGCTGGCCGTGGAGCCCACCTCCGCGCTGGACGCGCACACCGAGTCCCTCCTCGCGGGGCGGCTCCGTACGGCACGCGCCGGCCGTACGGCGGTCATGGCCACCACCTCGCCGCTGCTGCTCGCCCAGGCCGACCAGGTGCTGTTCATCGAGGACGGGCGGGTGGCCGCCGCCGGCACCCACCGCGAGCTGATGGAGTCCACCTCCGCCTACCGATCGGTGCTCGCATGAACCGCGACCTGCCCATCGCCGACCGCCGGCAGGTACGGCGGGCGGCCCTGCGCCTGGTGAGGCGCGACGTGCCGGGCTTCACCGCGACGCTGCTGCTCAACAGCCTGGCGGCGGCCGCCGCGCTGGTCAGCCCGTGGTTGCTGGGCCGCATCATCGACGCCATCAGCGCCGGAGAAACGGTCGACCTGCTCGCCGCCATCGCCGTGGGCGCGGCACTGGCCCAGCTGATCCTGTCCAGGTACGCCGAGAGGACCGGCACCCGCTTCAGCGAGCGTGTCCAGGAGCACATCCGCGCCGAACTCCTGGACCGTGTGCTGGCCCTGCCCGCCGCCACGGTCGAGCACATCCGCACCGGCGACCTGACCGCCCGCGGTACCACCGACGTGGCCGTCGTCGGCCGCACCCTGCGCGACGCCGCCCCCGCGATCCTCGTCTCGAGCCTGCAGGTGCTCTTCCTGATCGTCGCCGTCTTCCTGGTCGACCCCGTCCTGGGCGCCTGCGGCCTGCTCGCGCTGGCCGGCATCGTGGCAGCCTCCCGCTGGTACCTTCGCCGCGCCCGCCCCGGCTACCTGGAGGAAGGCGCCGCCCGCTCGGAGCTGGCCGAGCACCTGGCCGCCAATGCCGCGGGCGCCCGCACCATCGAAGCCCTGGGCCTGCAGGCCAAGCGCACGCGGGCGGCGGAACGGGTGATCGAGCGCAGCCGGGTCGCCCAGCTGCGGACCCTCTTCCTGCGCAGCGTGCTCTGGCCCTCGGTGGAGGTCTCCTCGCTCCTGCCGCCCGTGCTGGTGCTGCTGCTCGGCGGGGTGCTCCTGGACCGCGGCCAGGTCACGCTGGGCGCGGTCGTCACCTGCGTGCTCTACCTGCGCCAGCTCGGCCAGCCGATCGAGACGATCCTGATCTGGCTGGAGCAGCTGCAGAGCAGCGGCGCCTCCTTCGCCAGGATCGAGGGCCTCGCGACGCCGGCGCGGGAGGAGGTCGCCGCCGTGGCGCCGCAGGGCGACCGCATCGAGGCGTGTGGCGTGCACTTCGCCTACGAAGGCGGCGACGACGTGGTGGCCGGCGTCGATCTGACCGTACGGCCCGGCGAGCGCCTGGCCGTCGTCGGCCCCTCGGGAGCCGGCAAGTCCACCCTGGGCAAGCTGCTTGCCGGCATCGACCGCCCCCGCCTGGGCACGGTCACCGTCGGCTCGATGCCCGTCGCCGACCTCTCCCCCGCCCAACTCCGCGAGCACGTCGTCCTGGTCACCCAGGAACAGCACCTGTTCCTCGGCACCATCCGCGACAACCTGCTGCTGGCAGATCCGACGGCCGGCGACGACCGTTTGAGTAAGGCCCTGACGGCGGTCGGCGCCGACTGGATCGCCTCGCTCGACGACGAGCTGGGGTCCCAGTCGTCCGGCGCCACCCTCGGCCCGGACCGGGTCCAGCAGCTCGCCCTGGCCAGGGTCATCCTGGCCGACCCGCACACCGTCATCCTCGACGAGGCCACCGCCATGCTCGACCCCCGTAGGGCCAGGCGCGCCGAACGCTCGCTCGCCGCCGTCCTGGAGGGGCGGACCGTCATCGCGATCGCCCACCGCCTGCACACGGCCCGCGACGCCGACCGGGTGGTGGTCATGGACAACGGCCGGGTGGTGGAGGTCGGAGCCCACGACGAGCTGGTCGCGGCGGGCGGGGTGTACGAGGCGCTGTGGAGGTCGTGGCACGGCTCGCGGAGTCTCGGCGCCGACCACGATCCTCCGCAGCGCTGACCGGTGAAGCCGAGCGCACAGGCTATGAGGCTCGTCCACGGGGACGCCACTGGTTAACGGCAGCCGCTGACGCGGTCCTGCCGACGCTACTGCAACCAGTGGGCACACGTCGATTACCCAGCCAACGATGCGAGAGACGAGCCACTAGCTTCCTGTCTCAGCCGCCGATGCCCCGCTCGGGGTGAATGTCCACGGACTCGCCCAAGGGCCGCAGACCTCCGGACAGGTCGGGCAGGGCGAAGGAGTAGCGGCCCAGCATGTTCACGTGGGCGTGGATGAAGGGTGAGAGGCGGGCAACGTCTTCATCGCGCACCGGGAATCCCTGGAGGCGCAGCTTGGTCAGGGCCGCGTCCATGTAGCGAGTGTTAAACGGCACCACGGCGTTGAGGACCAGGCCGAGTGCGCCGAGCTGGTCCTCCATGCCTTCCTGATAGCGCTGGTAGAGGTGTCCGCGCTTGCCGTGGAAGATCCGCCGGGCCAGTGCGTGGCGGCCTTCCTGCAGGTTGGACTGGGCCTTGATCTCGTGCCGGTAGGTCGGCTCGTCGGCCATCCGCAGGATGTGCAGGGTTTTGGGGATGCGCCCGTAGTGGGCGATCGCGTCGCCCAGCGGGGTGGGCCGGCCGTCGCGAGAGAGCATCCGGATGACGTCGTGGGCGCGGACCGCGCCGGTGTGAATGGAGGCGATGATGCGGCAGATATCGTCCCAATGGCGCTCGATCTTGTCCAGGGCGATGCGCCCGCGCGCGATCTGCTGCAACGGCCCGTAGTCGGCGCGCGGGTCGACGCGCCACAGCTTCTGGTCGGGCAGGTCGGCCAGTTGCGGAGCGTAGGATAACCCGGCCAAGGTGAGGAGGCCGTAGACGATGTCGCTGTAGCTGGCGGTGTCGGTGACGATCATCTCGGGGCGTTTGCCGCCGTCGCGGTCGTACAGCACATCCAGCACATACAGCGAGTCACGCGGGGTGCCGGCCACGACCATCCCACTCAGCCCAGAGGCTTGATCATTGAGCATGTTCAACCAAGTCGCGCCGCGGCCGCGGCCGAAGTACTTGGGGTTGGGCCGGGCATAGATCGTGGTCGAGGGAACGACGAAGCGCATCCCGTCGACCGAGGCCACCAGCCCGCCGCCCCAGGATTGGGCCAGGGCGATGGCGGCCTGGGCGTCGATCAGGGTGGCGTTGGCGGCCTTGTAGGTGGCCAGGCGCAGGTAGGTCTGATCGACGTGGGAGAGCCGGTCGCGGGTCAGCGCCTTCGCGCCGCCGATGACCGGGGTCATCCCGACATTGCAGCCGTGCGCCACCAGCAGCGCGGCGATCGAGACCCGCAGGTCGGCCAGCCGGGCCGCCTCCCCGGTGATCGAGGTGAACGCCGCATCGGCGCCGGTCCAGGAGAACACCTCCAGCACCACCTCGGGCAGATCCACGCGTGGCATCATCGCCTCCACCGCCGCGCGCAGCGCCACCAGGCTCGCCGGTTCGGGAACGGCTTCCAAGGCCGCCAGGTGCAGCCGACCGTCGGCGCCCATGCTGGCGCTGGTGTTGGCGGGTAGCCGTCCGGCGACCTCCCGGTAGGCCGCGTCCAAAGCCTCGGCGCGCTGGGCCAGGTGCGCGCACGCCTGCTCGGGCAGACGCAGGCTGGCCAGCACGGTGGGGCGCAACGCCTCCCAGGCCGCGCCCTGCAGCAGCTTGGCGCCCGGGTCGCCCCACTTGGAGGAGTTGATCGCGAAGATCTTCCGGCGGCGCAGCAACCGGTGGAACTGCTCCAGCACGCAGAAGGCGTAGGCCTTCCAGTCCACCAGCCCGGCGTCCAAGTGCGGCGCGTGCAGCACCAGGCGCCGCCACGAGCCCGCCAACAACGAGACGTCGATCTCATCCGGAGTGACGCGCTTGCGGCCCATCAGTGCTGGCAACGTGCGCAACGCGGCGAGCACCCGCTTGCCTTCCGCGGTGGCACCGAACTGGATCACCTCACACAGCCTGGGCAGGAAGGGCCGCACCGTGGCGAAGCGGCTCACCAGCATCGCCCGCCACGCCTCATCGGCATCCGAATCGGCCGGCGGGTGAGTTCGATGATCGCGGCCAGCGCCGAAGTCAGCTCCCGCCGCGGCACGACCGCCTCGATCCTGGCCCACACCTCATCCACCGATGCCAGCCCCGGCCCCAGAAACTCGCCGGTGGGCCGTGTCGACCTGATCGTCGGTGGCCTCGATCAACACGCGCACTGCCTCGACCAGCGTGGCCGAAGCACGCTCAACCCGTGGCAGGGTGCGCAGCTTCTCCTTGGACGACTCCCGCTCCGCGCGCCCCAGCAGCTTGGTCGCGATCAGCAGATCCAGGGCATCGTCGACCGACCGGGTTGTCAAATGCACCACGGTGGCCAGCAACGTGGCGAGCTTTCGCTCCTCACCGTGCCGGGTCGATCAGCGTGGCCTTGCCGTCCATGCCGTAACGCCACAGCTCGGCCATCCGCCGGGGTGGGATCACCGACACATCCACCTGCGCCACCCCCAGCGCGGCGATCTCGGCCGCCCGCTCCAGAGCCTTGTCCATCTGCGGGCCCGACGCCTTCACCACCGGACGCCGCAACCGTTCCAGTGTGGAGATCCTCGCGTCGGCGGGCACATCCAGGAGTTCGGCCAGCACCCTGCGCTGCTCACCGTTGAGCAGCCCATGCAGGGTGTCCCACAGGCGTCTGGTGGCCTTCTCCCGTTCCCGGGCCACCAAGCGCGCCAGCCGATGCACCCCCGGCATCAGGACCGGGCGGGCGCGCAGCTCGACCACCGCCGCGTCGAACAACGCCTTGGGCCCCTCACCCGTGGTGAACGCCCGTGCCGCTATCCACTGCGCCAGGTCCGCTTCGACCGCGGCGAAGTCGACCCACCCGCCCGCCTCTTCGATCTCCCCGGCATGGCTGCGCGCTGTTCCATCGCGCTGTCCGTACAACTTGATACAGGAGGCGTCGGTGATTCCCAGTTGCTCGGCGAGATAGTCCACCACCTCGACGGGGACCTGGCGGGGGTCGGGCAGAAACCGCCGCAAGAACCGGGCGACACCGAGTTGGACGGCGAAGCCGAGCCTGTTGTGATCTCTGCGCTTACTCTCGATCGCCTCTCGGTCCGCGTCATCGAGGAAGAAGTACTTCTCCAGCTCCGTGCGTGTGGGCGCCCCCTGAAACGAGGCGAACCCAACCGCCTGCTCATCCGACAAGAACTCGACCGGCACTGCGAACCTCCACCAGGTCTATGACAAGACCTCCGAAGGTTCTGGCAACGATCACTGACCGGTCAAACCAGGAATCACCAGGACAAACGCTTAGCGCACGATCCGGTTCCGATGTTCCTCAGACCCCGGGTCTTGGTCCACCGTCTACTCCCGGTTCAACTCCTGGGCCAAAGCCGGCGTGTTCCAGGGCCTGATGGACGCGCTGATCGCCGAGGCCGCATCGCGAGGACAGGTCGGGCTGGAACTGGTCAGCGTGGACTCCACGATCGTGCGGGCGCATCAGGACTCGGCCGGGCTGGCGGTCGCCGGGGAAACCCTGGACGCGCTGGAGCAGGCGCTGACCGAGGAAAGGGGGGCTCCGCTTCCCGAGCAGCCGCCGGTGCTGCGGGTGACACGCCGCAGGCCCCACCCGATGCCGACGCGCCACAGGCGGACGATCGCGCCGCCATCCGGCGACGCCGTGAAGCTCGGGCGGAGGCGGCCGCGCTCGGCCGATCCCGAGGCGGACTGAGCAGCAAGATCCATGCCGTGGCCGATAGCGCGGGGTTGCCGCTGGTTTTCGTGCTCACGCCTGGGCAGGCCGCTGACTGCCCGCAGTTCACCACCGTCCTGGACGAGATCCGCGTGACCGGGCCGGTGGGCCGGCCCCGGACTCGCCCTGCCGCGGTGGCCGCGGACAAGGCCTACTCCTCCAAGGCCAACCGAGCCTATCTGGCCCACCGCTCGGGTCCATGCGATGAGCCCCAAAGCAACTGGGAACCATGTATCGGTTTATGCCCTCATGGACCGTCCGCTGCGCGCACTCCGGCGTACAGGCCAGGCATCCCACAAGCTCCCCCGGTCGGTCGCACGCCGGCAACCCTCGCCACCATGGTGCAGGCCGGCGGCATCGACGACGTGTGCGCCGCCGCCGACCGGCTGGCCGGACACCTCAGCATCACGCCGCTGCTGGCCTCGCCCACCCTCGATAGGAAGCAGAAGCGACGCGGACTCAGCATCGCCGCGTAGCCCGTCGCTGCCGGCGGCAACCAATTGTTGTTGGCCAGAAGGTTGTTGATGCCGGCTTTCAGCGCGGCGTGCAATGCCACGATCACGACACTGGACGCCGCGCGGGATTCTTCGTGTCAGCGCCGGGGCAGGGCGAGCGCGCATAGGGCGAACGTGATGGCGAATGCTGCCTGGACGAGCATGCAGATCGCCAGCGCGCTCATGTAGGCCTGACCTGTCGGGGCTGTGGAACCGGCCAGGGCCGCACCGAGTAGACCTCCGGCGACGGCGACGCCGAGGCCCATTGCGGCTTGCTGTGTGGTTTGAAGCACGCCGGATGCTGCTCCCGCGGATGCTGGAGGGACCTCGGCGATCATCGCTCCGACGAGCGGCCCGAACATGAAGGCCTGACCGACACCGACTCCGACGAGGAGGGCGGCGAACGTCCACGAGTTCAGGCCGGCACCCTGGAGGAACACGGAGACGGCTGTGATGCTCAGGAGTGCGGCTTGGATGAGTCCGCCGATGGTGAGGAGCCTGCGGAACCCGAAACGGGGCGCGAGCTTCCCCGACCAGATCGACACGGTAAGGAAGCACAAGGAGAACGGCAACAGCACGAGGGCCGCGTGCATGGGAGGCCATCCGAGCCCCGTCTGCGTGGAGATCGCGTAGAGGAACGTGAACGCACCGAACGCGGACTGGAGCATCAACGCCATCATCAGCCCGATCCGGTAGGAGCTGAGTCGAAACAGGGGCGGTGGAACGAGCGGAACGCGGTCACTACGGTGCAGCCGCAACTGCCACCGCCAGAACGCTGCGAAGAGCACCGGCGTTGCCCCCAGCAGCGCCCAGCACCAGACCGGCCAGCCCAGTGCGCCGCCCTGGGAGATCGGGATCATGAGTGCCAGCAGGGCGAGCCCGAGCAGTGCCGTCCCGATCAGGTCGAGCGACCGGTGGCCGGGCGCACTAGTATCGGGCAGCCAGCGCAGCGCAGCGCCGAACGCGATCACGCCCATGAGCACGCTCATCGCGAAGACCATGCGCCAGGGGGCACCGAGCAGGGGGACGGACAGCAAGAGGCCGCCGAGGACCTGACCGATCGCCGTGGCCCCGCCAGCGGTCGCACCGAACAGCGCGACAGCACGGGCACGTTCGGGCCCCTGGGTGGACGCCGTGATCGTCGCCAGCACCTGGGGAACCATGGCCGCCGCAGAGATTCCGGTGAGAGCCCGCGCGGCGATCAACACGGTGATGCTCGGGGCCAGGGTCGCGACCAGGGAGAACAGGGTGAAACCGGCCATGCCGAGCAGGAAGAGTCGGCGTCGCCCGTACAGGTCCCCGAGCCTGCCCCCGAGGACCATCGGAACGGCGAACCCCAACGCATACACCGACACCACCAACGACTGCTCGGCAGCCGTGGCCCCCAGGGAAGCACCGATGTCGGGCACGGCGATACCCGCCGCCGCGAAACTGGCCACCGACAACAGCAACGCCGACAGTGTCGCCAGGAGTCGGCCCATCCCCAGTCCTGGAGTCGGAGGCTCCGATGGACCCGGTGCAGGCGGCGACGCGGCACGGTCGTTCTCCCTGCCAGGTTCGCCTGTGCGGGAGGAGGGGTTGTCATGTGGTGCAGAAGATGTGGCCATGCCGTCGATCCTGAAGGGCCGCTTATCCTGGCACCAGGAGCCCATTTATGGGGGTACTAGCCACTACCTGGATACCGGGTTCTCCGTGCGGGAGGATGAAGACATGACAGAGACCAGGCCCGCCGCGATCCGGCGCGAGCTCGGTGACTTCCTCCGCAGCCGGCGCGAACGAGTGACCCCGCAGCAGGTAGGTCTCCCGTTGACAGGGCGACGGCGGACACCCGGACTACGGCGCGAAGAGGTCGCCGTCCTCGCGGGGGTCGGCGTCACCTGGTACACCTGGCTCGAACAAGGCCGGCCCATCAACGTCAGTATTCATGTCCTGCAGGCGATCGCCCGAGCCCTGCATCTGGATGACATCGAGAGACGGCACCTGCACCAGCTCGCCGGATCAAGTACGCCGAAAGCCGAGCCCACCGAATGTGCCCCGGGACTCACCGCGGCGTTTCAACCTGTCCTGGACAAGCTCGACCCGTTCCCTGCGTGCCTGCAAACGCCGCTGTTCGATGTGGTGGCATACAACCGTGCCTACCGGTTCCTGTTCACCGACCTTGACCTCATCCCACCTGGTGAACGCAACTGCGCGGTGCAATTCTTCACCGACCCTGACTGGCGCAGCCGCTACATCGACGGTGAGCTGGTTGCCGCCCGGATGGTCGCAAGAATGCGCGCCGAAGTCGGCACCGACCTCGGCGCCCCTGCCGCTGCCGGAGTCGTTGACGACCTCCGGGAGCGATCAGAGGAGTTCGCCCGACTGTGGGCTCGTCACGACGTACTGCCCCAGCAGTACGAGACAAAGCGCCTCGACAGCCCTCTTGTCGGGCAGCTTCAGCTGAACTTCGTCTCCACCAGTGTTTCGGAGACGGGACACCGGATGACCGTGATGACGCCGGCCGATGAGTCCACCTCCCTACGTCTGACCCAGATGGCAGACCTCACTGTCGCGACTACGCGGATGTAACACCTGAAGAAGATCGCCGCTCGGGGCGGGGAGGTCATCCTGGTTGACGGCACCCTCATCCCCACCCAGAGACGCACCGGCAAAGCCAACCGTCCCAACTACTCCGGCAAACACCACCGTCACGGCCTGCACGTCCTGGCCTGACCGCGATCTGTGCGACTTCTCATAAATGAGTACATCCGCGAGAAGTCCTTGGAAGGCCAGGCCTCGGCACGCGAACGCGGCCGCCACGGCGGCCGGCCCAAGGTGTTAGACGACGACATGATCGCCTACGCGCGCACGCTACGGAAACGCGGTGTCGCGGTACCCGACATCGCGGCCAAGCTTGTCATCCCCACCGGCAAGAACAAGGGCAGCAACCCCTCCGTGGCCAGCGTCTACCGCATCCTGGCCGACACCGACGTCACCTCCGCATAACAACGGCGCTCGACCCCGGCCCAAGGCTGGGCCGAGTCCGTGCCCGCAGCTCTGCCCCCTCAAGGCCCCCTGCCCGATTACTGAGAGTTACTTTGGGGCTCATCACATGGACCCGAGCGGTGGGCCTATCTGCGTCGCCGTGGGATCAGCGCGGTCATCCCGGAGAAGAGTGACCAGCAAGCCAACCGGAAGAAGAAGGGGGCGGCCGGTGGGCGGCCCGTCACGTTCGATCCGGAGCGCTACCGGCAGCGCAACACTGTCGAACGCTGCTTCCAGAAGATCAAGACCTGGCGTGGCCTGGCGACCCGCTACGACAAAGCCCCGGAGAGCTACGAGGCCGGACTCTACCTCCGGGGCTCGATCATGTGGTTAAGACTCCTCACCTCAACCACATGATGATCCGAACTTCAAACAGCCCCTAGCTAGGGAACGGCCTTGAGCAGCCAGAGTTCGTTCTCGTCATGACCTGGTTCGAACTGCACCACGCGCGCGCCCAGGTCGGTGGAGGCGTTTGCGACTGCCAGCACCTTGCCTGAGTGCTTGGCGATGAGCCGGTAGACGCCCGCCTCGTGCTCCTTGAGGTCCCAGATCTGGCTGGGGCTGCCATTGATGCCCCACTGCATCGCGAAGTCGGAGTTCTGGTTCGCCACGCTGACGTCCAGGGCCTTGCCGGAGTGTTCGGCGATGAACTTGTAGCCGCCATCGGCCGGTTCCAAGTGGAAGATCTGGTTGGTCCGGCCGTGGGGGGTCCACTGGATCACCCAGCCACCGTCGGACATGTCGCATTCCATGATGTCGAGGGCGAGCCCGGACTTCTTGTTGATCAGGGTGGCTCGGGCCGGGATGTCCATGGGGGTCCTCTCGAACTGGAGCGGTAGGTGGCGGTGCGCCGCCTTGTCTCCATAAGAGACGATTACGCACGGGAAATCACCCTTCGGCCGTGACCGCTTCCGGACAGGGTTCCCACTGCAGGAAGGCGGCGGTAGCCCGTCGACCACCCTTCCTGGTTGGCCCTCCGCTCGCCGGGTAGCCCCGGTGCATTACTGCACCGGGGCCCCCTCAGAACCGTGCGTGCCACTCGTCGCGGCACACGGCTCAAGCAAGCCGCGATGG
>NZ_JBEYZF010000079.1:0-11826 GCF_040645915.1 Nonomuraea sp. NPDC046570 | reverse complement strand
CACGACTTCCTGATCAACCGCGTCTTCCCGGCCAGGGGTGCTGACGTCCTCACGAGCCACGAGTGGACCGCCCGCCTGTGACCAGCCGTCAGCATGGAAGATCTGGGCCATGCCCGCGATGAGACGACGCATGCGTCGCAGTGATCTTGGTTTGCTGAGCTCGCCGGAGAAGCCCGTGGCAAGGTTCGCCGAAGCTACTGCGCGGCCTGAGATCTACCCCGAGACTTTATTGCAAGCTCTATAAATATTCACCATGAAGACCTTGCGGCACGGCACTGATGCCGGAATGATCCCGTAGGAGAGGGCAGCACTTGGAATAACTTCCTCTGGAGTTTGTAATAATGAGCAACCACGTGCCGACCAGCTGTGACGACCCGCAGAGGTCGCGTCACCTGCGCCTACTCGGCGCCATCTCCCACCCTGCGCGAAACACAACAGGAAGTGCCGTGTCCGCGCGTACGCCGGGCACGCGCTTGGCATCTGCGGCCTGAACGCTCCCGGAAGACGAGGCCACGGGGACCGCCTTCAAAGCCGCCCGGGCCAGCGAGCCGCAAGCGCGGACTGCCGTCCACCAGCGCGCACTCGGCACTGCTGCCCTGGTCCTGACTCGCACCCCGCACCGCCGCGGCGCCTGACCTGACAGCACTCCTCGCACGCCGCCCTTGAGACCAACCTCTCGATCCCCCAGAAATCTCGCTCAAAGGAATGCCCATGCGCCTCTTGACCCCTCCCCTTGCCGTCGCCGTGGCCCTGGCCGGACTGCTCGCCGCCACGAACACCACCGCAGCCGCCGCCGACCGCGGCGCCAAACCGAGCTACAGGCTGGACTGCGACGGCAACGGCCCGGGCAGCACCTGCACTGTGGTCGCCACCGGCAAACCACGACCCCACCGCGTCGAAGAGTTCGTCACCACGGTCAGGAGCGGCGACCAAGTATGGGCGCGAGACACCCTCTACAGCCGTGAAGGGCAGGTACGCAGCCGCCCGTTCGTGCTCCCCGACAAGAACGTGACGGTCGACGTCTCCGTGACCTCATTGCCGGAGAAGCATGTGGGCACACCGCTCCGGCTGATGGCGTGGAACCTCTTCGTCGGCGGCACGTTCGACCGCAAGGAGACCACCGGCGAGAACCTCACCCAGATGATCGACTACATGAACGAGGTCAACCCCGACATCCTCTTCGTGGTCGAGGGGTACGGGTCCGGTCAGAAGATCCTTGACGGGCTCAACGCCGGGCGGGCCGAGGGCGACCGTTTCACGGGAACACAGCTCACCACGCCCGAGGACTACAGCCACAACGGCGACAACCTGTGGCTGTACACCAAGCTCAAGGTCGAGAAGGTGTACCCGCGCTATGCCGACGCCGACATCGACTCCTTCAACATCGGCGGCGCCCGGCTGGGCCTGCCCAACGGCAAGCACGTCCACGCCTTCAGCCTGTGGACCTGGCACGACGGCTGGGCCTACGGCGACACCCACGACGCGGCGGTGCAGAATACCCACGGCCTCCCGCGCACCAAGACCAACGAACAGATCCTGGAGGGCGACAACCTCCGCCGGGTCGCCATGGGCAAGGCCATCCTCGAGAAGGCGATCCCGTCCTTCATCGGCGACGACGACGCGCCGGTGCTCATGGGCGGCGACCTCAACGCGCAGTCGCACCTGGACTGGAGCGAGCAGTTCGCCAATGCCCCCGGCCACGGCGGCGTGGTCCTGCCCTGGCCGTACACCAAGCTCTATACCGACGCCGGCTTCATGGACACCTTCCGCTACGCCAACGCCGACGCCGGCATGTACCCCGGCCGCACGTGGAGCCCCTTCCACGGCATGGGCGCCATCCCCGGCCGCATCGACTACGTCTTCGCCCGCGGCAAGGACGTCCGCATCCTGGGCTCCCGCGCCGACATCCGGCGCCTGCCCCGCCACCAGCAGACTCCGCTCGACCCGCAGTACCCCTTCTACTCCGACCACGGCTCCGTCATCACTGACGTCCTGGTCCGCGGCAAGGGCACCGGGCCCGACCGGGAACCCGTGACCGAAGAGCCCGGTAAGGGACGCCACATCTGGCCGACGGAGCCCGTCGGGCGCCGCATCCCGCCCGCCGAGCTCAAGGCCACCGCCAGCACCTTCAAACCCGGCATCGGCGACCCGCGCAACGCCATCGACGGCAAGCTCACCACCGACTTCCACTCCGACTACCCCGTGGTCGCGCCGCAGCCGCACACCATCACCGTCGACCTCGGCCGAGTCAGGGAACTGTCGGCCGTACGGTTCCAGCCCAAGCTGCGCACGAACATGAACGGCACCATCCTCAAGGGGATGGTGCAGGTCAGCGACGACGGCATGACGTTCAGGGACGTCACGGCCGTCGAGTGGGCCCGCATGACCGCGCCCAACGACGTCAGCCTCCAGGGCGTCTCGGCCCGATACATCAGGCTGCGCTCCGACTACGGCATCGGCGGCGCCTCCGCCCTGGCCGAGATCATCCCCTACGAGAAAGCCTGACAACGAGGGTCGGTCGAGCAAGGTGAATCCTGCTCGGCCGACCCTTCGAGAGCAGAGGCGTCAGGGGAGACGCTGAGGGGCGGCGGGGCTGGCGATGGTCCCTTCCAGCGAGAAGAGCCACTCGTCCACATGGTCCAGCGCCAGGCAGGCTCCGCCCAAGGCGACGCATTCCTCACCGAGCGTCGAGGGGCGGATGTCGGGAAGGCGCACGCAGTGGGGTTCGAGGGCCCGGTTGAGAGCGGGAAGCAGGACGTCGGCCGAGCGGGAGAAGCCACCGCCCAGGACGACCAACTCAGGATCCAGCGTCAGCACCATGGCGGCGGTGCCGAGGGCGAGGTGGCGAGCGTAGACATCGACGGCAGCCTGGGCATCGGGGTCTCCGGCGCGGGCTGCGTCGAAGACGAGCCGCGCAGCCTCCTGGGGTGATGCGCCCGCGGCCGCGGGACAGCTCTCCAGGTGGCCGGCCATGGTGCGCCACCCGGTGATCTCCATGAGGCCAACCTCGCCGGTGGCCCCGCTGAACCCGTGGTGAAGCTGGCCGTTGAGGATGAGCGCAGCGCCGGGTCGGCGGCCGACGTGCAGATAGACAAGGTCTCGAACGCCTGCCGCGACGCCGAGCCGCTGCTCGGCGAGGGCGGCGAGCTTGCTGTCGTTCTCTATGCTGATCGGGCAGGGCAGCCGCTGCCCGAGATGGCCGGCGAGGTCGACTCCGGGCCAGTCGGGGAGGTCGTTGACCCGGGTGATCAGCCCTTCCCGGTTGACGACGCCGGTGCTTCCCGCGGTGGCGCCCCACAGGTCGGAGGCTGCCAGGCCGGAGGCGACGAGCGCGGCGTCGATGGCCCTGCACGCTGCCTCCAGCCGCTCATGCCGGGCGGTGTGCCGGTCGACGGCGACCCGGCCGCTGGCGACGGTCCGGCCGGCGAGGTCGGTGACCACGGCCAGGACCTTGTGAACTCCCATGTCGATGCCCAGCACATGCCCGGCTTCGGTGCGGAAACGGTAGCGCTTGGCGGGCCTGCCCAAGGTGCCCGGTGCGGGCTCGACCTCGGCGATCCAGCCATGTTGCTGGAGCTCGGCGACGACGTCGCCCACGGAGGCTCGCGACAGCCCGGTCTGCGCCACCAGCTCGGTGAGCGTCAGCGGTGCGCACGCCTCACGCAGGGCGCGAAGACTGTTCAGAATGTTCTGCTGACGCAGCCGCTGAAGGTCCCCACCACTGGCCTGCACGGGCTTGCTCCTCGCTATCAACGGTCTCTGAATTATGTCGCCCTTGTCTGACTTGATCATCCGGCACAGGAGGGCTTGACGGCAAGGCCGTACCTGTGAATATCTATGGAGCCTGTAATAAAGGGGTGCGAATGACAGTGACCATAGCCGTCGTCGGGGCGGGAGCGCGCGGCCAGATCTACGCCAGGGCGGCGGCTGCCGACGGCCGGGCGCGAATCGTGGCCGTAGCCGACCCCGACCCGGCGAGGCGGGCCGCGCTGGCCACCGAGCACGACCTGCCGGAGCAGGCCTGCTTCACGGGATGGGCCGACCTGGCCGCGGTGCCGAAGCTGGCTGATGCCGTGGTCATCGCGACCCAGGACCGGTTGCACGTCGAGCCGGCGGTCGCCTTCGCCGAGCTGGGCTATGCCATCTTGCTGGAGAAACCGCTGGCCCCCACCGAAGCGGAGGCCCGCCGTATCGTCGAAGCGGTCGAGCGTAGCGGCGTCGTCTTCGCGATCTGCCACGTGCTCCGCTACACCGCCTACACCAAAGCGTTCAAGGAGCTCCTGGGCAGCGGCAGGCTGGGCTCGATCTCCAGCGTCCAGCACCTGGAGCCGGTGGGCTGGTGGCACATGGCCCATTCCTTCGTGCGGGGCGCCTGGCGCAATGCGGCCGAATCAGGGCCGATGCTGCTGACCAAGTCCTGTCACGACATCGACTGGCTGCTCCACCTCGTCGGCGAGAAGCCGGTCGCCGTGTCGTCCTTCGGCTCGCTGACCCACTTCCGGCCGGAGAATCGGCCGAAGGGAGCAAGCACGCGTTGCGTGAGCTGCCCGGTCGAGCCGACCTGCCCCTACTCGGCCCCACGCCTCTACCTGGACTGCCTCGGCGATCCGGACCGGGAGTTCTGGCCGCTCGGCCCCGTCACCTCCGACGCGACCGTGGCAGGCGTCACGCACGCGCTGGAGACCGGTCCCTACGGCCGCTGCGTCTACGACTGCGACAACGATGTGGTGGATCAGCAGGTCGTCACGTTGGAATTCGAGGGGGGCGCGACCGCGTCCTTCACGATGACGGCGTTCACGCCGCTGGAGCACCGCAAGACCCGCGTCTTCGGCACGTACGGCTTCGCCGAGGGAGACGGGCGCCACATCAGGATCGTCGACTTCGTGACCGGTGCCGAGGAAACGCTCGACACCGGGACGAACGCCGGCGCATCGCTGGCCGATGGCCATGGCGGTGGCGATGCGGGCCTGATCAGGGCGTTCACCGACGCCGTGGCCGCCGGAGACCAGGCCCCGCTCGGCGCCGACCCGGCCGAAGCCCTGTCCGGGCACCTCGTCGTCTGGGTCGCCGAACGCGCCCGCGAGACCCGGACGGTGCAGGCACTGTGACCCCGATCCCGGCGCCTTCCCGCTGCACACTCGGAGAACGGCGGTTCACCTTCACCGCCGCGACGCCGTTGACCGCCGACCCGCTGCTGGCCGGCGCCGCGACGTGGCTCCGCCAGGCCCTCACCCCGGCTACGGGCCTACCGCTGCTCGAAGGCCCCGGCGGGGTCGAGATCCGCCACGCCGTGGGCCTCGGGCCCGAGGAATATCGGCTCACCGCCACGACGGAGTCCGTGCTGATCGAGGCCTCGGCCCAGGCCGGTGCCTTCTACGGGGCGCAGACTCTTCGCCAGCTGCTCGACCCGGCCGCCTTCCGCGCCGGCCGTACCGGAGACAGAACCTGGAGCATCCCCGCGATCGAGATCGTCGACGCCCCCAAGTACGGCTGGCGCGGCTGCCTCATCGACGTCGCGCGGCACTTCCTGCCCAAGAACGACCTGCTGAGGTACATCGACCTGCTGGCCGCGCACAAGCTCAACGTCCTCCATCTGCACCTGACGGACGATCAGGGCTGGCGGTTGGAGATCAGGAAGTACCCGAAGCTCACCGAGATCGGCGCCTGGCGGCGCGAGTCCCCGCTGGGCGCCAAG
This sequence comes from Nonomuraea sp. NPDC046570, assembly GCF_040645915.1. Lineage (NCBI taxonomy): Bacteria > Bacillati > Actinomycetota > Actinomycetes > Streptosporangiales > Streptosporangiaceae > Nonomuraea > Nonomuraea sp. NPDC046570. The sequence goes on along the minus strand of NZ_JBEYZF010000079.1, from coordinate 6,131 downwards.
CGGCATCGCCTGTCCGACGGGCGCCCGCATGGCGGCTTCTACAGCCAGGACGACATCAGGGAGATCGTCTCCTACGCCGCCGACCGCTCCGTCACGGTCGTCCCGGAGATCGACCTTCCCGGCCACACTCAGGCTGCCATCGCCGCCTACCCCGAGCTCGGCAACCTCGACGTCCCCCTGGAGGTGCGCACCGAGTGGGGCGTCGGCGAGAACGTGCTCAACGTCTCCGACGACACGATCGCCTTCTTCACCGATGTCCTCGACGAGGTCCTCGAGCTCTTCCCCGGCGAGTACATCTGCGTCGGCGGCGACGAGACCCCCAAGACCCAGTGGAACGAGAGCGTTCCCGCCAAGGAGCGCATCCGTGACCTCGGCCTGCGCGACGCCGATGAGCTGCAGAGCTGGCTCATGCGGCACTTCACCGACTACCTGCTGGCGCGCGGGCGCAAGCCGCTCGGCTGGGACGAACTCCTGGAGGGTGGCCTGCCACTGGGCGTCACCGTCGCCGCCTGGCGCGGCGACAGGTGCGCGGCGATGGCCGCGCGAGCCGGCCACGACGTTGTCGTCTCCCCGTTCGCCGAGACGTACCTGGATTTCCGCCAGGCAGAGGGCGATCAGGAGCCGGTGCCGATCGGCAGCGTGACCTCCCTGCGCGCTGTCCACGCCTTCGATCCGGTTTCTCCTGGCTTCACCGGGGAGGAGCGGAGCAGGATCCTCGGCGCGCAAGCGGCGCTGTGGACCGAGCACATCGACTCGCCCCGGCTCCTCGACTACATGGCCTTCCCACGACTGGCTGCCTTCGCCGAGGCGATGTGGAGCGACGAGCGCGACTTCGAGGACTTTCTCGTACGGCTCGCCGTACACGAAAAGCGGCTCGACGCCCTGGGCGTGGAATATCGCCCGGCCACCGGTCCGCACCCGTGGCAGCAACGCCCTGATGCTCCCGGCCATCCCCGGACCAGGGCCGAGATCGACCGCGAGCTCGCCGACTGGACCTCCAACCTGCGGCCCTGAACACCCCCGACCCCCTGGAGACAAACGTGCGTTTCCGCCTACCCCTTGCCTGCCTCGCCAGCCTCACCGTCATGACCGCCGGCTGTAGTTCCGCCAGCCAGCCGGAAGCCTCAGGAAAGGCCACGATCAGCTACGCCATCTGGGACAAGAACGACCAGGCGAGCGCGGAGAAGATCATCGCGGCCTTCCAGCAGACCAATCCCAACGTCACGGTGAAGCTCGAGATCACCCCGTGGGACCAGTACTGGACCAAGCTCCAGACGGCCGCGTCCGGCGGTGCCGCACCCGACGTGTTCTGGATGAACAGCCTCAACGTCCGCATGTACGCCAAGGGTGGAATCATCACCCCGATCGAGGAGTCGAAGGTCCAGGGCCTTCCCCCCGCGGTCGTCGACGGATACCGCTACGACGGCAAGTTGTACGGCCTGCCGCACAACGTGAGTATCCCGGCGCTCTGGTACGACAAGAAGCTTTTCGACGCCGCCGGAGTGGCCTACCCCACCGCCGACTGGACCTGGGACGACGTCAAGGCCGCGGCCAAGAAGCTGACCGACCCGTCCAAGAAGCAGTTCGGCATCCTCGCCCACATGTGGGACCAGGGCGCCTTCTACCCCACGATGCTCCAGGCGGGCGGCCACGTGCTGTCGCAGGACGGCAAGAAGAGCGGCTTCGACGACCCCGCCTCGATCCAGGGCCTGGAGTACTGGACCGGCATGATCAAGGACCAGGTCGGCCCCGTGGCGGAGGTCTACACCGACACCGACCCCATCACACTCTTCCAGTCCGGCAAGTACGGCATGCTGTACGGCGGCGTCTGGTTCGCCCCCACCTTCTGGGCCAACCCCGAGGTCCGCGAGCGGATCGACGTGGCCCCGCTGCCCAAGGGCCCTGGCAAGGAAGCCGTCATCCTGCTCGGCCTGGCCAACGCCGTCTCGGCCAAGAGCGAGCATCCGAAGGAGTCGGCGGCCTTCGCCGAGTTCGTCGCCTCCGAGCAGGCCCAGAGGATCCTCAGCGACAGCGGCGGCGGCGCCCTCTCGCTCCGCGACGGCACGCAGGAGGGCTGGTTCAAGGCCTTCCCCTCCTTCCACCTGAAGGAGACCTACGACGCTTCGATGCCGTACGGCGTGCCGTACCCGGTGTCACTGAACACCGCGCAGTGGCAGGACGTGCAGAACAAGCTGCTCGCCGAGGCCTGGGCAGGCAAGCGGCCGGTGGCCGAGGTCGCCAAGGAGATCGCGACGCAGATGAACGAGATCCTGGCCAAGGAGTAACCGATGCACTCCAAGCGCGAGTGGGCGTGGGGGTACCTCCTCATCGCCCCGATGGCGCTGGGTCTGGCCGTCTTCTACCTGTGGCCCATCGCCCAGACCCTGTATCTCAGCATGACCGAGTCGGGCGTCTTCGGCGGCTACACCTGGGTGGGGACGGCCAACTTCGCCGACCTGTTCACCGACGAGGAGATGTACGGCGCGCTCGGCAACACCCTGCTCTACTCGGTGCTGGTGCTGGCCGGCGTGCCGCTGTCCATCGTCGTCGCGGCGCTGCTGAACGTGCCGGGGCTGCGCGGGCTGAGCCTTTACCGGACCATCTACTTCCTGCCCGTGGTCACCATGCCCGCCGCGGTGGGCCTGACCTGGAGATACCTGTTCAACGGCGACTTCGGGGCGATCAACCACATCCTGGGCACGCTGGGGATCGACGGGCCGTACTGGCTCGGCGACCCCGACTTCGCGATCTACGCCATCGCGGTCGTCGGGATCTGGAGCTCGATCGGCTACAACGCGGTGTTGTTCCTGGCTGGGCTACAAGGCATTCCGCGTCACTACTACGAGGCCGCCGAGATCGACGGAGCCGGGCGGTTACGGCAGTTCTTCCGCATCACGCTGCCGTTGCTCACACCCACCACGTTCTTCGTCGTGGTCATCACGATGATCAACGCGCTGCAGGTCTTCGACCTCGTCTATCTCATGATCGACCTGAAGAGCCCGGCCCTGGAGGGCAGCCGCACGATCGTCTACCTCTTCTTCGAGACGGGCTTCGTGCAGAACCAGCGCGGGCTCGCCGCGGCGATCGCCGTCATCCTGCTCGGGCTGATCCTGGTGCTGACCGCGATCCAGTTCAGGCTTCAGAAGAAGTGGGTGCACTATGAGTAAGCCCAGGACCTGGCCGGCGCATGTGTTCCTGGCCGCCGGCGCGCTGGTGATGCTCGCACCGTTCGCATGGCAGCTCGTGGTCTCGCTGCAGACGCTGCCGGACTCGCTGCGGATGCCGCCGAAGTTCACGCCCTCCTGGCAGTGGTCGAACTTCGCCGACGTGTTCCGGTCGGTGCCGCTGGCCAGGCAGTTCCTCAACACGGTCGTGGTCACCGCCGCCGTGACCGCCGGACAGTTGCTGCTGTGCTCGCTGGCCGCGTTCGCCTTCGCGCGGCTGCGCTTTCCCGGCAGGGGCGCCTTGTTCCTGCTCTTCCTGGCCGTGCTGATGGTGCCTGCGGAGTTGTTCCTGATTCCGCGGTACGAGATCATGCAGGGGCTCGGTTGGCTGAACTCTCTGCAGGCGCTGATAGCGCCGGGCGTATTCGGCGCGTTCGGCACCTTCATGCTTCGGCAGTTCTTCCTGTCGTTGCCCAGGGAGCTGGACGAGGCGGCCTCGATCGACGGGGCCAACCCGCTGCAAATCTATTGGCACATCCTGCTCCCGTTGGTCAGACCCGGCCTGCTGGCGCTCGGCATGCTGACCGTCATGTGGTCGTGGAGCAGCCTGCTCTGGCCGCTGGTGGTCAATACCGATCCGGAGATGATGACGCTGTCGGCCGGCCTCGCCTCGCTGCGCGGCCAGTTCCTGACCAACTTCCCCATCCTGTTCGCCGGGTCGGTCGTGGCCTCACTGCCCGTGATCGTTCTCTTTGTCGTCATGCAACGTCAACTCATCGCCGGCATCGCCTTCACCGGCTCGAAGGGGTGATCCCAGCAACTGATGCCACTGAGGAGGGCGACGCGGCCTTTCCATGCTGGTCGACCTGGTCACGGCGGGTCTGCGGAGACGGAAGATTTTTCGGCTGCAACGCCGATCCAGTGGCGGCGAGCATGTCGGGCATCGCGCTGGCGTCCTGGCCGGGCCCTCATGCCATCCGGCGTGTCAGGTGGTCGGCGACGCGCAGAGCGTTGGCCATCGCGGTGAGCGCCGGATTCACCGCTCCGATGCTCGGGAAGAAGCTGGTGTCCACGACGTAGAGATTGTCGACCTCGTGCGCCTTGCAGTTGGCGTCGAGCACCGAGTCCGCCGGGTCGGTGCCGAACCGGCAGGTGCCCGCCTGGTGCGCCACTCCGGCCATGGGCACGTCCATGCTCATGTAGAAGTTCTTGCTGAGCACGTGGTGGGAGGCCATCCCGATGTGGTTCAGCACCTTGCGCAGCTCGCGGTAGAGCCCGTCCGCCTCCACGTCGTTCGTCTTCCGGTAGGCGAGGTGGATGCTGCCGTCGCTGCCGACGGTGACACGGTTGTCCGGCCTTGGAACGTCCTCGGTCGTCAGCCAGAAGTCGACCGCGTGCCGGGCGACCTCGTCCAGGCTCCAGCGCAGAGCGAGCTTGGTGAGCTTGGGCTCCTCGCCCTTCATCGCCATCGCGTTGGACTTGCCGAGCATCTGGATGTTGCCCAGCGGCCATTCGCGGCCCTCCCTCGGCAGGTAGAAGTCGTTCAGGCCGAGCGTCTTCTGGAACACCGTGTCGTTGCGCTCCTTGCCCAGCGGCACGATGGCCTTGCTGTTGTGGAACATGTAGTTGCGGCCGACCTGGTCGGAGCCGTTCGCGAGGCCCGCCGGGTGCTCGTCGGAGGCCGACCGGAGCAGGATCCTGGCGCTGTTGGCGGCGCCGGCCGAGACCACGACGATGTCGCCTTCGTAGAACTCCTGGACGCCTTGGCGGTTGACCTGCACGAATCTGACGTTCCGGCCTGACTCGTCCGTGATGAGACGTTCGACCTCCGCGTTCACCAGGAGGGTCACCTGGGGATGGCCGAGCAGCGGTCGTACGGCGATGATGTCGGCGTCGGCCTTGGCGTGCACGAGACACGGGTAGCCGTCGCACGTGGCGCACCGGATGCACGTGCTCACGGCGCGGTTGGCCTCGTCGAGAAGGATGCCGCACGGGGCGTGGAACGGGTGGTAGCCGCCTGCGGTGAGCGCTTCGGAGATCTGCTGGATCCGCGGCTCGTGGAAGACCGGCGGCCAGTACTGGCCAAGCTTCCGGCTGCGGGCCGCGGCCTTCTTCGCCCGCAGCATGCTCGACATGGCCAGGGCAGGGATTCGACGAGAGCCCATCGCCGGAGACTTCACCGACACCCGATGGCCGGCGCACCTGCACATCGCCGTGGCGCCTTCAGCACGTGGAACCGGCGCCGCGGACGAGCTGATGAACCGCCGGCTCGACCGGCTCAGGCAAACCGACTCTCCCGGATGCCATCTGCAGGCCCTGGTGGAGAACACCCGTGCGGTGCGCTTCTTCGAACGCATGGGTTTTGTCCGTCACGGCCAGATGCCGGTGGTGCCCGGCCTCAGAAACCATGGCCACCGGCTTCATCAGCAGACGATGGTCTGGAGCCAGAGAGGATGAGCCGACCTGCCTAGCCGTGACCTGACCCCGCCCTCGAAAGCAAGCATGGACTTTGCTGAGAAGAGGTCTTTCGGCCCTGGTAGCGAGTGGACGCTGGTGATGCCCTGGTGCTATAGGAGGAGGTGGCGTGAGATGTGCGCGTCAGATAACACCACCACCATGATTCTCCGGGCAGCGGTGCGCGCGGCGACCTGGGCGCCGTCGCTGCACAACACCCAGCCTTGGTCCTTCGCCATCGAGGGCGAGGAGGTCAGCGTCCGCTGCGACCGCGACCGGCAGTTGCGCACGGCGGACGAAGAAGGCAGGCAACTACTGGTCAGCTGCGGTGCGGCGCTGTTCAACCTGCGACTGTCGCTGCGAGCCGCAGGCGTCGAGCCTGTGACGCGGTTGTCGCCTGATCCGGATCGTCCCGCGTTGCTGGCGACGGTCCGGGTGGGCCCACCCGTGGAGGCGGACGAGGTCGTTCGCCGCATGCACGCCGAGATCGAGCGTCGCCGTACCCACCGGGCC
>NZ_JBEYZF010000078.1:0-12776 GCF_040645915.1 Nonomuraea sp. NPDC046570 | reverse complement strand
CGTCATCTGGCACAACTGGAACACCGGCGCACCCGTGAAACGGTCCCTGACCGCCTACGATCACTAACCCGAATTTCACATCAGCGATCTAGCGGGGATGTAGCCGCGGCGCGCGATCCCCTCAAGCATCCGTGCGAGATAGGTCCTCATCCAGGGGCGGCTCCGGCGGCATGGAGTCGCCCCCGCCGGCCACGGTGTGCGCGGAGTGGGCGAGCGCGGCCTGGCGCTCCGCCCGACTCGGCCTTCATCACCAGCTCCACGATGGCACCGCAGACGGCTAGCCATGTACGTGATAATGGACGTACATAGGGCCCGAACGATCACGGCCGACCAGCGGATCCGTCCTCAGGGCCGATGTGCGACTCGGGCACGTTATCCGGTACATCGCACCCGCCGCGGGCAGCCGGTGACCGCGGCCGCCGGACGGAAGATCACCGCGCTGCGCGGCGACAGCGTCACCCTCACCGAGGCGGCCGAGGAGTTCCCTCGACCCACCAGGTCGCCAACCCCAACACCCACCGCGCCTACGCCTCGGCCATCGACCGGACCATCGCCGAAATCGGCGGCGGCGCCCGCCGCCTGGCCGACGTCAGCGACACCGAGATCGGCGACGCGCTCGCCACGCTGTGGGGTGCGAGCAAGCCGGCCACCTGGAACCGAAACCGGGCCGCGGTCTCCTCCTGGCTCACCTGGTGCCAGGCCAAGAAGAAATGGGCCGCGCCGGCCGTCCCGGCCGACGCCGAACGCCGCCGCGGACACGTCGACCACACCAAAGCCGTCGGCAAGACCAAGATCCATCGGCTGCTGTCGCGCCGCGACATCCCGCTCCGCGAACGCACCCTGTGGCAGATGCTCTACGAGACCGCCGCCCGCGCCGCCGAAATCCTCTCCCTCAACGTCGAAGACCTCGACCTTGAGAACAACCGTGCACTACTGAGGTCAAAAGGCGGCGACACCGAATAGGTGTGCGGCGCGTTCCCAACTGGCGATCTCCCACAGCCACACCTCCCTGTTGCCGCCCGTAGCCGCGTACCTGCCGTCGGGGCACCCAGCGCTCATCGGCGCCAGGCGGTTCTGGGCCGATGAGCGCTGATGAGTTACCGCGTGATCAGGACACTTCGAGTTCGGCGAGCTGCATCATGTAGAGGGTGCCGGCCGTGCTGAGTTTGGTGCCGGTGACTTTGACGTATCTCGCGGTGGTGGGGGTGAAGGTGAAGGTCTGGGCTTCGGCGCCGGGTCTGGGATAGTTCGTCTTCGTGGTGACTGTGGTCCAGTTGGTGCCGTCCGCCGACACCTCGATGACGAAGTCGAGGGGGAAGCCCTGGCCGGTGTTGGTGCCGTCGCTTCTGGCGTAGAGGGTGGCTTTGGAGATGCGGCTGGGTCCGCCGAGGTCGACGCGGGCCCATTCGGTGTGCTGGGTGGTGGCTCCGGTGCTGCTCCAGCCCATGGAGTAGCCGAGGTCGGAGGTGTGGATTCCGTCGGTGGCGTTGGTGTTGATCCAGCTTTCTTCGGGGTATTCGACGGAGCTGGAGGAGGTGAAGGGGCGTCCTGCTGCGAGGTTGCCGCCTGCGGCTTCGATTTCGGCCAGTTGCATGTGGTAGTTGCCGGAGGCGTCGGTGGACAGGTTGGTGCCGGTGACCTTGATGTAGCGGGCGTTCACCTGGGGGAAGGGGAAGGTCTGGGCTTCGGCGCCGGGCCTGGGGTAGCCGGTCTTGGTGGCGACGGTCGTCCAGTTGGTGCCGTCGGCCGACACCTGGACGATGAAGTCGATGGGGAAGCCCCGGCCGGTGTTCGCGCCGTCGCTGCGTGGGTAGAGGTCGACGCGGCTGATGGGCCGGGCGGAGCCGAGGTCGGAGCGTACCCACTCGGTGTGGTTGGCGGTCAGGTTGTCGATGCTGCTCCAGCCCATGGCTCCGGAGACGGAGCCCCGATGACCGTCGGCGGCGGAGTTCCCGCCCCAGCCGTCGCCCTGGTACGAGCTGGACGCGGTCACGGTCGCGCCCTCGGCGGGGTTGGTCATCGGGTTGATCCGCACGTTGTCGAAACGGGCGGCCGCGCCTCCGGTGACCACGGCGATGTCGCCGACGGGGTAGGAGTTGTCGGTCACCGACAGCACCGGGTCCTGCCCGGTGCCCGAATAGACGGCGATCTTGCCGCCCTTCGCCACCACCCGCAGGCGGTTCCACTGCCCGGCCGCGTAGCCGGGAGCCGGAGCCTCCGCCAGTGTCACGCCGCTGCGGTAGAGGAAGATCCTGCCGTTGTTGCGCTGGGCGACGAGATAGCCGGAGTCCATGTCGGTGGCGTTGAGGCTGCGGACCATGAGCCCGGCCCAGTTACTGTTGCCGCCGGACGGTGCGACCCCGGTGATGCGCAGGTCCGCGCTGACGGCCACGTCGCCGTAGGAGCGGCCTTCGACGGTCGAGGTCAGGCCCCACAGCGCGGAGGTGTCCGACTGGACGTACTCCCCGCCGCTCACCGACCAGTCGCCCTGGACGTGCCGCCAGTTGTTGTCGTGGCCCCGGGAGAAGTCCTCGCTGAAGGGGAACGTCCCGTCGGGTCCCGCCGCGGCCAGCGCCTCCAGGATGTGGCGGTGCCGTTGGACAGCGGACGCGCCCGAGCGGTCGTACACCTTGGCGTCGGTGATCAGGCTCTCGCTGATGCTCTTCGCGGCGGCCGGCTTGGCCGTCTTGAGCAGGTTGAGCAGCTCGTAGTCCTCCTGGCCGTCGAGCTGCGCCTCACTGCGCAGGCTGTCGTAGAGGTCGTACGCGGCGACGTTCGGACGGACGAGCCAGTCGTCGCCGGTGTGCGCGCCGTCGAAGGTGTCGGGCTTGCTGTTGTTGTCGAACCACCAGTAGTCCCAGCCCCAGTGCAGGTAGCCGGTGCCACCGATCTTCCAGATGAGCCAGGGGAGCAGCCTGGTGGAGGCCAGCGGGTAGCTGATGAAGCGGTTCATGTGCTGGTCCTGCGGGCCGATGCAGGTGTAGAGCCACAGGTCCTTACCCGCCAGCCGCTGGCTCTGGTAGTAGCCGATGTTGTCGCTGTAGGTGCTCGACAGCGGCGTCAGCGTGGAGAGCAGCGACTCGTTGGCCGTGAACTTGTGGAGGTGCGCCTCGTTGGTCAGCGGGTTGGGGAAATACGCGCGGTACTTCGCGTACACCCAGCTCGACGCCGTCTGCGCGGGCTGCGAGTTCGGCTCGTCCAGGGCGCTCATGTAGAACTGGTCGGTCCAGCCCTTGGCGTCCAGGTGCGCCTTCAGGGCGGGGAAGACCTGGTCCAGGTAGGAGTTGGTCTGCGGGGTGTCGGGGTCCTTGAGCACGCGGTGGACGGGACCGCTGACGCCGTTGATCGCCGCGAGTGTGTCGAGCTGGGGTGCGTCGTTGTTCTCCAGCACGTGCGGGGTGTAGATGTACTGCATCGCCCCGGCGTCCACGAAGAGCTGGACGAACCTGTCGAAGGTGGTCCAGTCGAAGGTGAACTGGCCCGAGGCGCTGACCGTGGTGTTCGGGGCGAGCAGCCCGGTGAAGTCGGCGAAGACGACGTTGTTCCGGTGCTTGGCGAAGTTCTTGGCGACGTTCTCCATCACCTTCCACCAGTTGGCGTCGAACTGCTGGACGTTGTACTGGTTGAGGATCGCCTGAACGGTCGTGGTGAAGTTCCAACCGGCCGAGCCGAACCAGTTGTTCATCTTGAACGTCGACTGGTTCGCGGCCGGGACGGTGACGTCGTACACGCGCACCGAGACGGGCACGGCGACGTCGCCCGCGGTGCTGCGCACGGTGGCGCTGCCGGTGTAGACGCCCGGCGCCTGACCCGTGGGCACCCGCACCTGGTAGAAGTACGCCAGCGTGCTGTTGGCCGCCAGGTTCTGCGGCGTGTTGTCCACCAGCGCGTCGTAGTAGGCGGTGCCGCCGTCGGGCGGCTGCTGCACGTCGCCGCCGACCTTGGTGATCCTCGGGTGGTTGTACTCTCTGCGCACGCTCACGTTCGCGGCGGGGATGGTGGCGCCCCCCGGCCCGGCGAGCGCGCCCGTGTTCACCGACACCCCGGTGGTGGCGACGTCGGAGCGGACGAGGATCTGGGCGGCCTCGAACTCGTTGCGCGCCGCGAAGAGCGCGATCGAGGTCTCCGCCCCTGGGGGCCGGACAGTGGAGGTGAACGGCCGGTCGGCGGAGTTCTGGATCCAGACCGACAGTCCAGCCGCTGAAGCTGGAGTCGGTACCCAAAGTAACGCGAGTAAGGGGAGGAGCGCCACGAGCACACGACGCATGGGGGGTTCGCCTTTCTCTAGTCGATCACTTTCCTGCACCGAGAGTGAGGCCTTCGATGATGCGGCGGCCGAGCCAGACGTACACGGCCAGCATCGGGAGGACGAGGATGACGACGCCGGCGAACAGGCCGCCGTAGTCGGCCCCCGCGTACTGCTGCTTGGAGAGGAAGCCCAGCAGGGCGAGTGGCAGGGTCTGCTTGTCGGTGCTCTGCAGGAAGACCAGCGCGAGGAACGTCTCGTTCCACAGCCCGATGGCGTTCAGCACCAGCGCCGTGATCAGCCCGGACCTGGCCAGCGGCAGCATGATCTGCCAGAACGTGCGCAGGACCGATGCCCCGTCGAGGGCCGCGGCCTCCTCGATCTCGTCGGGCAGCGACCCGAAGAAGCCGGTGAGGAGGAACACGGTGAAGGGCAGCGACACGGCGACGTACAGCACGAACAGGCCGGCGAGGCTGTTGACGAGCGACAGGCTCTGCATGAGCACGAACAGCGGAATGATGACCACCTGGGTCGGGATGCCGATACCCATGGCGAACAGGACGGTCAGGGCCGACGGAGCCCGGCCCTTGGTACGGCTCAGCATGTAGGCGGCCGGAGCCGAGAGCGCGACGATGACGATGCTGGACGGGCCGACCAGCAGGATCGTATTGAGCGCGGCCCCGCCGAAGTTGCCGCTGCTCCACGCCTCGGCGAAGTTCTCCCACATCGGCCTGAAGGGGAGCCCCCACGGGATGGCGAAGATCTCCCGGTGCGGGCGCAGGGACGTGCTCACGATCCACGCCAGCGTGAACAGGTTGAACGCCACGGCCAGCCAGACTCCGCTCAGGCCGATCCTGCGGATCATGGAGGAACCTCTCAGAACTGGACGCGCTCACGGCGCGTCACCCGGCGCAGGAGCAGGACGAAGACGACGATGAGCAGCAGGGTCGCGACGGCGGAGGCCGAGGCGTAGCCGAAGGCGTACTGTGGCACCCGCCCGCCGAAGGTCTTGCCGAAGATGAACAGCGCCGAGTTCCACACGTCCGGCGGCGGCAGGTCGTTGGCCGTGCCGCCGAAGGCGTAGATGAACTCGAAGATCTTCAGCGAGGACACCGTCCAGATGACGGCCGATGTGGCGACGACGTCCCAGGTCAGCGGCAGCGTGAGGTGGCGCAGCCGCTGGAACGCCGTCGCCCCGTTGAGTGCGCAGTCCTCGTAGAAGTAGCGGGGGATGCGGTCGACTCCCGCCATCAGGATCGTGACGTAGAAGCCGGTGTTCATCCAGACCAGCCCGGCGAAGATCAGCCCGAACAGGTGGTCGCCCAGCCAGTTGGGCGGGTCGTCCACCCCCACGCCCGCCAGCCCGGAGTTGACCAGGCCGTCGGTCTGGAACAGGAAGCCCCACAGCACCGACAGCACGACGGGCGCGACGATGTTCGGGAAGAACAGCACCGAGCGGACCGTGCGCTTGCCCGGCATGTCACGCAGCGCCATCGTCAGCGCGAAGCTGAGCGTGAACACCACGACGCCGCCACCTACCAGCAGGACGAGGGTGTTGCCGAACGCCTTCAGGAACACTTCGTCCCTGAGGAGCAGCGTGTAGTTGCCGGCTCCCTTGAAGCGCATCTCACCGATGCCGTCCCAGGCGTGCAGGCTCACCCAGACCGAGGCGGCGGTGGGCCCGAGCAGGAAGACGGCGTAGAGGAGGAGCGCGGGAGCGACGAACACCCACATCACCCGACGGCGCGCTTTCACCCTTGCTTCGCCCAGTACTTGACCTGGAGGTCCTTGAGCTCCTTGACGGCGTCGGCCGCGGCGACCTTGCCACTGAGCAGTTTGGTCGCCACCGGCGAGAAGACCTCGACGGAGTAGTTGGGCAGGCCGTCGGCGCCGTCGAACCAAGGGGCCGTCGGCATCGTGCTCAGGGCCTTGGCCAGGTCGGCGACCGGTTCGGGCGCGGCGATGTCCGGGCGCGGAGTGATGTTGAGAGCCTTGGCGGAGATACCCGAGAGGACGTCCTTCTTCATGAAGTAGGCGATGAACTTCTCGGCCAGCTCGGGATGCGCGGCCCGCTTGGGGATGCCGAACCCGATCAGGCTGGTCCGCACCGACTGGGCGCCGCCCACGGAGGGGAAAGGGAACGAGCGGTACGCGAAGGCGGGCCCGGCGGACTTCTGGGTCTCGCTGGGCGCCCACGTGCCCATGAGCAGGAAGTCGGCCTTGCCGGCTGCCCACTTCTCCTGGACGGCGGGGAACTTGCTGCCGAACGAGCCGTCGACGAAGTAGCCGCCCTTCGCCAGCTTCTCGGCCCGGCCGAGAGCCGACAGCACCTTGGGGTCGTCCCACGCCGCCGCGCTCTTGTCGGAGGCCGCCTTGAGGAACGAGCCGTCGCCGAGCTCCCGCGTGATGAGGTCGACGAGCCACATGGCGTCGTAGTCGCCGATGTCGCCGTCCACGGCGAGCGGGCCATGGCCGCCGGCCTTCAGCCTGTCGAGGGTGGCGGTGAACTCCTCCCAGGTGACCGGCGGTTTGGCGGCGATGTCGGGGTGCGCGGCGCCGTTGTAGAAGAGGCCGAAGGCGATCACCTCGTACGGGACCATGTACGGCTTGCCGTCGGCGCCCGTGACGAGTTCCTGGTATTTCCCTGGTCCGACCTCGGCGACGGTCCGGCCCTCGCCGGGCACCTGCGCGGCGTAGACGCCGGACAGGTCGCGGGTCTGGCCCGCTGCGGCGAGCGGCGCCCAGGTCTTGTTGCCGTCCTGGTCCACGAGGTCGGGGACGTCGCCGCCGCGCAGGGCGGGGGTGAGCTTCTGCTGGACCTTGCGGCCCTGCCACTCCACCTTGACCTGGACGCCGCTCTCCTTGCCGAAGGAGTCGAGAGCCGACTTGAGCACCTGCGCCTGCGGCTCGTTCTCCTCCCACATGGACCAGTAGGTGAAGGACTTCGCCTCCGAAGCATCCGGAGTGGCCGGCCCGCCCCCGCAGGCGGACAGCAACAGCAAGGCGACGCCGCCCACGAGGGCGGTTCGAGAGGAATTGATCATGTGCGCACTCATCTCTGGGGGAACTCTGCACACATTGAAGCCCCTGACGCATTCTCATGCAATGATTCTTGACATTTATTGCAGAAATTCACATGCTTGGGCGATTCCTGCAGCAGAGGAGCTTTGTCCATGATCAGCATGGAGACCATACGGATGCCCGCGGCCGCCTTCCCGCGGGCCAGCCCGCTGCCGATCCTGCACGGCACCGAGGTGCCCGCGAGCGCGGCGGGGGCGTACGGCATGCCGGCCACGCTGCTGCCGTACACCAAGCAGGACGGCTACGACCGGCGGCTGGCCGAGCGGGACCTCACCGTCGCCGTGCTGGAGAACGAGCAGCTGAAGGCCACGTTCCTGCTCGACTACGGCGGTCGGCTGTGGTCGCTGGAGCATCGGGCGAGCGGGCGGGAGCTGCTCCACCGCAACCCGATCGTGCAGCCTGCCAACATCGCGCTGCGGGGGGCCTGGCTGGCCGGCGGGGTCGAGTGGAACCTCGGCACGACGGGACACTGGCCGCTGACCAGCAGTCCGTTGCACGCCGTGCGAGCCGAGCTGCCCGACGGCACCCCGGTGCTCAGGATGTACGAGTACGAGCGCATGCGGCGGCTCGTGGTGCAGCTCGACGCCTACCTGCCGAGCGGCTCGCCGTACCTGCTCGTGCACGTCAGGATCCGCAACCCGCACCCGCACGAGGTGCCGGTGTACTGGTGGTCCAACATCGCCGTGCCCGAGACGCCCGGCACGCGGGTGATCGCGCCGGCCGACCACTCCTACCACTACGGCTACGAGGCCGAGATCCGGTACGACGCCTTCCCGCCGGAGGCCAGCTACACCGCCCGCGCGGAGGCGGCCTGCGACCACTTCTTCGACATCCCCGCCGCCACCCCGCCGTGGATCGCCGCGCTCGACAGCACCGGCCGGGGGCTCCTGCACGCCTCCACCGGCAGGCTGCGCGGGCGCAAGATGTTCTGCTGGGGGACCGCGCAGGGAGGGCGCAGGTGGCAGGAGTGGCTCTCCGGCCCCGGAGCCCCCTACCTGGAGATCCAGGGCGGCCTCGCCCGGACCCAGCTGGAGCACCTGCCCATGCCCGCGCGCTCCGAGTGGTCGTGGCTGGAGGCGTACGGCCTGGCCGAGGCCGACCCGGCAGCCGTGCACGGGGACTGGGGTACGGCTGTCGCCGAGGTGGCCGGGCTCGTCCCCGCGCTCGACGACGAGTTCAAGGCCGCGTCGAGCTGGGTGGACGCCCCGCCCGTGGCCCGCCTGTACAGGGGCTCCGGGTGGGGCGCGCTCGAACGGGCGGCTGGAGCGCTCCCGGCGCTGGCCGCGACCCCCTTCGAGGACGACACCCTGGGCCCCGAGCAGAAGCCCTGGCTGGAACTGCTCGCCGGCAACCCGCTGCCCGCCTCCGAGCCGCCCGCCGACCCCGTCCTCGGCGAACCCTGGCGCGAGCTGCTCCGGCAACAGCCCGCCGACTGGCACAGCCTCCTGCACAGGGGGCTGCTCACGATGGCGGAAGGCGACGCCGCGGCCGCGCGGACCGCCTGGGAAGACTCGTTGCGCAGACGCCGCACCCCCTGGGCGCTGCGCAACCTGGCCGAGCTCGACCGGCTCGCCCAGCAGCACGACAGCGCGGCGGATCGCCTCGCGGAGGCGCATGCCCTGGCCCCGGGCGTGTGGCAGCTCACCGCCGAGACGCTGTCCGCGCTGCTGCTGGCGGGCCGGTCGGGGGAGGCGCTCGCGGTCCTCGACTCCCTCGACGCCGAGCAGCGGGCCGTCGGCCGGATCAGGCTGCTGGAGTGCAGGGCCGCGCTCGCCGCCGGCGACAGAGAGCGGGCCGGGCGGCTGCTCGACGGGGAGCTGGAGGTGCCCGACCTACGGGAGGGCGAGGACGCGCTGCACGAGCTCTGGTACGCCTACCACGATCCGGGCGAGCCGCTGCCCGGCGTTTACGACTTCCGGATGCACTAATCCATGCGGTAGTCGTACAGGCAGGGAAGGGGATGGTCCCTGCGGATCCGCACCCTCGCGGGGTCGTTGACGATGCCGAGATCAGCGGCGGCCCTGCGCTCGTGGTAGGCCCACCACAGCGTGTCGAGGGCGTCCTCGCCCTCGTGCAGGTCGTCCACGACGATCCCGCTGTCGAGCAGGCGTCCCGCCCGGCGCAGGTCGCCGACGTCCACCGCGGCCTGGCATTCGAGCAGGCGGATCCGGCCGTGCCACCGGTCGGCGTGGTCGAGCCGGTCGACGACGGCGAGCGCTTCGCCCGGCCGGTCGGCCCCGACCAGCACCTTCAGCGTCTCGATCGTCAGCGGGCGGAGCCTGGGCACCAGCCGGTGCGCCCTGATCATGCCCGCCGCCGCCGCGGCCAGGTTCCCCTCGGCGGCGTCCGCGACGGCCAGGTTGCGCAGCGCCCACGCGTTGACGTCGCAGGCCAGGGAGCGCCGCCACGCCTCCCGCGCCCCCTCCTTGTCTCCGGCGTGATAGCGGTTCACTCCCAGGTGAAGCTGGGTGAACCAGGTGACCTCGCTCTTCTCCAGCAGCTCGCGCCAGCGCGGCCCCACGGTGTACGAGGAGGGCGGCAGATCCGGCGACGGGGTCGGCATCGTGCCCGTGCGGACCAGCGCGCGCCACGAATTCTGGTCGCGGCCGATGGTGTCCTCGGGGAAGGGCGTGCCGGGCAGGTCGAGGCCGCGCAGCAGCCGCTCCAGTGCTCCCCAGCCGGAACCCTTGTGCAGGGTCTCCATGGGAGCCGCGTCCGCCCACTCCCCGGCCCCGGCCAGCTCCGACTCCAGCACCCGCTCGGGCACGAGCTCCTCGATCGCGCGGGCGGCGGCGGCTCGTGCGCCGGTCCAGTCAGCGGAGTGCACCTCGGCCGGGTCGGCGGTGGCCAGGCCGAAGCCCTCGACCCACGACCAGGAGGCGCCCGAGGCCAGCGGCACGTGCTCGAGCTGGGTACGGGTGAGCCCAGCCTGGATCTCCAGGTACGCGGCGCCGGGGCCGGACAGCCACTCCTGCCAGTTGCGCCCGCCGACGCTGGTGCCCCAGCGGAACAGCTTGCGGCCCCTCAGCCTGCCCGTGGCGGTATGGATCACCCCGGTGCCGTCCTCACCGAGCGCGGCCGTCCAGCCACGGGTCCCGTCGGGCACGTCGTAGAAGAAGTCGGCGGGGTAGGCGCCCCGGCCGGGGTAGGTCTCGTCGACGCCGTCGTGTTCGGGAACCGTGACCCGGCGCAGCATGTTGTCGGAGTTCATCTGGTACGCCTCGGTCGCGGGGACGAGCACCCTGGTGCCGGGCGTCTCAGGGACGGCCAGGTTGGTCCACCAGTACACCGGGACCTCGGCCTCGCCGGGGTTGCGCAGCCGTACATGCGTGAACAGCACGGGCGAACCACTCGGCAGATAGGCGTCGACCTGGAAGACGATCCCGCGCATCCGCTCGAACTCGTACATCCGCAGCACCGGCGTCCCGTCAGGGCGCTCGACCCTGGCCGCGTGGACCGGCACGCAGCTCAGCGGGCTGTGCCCGAGGGTGCCGATGTTCCACTCCACCCCTCCGGCGAACCACGCGTTGCGCAGGCCCAGGTTGGCGGGCTGGAGCACAGAGCCGGTGTGGAGCAGCTCGCGGCCCGACGGCAGGTGGCGGAGCGACCACATGCGCCCGCCGTAGTCGAGCAGGAACTCCGCCCGCAGGATCCCGTTGGACAGAACGGCGGTGCGCAACGGCGTGTCAGCGCGCTCCCGCCCATATCCATCCAAGAGGGTGTACGGCAGCAAGGAGGTGGCGAGCCCGTACGTCAGGCCACGCGAGATCTCGGCGTCTGCCACGCTCGGCTGGAAATAGTGCAACTCCCGCAGTGGGGGCAGCGGGTTGTCGCGGCCCATGGGAGCCGTGGAGATCGTGATGGAGGAGAGCTCCAGATGTGTCACGTGCCATCGTGGAGCAGATACGCGACAGAAGTCAACACGAAGTTGCAAACAATGCAATAATGTTGTCACCTTTCTGAGCTGGGAGAGCATCGTTGAACCGCTATGAACGGTGGAACAAGCTGCTGGAGATGCTGGCGAACACCGGGCAGCTCGACATCGACGAAACGGCCAGGCAGCTCGGGGTGTCCGGGGCTACCGTGCGGCGTGACTTCGACGAGCTCGCCACCCAGCAGTTGCTGACCAGGACCCGGGGCGGGGCGACCGCCCACAGCGTCTCCTACGACCTGCCGATGCGCTACAAGGTGGCGCGGCACGCGCCCGAGAAGCAGCGCATCGGGGCCGCCGCCGCGATGCTCGTCCCGGCGGGCGCGACCGTCGGGCTGAACGGGGGCACGACGGCCACCGAGGTGGCGCGGGCCCTGGCGACCAGGGCCGATCTCAACGAGGAGCAGCGCGGCCCGGCGGTCACCGTCGTCACCAACGCGCTCAACATCGCCAACGAGCTCATCGTGCGCCCGCACATCGGGGTCGTCGTGACCGGCGGCGCCGCCCATCCCCAGTCCTACGAGCTCATCGGCTCGATCGCGGGCGCCATGCTGGAGGGCATCGCCCTCGACGTCGCCATCCTCGGCGTCGACGCCGTCGACGACCGGCACGGCGCGAGCGCGCACAACGACGGCGAGGCCACGATCAACCGGGCGATGGCGGCGCGCGCCGACCGGGTGATCGTCGTCGCCGACGGCTCCAAGCTCGGGCGCAGGGCCCTGTCCCGCGTCTGCCCCATCGGCGACATCGACACGCTCGTGACCGACAGCTCGGCTCCCGAACACCTGGTGGCGCGCATCACCGAGGCCGGGGTCCGGGTCATTACGGCTTAGGCGGTGTCGCCCCAGATACCAGGAACCGGCATACACGAGGTAGCGATCATCGGCGGCAACCGCGACGGAGGTCCCGGCGGCGATGAGGTCTGCTGTGGTGTCGTGTCAGCGGCCGTGTCAGCACGGCGACGGCCCGGTATCAGAGCTGTCGGCGATGGTGGATGCCATGAACGGCTCAGCGATTGCGGCCTCGGGGCTGCGAAAGGCATACAAAGACAAGATCGTGCTCGACGGAGATCCGCTCCTCCGTCCACCCATCCCCTCAGCCCGCCGGCCTCGGTTCGGCTGAGCCCCATCAGGTCAGGAGGGTGCGCCAGCGGTCGGCGGACTCGATCATGTCCAGGCTGACCCGTTCCAGGAACGCCCCTGCCTTGGCCAGTCGTTGCCCCACGGGGCTGTCGAGCCCGCACGTCTCGACCGCCGCCATCGTGGCCCGCACTGTCTCGAGTGTCTGCCGCCTGCCGGTCACGATCGAGTTGTACCAGGCGTCGTCGTCGATCACGTAGATGTCGCGGCGCCGCTGGGGATCGCGCTCGCGCCGGACGTATCCCTGCTCGACCAGGTAGTTCACGGCGACGGAGACGGAGGCTGGGCTGATCTTGAGTCTGTGGGTCAGTTCGGCCGCGGTGCGCCTGCCGTCTTCGGACAGCAGCAGATCGAAGTGCACGCGTGCGATCATCTTCGG
>NZ_JBEYZF010000077.1:0-13262 GCF_040645915.1 Nonomuraea sp. NPDC046570 | reverse complement strand
CGACATCAAGCCCGAGCCCGCTGGTTCCACCGCCGCGCTCGCCTGGCCACCGCATACACCCAGATCAGCTAACGAATGGCGGCTGCCGTACTAGGCTCAGCTCTCGTGCAGTTTCGTCTTGTGTATCTGCTGGTGGTTCGGGTGTTCGGCTGGCTGGTGCTACTTACTCGGGGGCGCCGCCAAAGAGGTGGAGATCTTGGTGTTGCGGCATGAGGTCGCGGTGCTGCGCCGTCAGGTCGCCCAGCCGAGGCCGGATTGGGCTGATCGGGCGCTGCTGGCCGCACTGGCCAGGCTGCTACCCGCTCGCCTTCGGCTGCATCGCATCGTGACACCCGGCACGCTGCTGGCCTGGCACCGCAGGATGGTCAAGAAGAAGTGGACCCACCCCGCCAAACACGGCCGGCCACTAATCTCTGAGGAGACCCGCGCCCTGATCCTCCGATTGGCGCAGGAGAATCCACGGTGGGGGCACCGACGCATCCGGGGCGAGCTACTCGGCCTTGGGTTCCGGGTGGGGGAGGGGACGGTCCGCCGGGTCCTGGCGGCGGCGGGGCTTGGGCCCGCACCGCGTCGGGCTGTACCGAGCTGGCGCCAATTCCTCCACTCGCAAGCCTCCGGCATCCTGGCGTGCGACTTTCTCCACGTCGATACGGTGTTCCTCAAACGCCTGTACGTGTTGTTCGTTATGGAGATCCAAACGCGGCGCGTGCACATCCTTGGTGTCACGGCTCATCCGACCGGCGCCTGGACAGCGCAGCAGGCGCGCAACCTACTGATGGACCTGGGCGGGCGAGCCGACGGGTTCAAGTTCCTGATCCGAGACAGGGACGGCAAATTCGGCGGAGGATTTGACGATGTGCTCGCCGGGGCGGACGTGCGCATCCTCAAGATGCCGCCGCGCTCGCCACGGGCGAATGCATTCGCCGAGCGGTTCGTCGGCACGCTCCGCCGCGAATGCCTCGATCATCTTCTGGTCCACGGTGAGCGGCACCTGCGACAGGTCCTGGTCGAGTACGAGCGCCACTACAACCAGCACCGGCCGCACCAGGCACTGTCGCTACGGCCACCCATGCATGATCCGGCCGAGGTTGTCGATCTCACGGCCCGAATACAGCGACGACAGACCGTCAGCGGTCTCATCAACGAGTATCGCCGAGCCGCATAGCCGATGTGAGGTCACAGGTCAGGCGTGTGGCGCGGTTTTGGCACCGCACAGGCGCTGGGGCGGGCGGCGGTGTTCACGGCGGCCTTTGTAGCCGGTCGGCGCACTACTGTCGCCCCCGGCCGTCCACGTCCGCGTCCACGGCGGCCGCCCCTCCCGCGCAGGACAGGGGTGATCACCGGCCGTCACCGACCGTGATGTTCCGCCGATTGTGCACTTTGTCTCGTCTCGCCACGTGTGTGGCCCCCGATTCGCGCAGGCGCGCGCGCCCGCGCGCGAGAGGCTGAGACATGGAGACGGTGAGACGGTTACCGACCGTTACCGTACGACGGTTAGAGCGGTGTGCCGTTCTCGTCCAGGAAGGCGGCCAGCGCGGCGTCGTCCAGGGCGGCAGCGGTCGCGAGCGTCGAGATGTGCGACGGCGCCGAAGCAGCTCTCGCCGCCATCCGGGACGCCGCCGCAGGTCAGCGGCAAGGTCCCGACGATGGCTGCGATTCGGTCACTGATCAGGCACGGCCCAGAACGCCGAAACCCCGGCCATTTATCGATGAACCTGACAGACACACCCGGTCATGATCGCGCCTCGCAGAACTATCCATTTCTGCGAACGCCGCCTGCCGCTCTGGCTCGGGGCTCAGCCACGCGGCGTGTGCATGATCACGGCGACGCCTACCAGGCAGACCAGTGCGCCGATGACGTCCCATCGGTCGGACGGAACCCGTCGACGACCATGCCTCAGCCCAGGGATCCGGCGACGAACACACCGCCGTAGGCGGCCAGAATGCGGCCGAAGTTGGCATCCGGGCGGCAGGGTGGTGACGAACCCGTACAGGCCCAGGGCGATGACGCCGGCGCCGATCCAGGCCAGGCCGTGCTCCAGATAGCGAAGGTTATCCCGCAACGCCTCAAGCGCCGTGCGCCGGCGAAGAGCTCCGCCTGCATCGTGGATCGTCGTATGGCGACAACTCGTCTGTCCGGTCTCACCCACGCCACGGGTTGGTCGCTGTCTGCTCGAGCCTCGATGCGGGGGCTTCCTCAAATGTTCAGGCGGGCGGCGATGCCGTCGAGGAGGCAGTTGAGGCCGAGGTCGAACTGCCATTGCCTGTCGTCCTTGCGGGCGGCGGTGCGCAGGTAGTGCTGGTAGGTGGGGTAATGGCCGGTGCGCATGTGCCAGGCTATGAGGGGGGCGAGCTCGGTGCGCAGTTCGTCGCCGCTGGACAGGCTCTGCTCGCTCATGAACGCATCGACGGCGCTGTCGTAACTCATGGCACCCTGCACGTAGGCGTCCACGCTGCGGAAGATGCCCATCATCGTGTCGGGGTCCAGGCCGAGGCCGTCGAGCGCCGTCAGAGACTGCTCGGCCACGGCCATGCGGCTGGGCGTCAGGGCGAGCTTGGTTTGCGGTGGGAGCTGAGCCAGCCACCGGTGCTCCAGCATCAGCTCGCGAGTGCCCACGGCCAGGGCGTGCAGGCTCTCCCGCCAGCCGAGACCGCCGGGCAGGCGCATGCCTGCGTAGACGTGGTCGACCATGAGTTCCAGCAGGTCGTCCTTGCCTGAAACGTAGCGGTAGGGCGCCATGGGAGCGACGCCCAGTTCTGTGGCCAGGCGGCGCATGGTGATGGCCTCCAGGCCCTCGGCGTCGGCGACCGCAACAGCGGCCATGGCGATGCGCTGGGGAGACAACGTCTGGCGGGGGGCCGGTGCGGGCCGTTCCAGCCGTTCCCACAGCGGTGCGCTCCTGTCGGTGGCCATGCCGTCCCCCTTCTCCTCGCCTGCCGGTACAACGTACCGGAAGTAGACATCGTACACTCGTCTGTGTACGTTGTATCCGATCGATACAGCGTACACAAAAGGAAGACAAGTGTTCAAGATCGCCGTCATTCTCGGCAGCACCCGTGAGGGACGCTTCGGCCCCGCCGTGGCGAACTGGCTGCTGGACCACCTCCATCAGCGCAACGACATGAGCGCAGACCTGATCGACTTGGTCGAAACCCCGCTGCCGACCATCTTGCCGGTGCTTGGCCAGCCACCAGCCTCTCAAGAGGACAGGGATCTGCTGGCGGCCGTCTCGCCGCGCCTGGCGTCGGCCGACGCCTTCGTCATCGTGACGCCCGAGTACAACCACAGCTTCCCGGCCGCGCTGAAGAACGCCATCGACTGGCACGGCATCGAATGGCAGGCCAAGCCCGTCGCGTTCGTCTCCTACGGCGCCTTCTCCGCCGGGCTGCGCGCGATCGAGCAACTCCGGCTCGTCCTGGCCGAACTGCACGCCGTCACCCTCCGTGACAGCGTCGGCCTGCAACATCCGTGGGCGCAGTTCGACGGCGACGGCAAGGCCCTCGACCCGGCCGCCGACGCCGCCGCCAAGGTCATGCTGGACCGGCTCGCCTGGTGGGCGCACGCGCTGCGCGAGGCCAGGACCGCCCGCCCCTACACCGTCTGAGGCGCCATGACACGCCTGGGCGTCTTCGGGCTGCTGACCGGCATGTTCCTGGCCATGCTCGACGGCCTGATCGTGGGCACCGCGCTGCCCACCATCGCCGGCGACCTCGGTGGCCTGGACCAGTTGCCGGGAGTGGTGACCGCGTACATGCTGGCAGCCGCGGCGACCACCCCGATCTGGGGCAAAGTCGGCGACCTACTCGGCCGCAAGGCCACCTTCGTCTGCTCCATCGCGCTGTTCCTGGCCGGATCCGCGCTGTGCGGCCTGGCCCAGACCATGCCGCAGCTCATCGCCTTCCGCGCCGTGCAGGGGCTCGGCGCGGGCGGGCTCATGGTCGGCGCGCTGGCCATCATCGGCGTGCTGGTCCCACCCCGCGACAGCGGCCGGCTGCAGTCGATGATCGGCGCCATCATGCCCGTCGCCTACGTCGGCGGGCCGCTGCTGGGCGGGCTGCTCACCGACCACCTCAGCTGGCGCTGGACCTTCTACGTCAATCTGCCCGTCGGTGCTGTCGCCCTGCTGCTCATCGCCACCCGGATCCACCTTCCACCCACGGAACGGGGCCGGCCGCGCATCGATTACGCCGGAGCCGTACTGCTGACCGTCGCCATCGTGGCCCTGACCCTGCTGGCGGGCGGCACCCCCTGGCCTTGGGCGCTCGGCGCGATCGGCGCGTTCGCCCTGGCCGCGTTCGTGGCCGTCGAACGCCGCACCGCCGAGCCGATCATCCCGCCCCGACTGTTCGCCGACCGGAACTTCACCCTCGCCCAGGTCCTGAGCATCCTGGTCGGCGCGGTGATGCTCACCGTCACCAACTACCTGCCGCAGTACCTGCAGCTCGTGCAGGGTTCCTCCCCGGCGGCCAGCGGCATGCTGTTGCTCCCGCTGATGTTCGGCATGCTCGGCGCCCAGTTGCTCACCGGCCGCCTCATCAGCGCAAACGGCCGCTACCGCAGCTACCCAATCCTCGGCGCAGCCCTCATGGCCGGCGGCGCGCTGGCACTGTTCCCCCTTGACGGAGACACCCCCGTTGCGCTCGCCTCGGCCCTGACCCTCCCCATCGGAGCAGGCCTGGGCCTGGTGCTGCAGAGCACCACCCTGATCACCATGAACAGCGCCGACCCACGCGACATGGGCGCGGCCAGCGGCACCCTCACGCTGCTGCGCACCATCGGCGGCTCGCTCGGCATCGCCCTGCTGGGCACCCTGTACGCCGCTCAGGTACGCGGCGATCTGGCCTCCCACCTGGGACCGGCCGCCACCGACCGGCTGACCACGCAAGGCGACCTCACCCCCACCCTGCTGCCGGACCTGCCCGCCCAGGTGGCCGACGCGGTCCGGCTCGCCGTCACCGGAGGCCTGCACGTCATCCTCATCGGCGCCGCCGCAGTGTCCGTCGCCGCCTTCACCATCGCCTGGCTGATCCGCGAAACCCCGCTCCGCACCGGCCCCGCCGACGACCCCGTCCCTGTCGCAACCCCTGATAGATAGGCTCGACATGCAATTCTTCTGTTACCACCGTGACCGGCCCGGCTCCGCGGCACTGCGCGAGGAACTGGTGGAGGAGCACTGGTCCTACATGGACCGCTACGCGGCGCAGCTGATCGCCTGCGGCCCGACCCTCGACGGCGACACGGCCACCGGCAGCACGCATATCGTCGACCTGCCGGACCTGGCCGCCGCGCGGGCGTTCGCCTTCGACGAGCCCAACTTTCAGGCCGGCGTGTACCGGGACGTGATGCTGCGCTGTTGGCGCAACGTGCTGGGACGCACCATGTGGGACTTTCCCGGTGGCCGCGAAGGCGGCAACCGCTATCTGGTTCTGGGCCTCGGCGCGGGCTAGCCCCAATGCCGTTTAGTTTGGCGTTGCGCCTGATTGTCAAGGCTCGGGCGGCATATGGATGTCGATGCTGATGGTGGCCTTGTAGCTGGTCCGATCGATGGTGCCGCGGGCGTTGTATTTGGAGATGGCGCGTTTGACGACGCGTGGGCTGGTGCGGATACGGCGTTCGGGCATGAGGTGGGCCAGGACCTGGCGCCCGATCGTGCCGATCAGGTCGATGACGGTGCCGGCGATGACGCCGGCGGTCTGGATCACCTGGTCGCGGGCGGTGTTGAGGGCGACAGTGAAGCTGGCTCGGTCAGGGGCGATGCCGGGGTGGGCCGCTGTGGCGTCGGTCATGGCCATGCGCAGCACCTGGTAGGTGGTCAGCAGAGCGTAGATCTCCTGACGAACGCCCTCGGGAGTACGGGCCGGTAGGACCCGGCTGCCCAGGATCGTTGATTTGATCTCCAGGTAGGCCGTCTCGATCTCCCACCGGTGGTGGTAGAGAGTGACCAGGTCGGCAGCGGGATAGCGGTGCGAGTCGGTCAGGCTGGTCACCAGCCGGTAGCTGCCGGTGCGGCGGCCTGCGGTGGTGGAGATGCCGATCACGCACTCGATGACCCGTACCGGCAGGCCGCCCAGCATGGACAGGTAGGAGCCGTCCGGGCAGCGGCGCAGGACGGGCAGGCGGCGGTGTTGCTTGACCCGTACCAGGACCTGGGCCCCGGTCCCGGTGATGGCGCTGATCAGTGCCTGGACGGCGAAGTTGCGGTCCAGCAGAACGATCATGCCCTCGCGCAGGCTGGTCAACAGACGGGGCGCGTAGCCGGTCTCGCCGGTCGAGGTCGGCCCGAAGACCGCATCCAGGAGGGTGCGGGCGCCACAGCACACCAACACCAGCAGGCGCAGCTGCGGGTAGCCTGATCCGCCGTGATTGCCGCGATGCTTGGTGAAGGCGGTCAGGTTGGCGGGGCTGTCGGGCACGGTCATGGTCGTCCCGTCAATCGCGCAGACCAGCAGCCCTCGCCAGCGCGCGCCCGGGATGGCGATGCCCAGGACCGGGCCGCGCACCAGATCGAACAGCCACCGCAGGGGCTTGACCCCGACGCGCCGCCGAGCCTGTGCCAGGGCTGCGGCGGTGGGCGTGGCCACCGGCAGGTCGCCGAGTCCCGCCCTCAGCCGCTGCCAGACCTGCATCCAGCCCATCTCGGCGAACAGGCAGCCGGCCAGTAGCAGGTAAACCACCACCCGGGACGGCAGGTCCCGGATCCGGGTCTGCACGCTGAGCGTTTCCGCCAGCGCCTCATCGACCATGTCGAACGGGATCATTTGCGTCAACTCGCCGAGATGTCCTGGAGCGAAAGCCCCAGAAGCCACGACAACTTCGCCAGGCATGACAGACTGGACGTCCAACGGAGCTCCTACCGAACTGTGATCTTGGTCGACACTGTTCTAGCAGGAGCTCTGTTGTCATTTCCGCTGATTTGACAGCACCAAGAGATCGTTAACTAAGCGGCCTTGGGGCTAGCCCGCCGACCTCGTTCCACCGTCCCACCGGCGGGACGACTTGATCGCCTACGGGCCGCTGTTGTCCGACGACGGCGTCACCTGGCTGGGCACGGCAGCCCTGATCCGGTCGACGGACCGGGACACGGCCCGCACAGTCCTGGCCACGGACCGGTATGCCGGTATCGAAGTTCACGATTGGGAGTTCGGCGGACGACGATGATCAGCATGCGGTCATCACTGGCAACCCTCGCTGATGAAACGGGAGGCACCGACGAGCTTGGTGACCTACCAGGCCGGAACCCCTGGAAGCCGCCATCGGCAGTTATAGATCTAGGGCGTGTATTGGGTCGTGATCAACAGTGGGTCGGGTGAGATCTCTGATCCATATCAGTGAAGCGCGCAGGTGGAGGCCTGCGAGGTAACTGCCGGAGGTCTTGTCGTAGCGGGTGGCGATGCCTCGCCAGGCCTTCAGTTTGTTGATCAGACGCTCGACGGTGTTCCTCTCCTGGTAGAGGCCGGCGTCGTGACCGACGGGTCGTCCGCCTCTGGAGCCCTTCTTCTTCCGGTTGGCGGCCTGGTCTATCTTCTCCGGGATGACGGCTTTGATGCCGCGTCTGCGCAGGTGGGTGCGGTTGCCGCGCGAGGAGTAGGCCTTGTCGCCTGCGACGGCGCCGGGCCGAGTGCGAGGGCGGCCGAGGGGACCTGGAACCCGTATCTTCCTCAGCACGGGGATGAACTGCGGGCTGTCGGCGGCCTGTCCGGCGGTCAAGACGAACGCCAGCGGACGGCATCTGCGGTCGGCGGCCAGATGGATCTTGCTGGTCTGCCCGCCCCGGGAACGACCGAGCAAGGCGGCCTTCAGCCGGAGCTTGCGGCGGCGCCGCAGGCATCCCCGCTTGTCCCCTTCGGGATCCGCTTCGGCGTCTGGTCCGTTTTGTTCTTCGCGGTCGCCCCCTTTGACCTGGCCTTCTCCTCCTCGACAGCAGCCTTCTCCAGGGCGGCGAGCACGTCCTGGCTCATGTGCATCCCGGCAGCGTCGTGGTGAGCGCGCGCAGTGGTGGAGTCGATGCTGACCAGGGACAGGTCCACCTGGCCTCGCTTGGCGGCTTCGGTGATCAGGCCCTCCAGCAGGGCCTGGAACACGCTGGCGTCACGCCACTGCCGGAAGCGGTTGGAGACGGTCGGCCAGGCGCCGAACTCCTGCGGCATCTCCCGCCACTGAGCGCCGGTCCTGAACCGCCAGATCACGCCCTCGAACTGCAGGCGCAGACGCTCGGGGTAGGGCCCGTACTCGCCGATCGGCAGGTACGGCCCGATGAACTCCCACTCTTCGTCTGTCATTTGCACTCGCGTCACACATGAAGGTCTACCGGTCCAGGATCCGCCATAGGGGCGCATTCACATGTTGATCACGACCCAATACGCGCCCTAGGGCCTGTTGCGAAAGTCGATCAAGGTCGTAGATGATCAAACGCCGTGGGGCGCGGAGATCTGACAAACAGCCAGTGGGCGCGGCTTGAGCCGTTGCTGCCTTCGGGCAAGAAGCGGGGCCGGCCGCCGACCTGGACGCGTCGACAGCTGATCGACGGCATACGGTGGCGGACCAGGACCGGTGCACCATGGCGGGACGTTCCGGAGCGGTACGGGCCATGGGACCGGGCCTACGACCTGTTCCGACGCTGGCAGCGCGACGGCACCTGGAAGCGGATATTCGAGCAGTTGCAGGCCGAAGCCGACGCACAGGGCCTCGTCACGTGGGACGTCAGTGTGGACTCCACCATCGCCAGGGCGCACCAGCACGCCGCCGGGGCGCGGAAAAGGGGCACTGCAGAAGGAACCTCCCGGTGGCGTCGACACCGAGCCCGACGATCACGGCCTCGGGCGTTCGCGCGGCGGGCTGACCACCAAGCTGCACCTGGCGGTCGAGCAGGGACAGAAGCCGCTGTCACTGCTCGTCACCGCCGGCCACCAGCACGACAGCCCGCAGTTCCAGCCAGTCCTGGAGGCCATCCGGGTGCCTCGGATCGGTCCCGGCCGGCCGCGGACCCGCCCGGACAAGGCCCGGGCTGATAAGGCCTACGGCTCCCGCGAGAACCGCGCCTACCTGCGCAGACGCGGCATCGGCTGCACGATCCCGGAGGCCGATCAAGTCCGCAACCGCAAGAAGCGCGGTTCGCGAGGTGGCCGGCCGCCGAAGTTCGACAAGATCGACTACCGTGAGCGCCATGCGGTGGAGTGCGGAATCAACCGGCTGAAGAGGCACCGAGCCGTGGCCACGAGATACGACAAGTTGGCCGTCCGCTATGAGGCGACCGCACTGGTCGCTGCCATCAACGAGTGGCTGTGACCAGCACTCGCGACAGGCCCTAGTGGTTGGCTGATCGTGGCAACCCGGAGTCGGGGTCCAATCCCGCTTTCCAGCGCTTCTGTGCTTCGAGCCAGTGCACGTAGCGCGGCGAGGCGTCACGCAGGTCGATGCTGAGGGGGTAGGGGTCGTACTCGTCCAGGAGCAGCATGCGGAGGAATTCGACCATGCCACAGGGGAAGAGTGTGAAGTCCTCGTGGGTGTGTCGGCCGCAGACCAGGACGGGCCACTGGTCGGGGTCGGGGTCGGTGGTCAGCCAGCACAGGATGTCGGGGCCCGAGGTGATGCCCCAGGCGAGGATGTGGTTCGGGTCGATGTCGAGGCCTTCTTGACCGCCCAGCATCTCCCAGGTGTAACGGGCGTTCTCCGTCTCCTCTTCGAAGGTCCCGGGGTCCCACTGGATGTATTCCTTGGGCAACGGCATGAGGATGCCGACCTCGGCGAACGAGCCGGCGCCATAGATGGACATGAAGGCCATGTAGTCACGCGGGAACCGCGTGCCCCACCGCGCCTCTGCTGCCGACCAGTCGATTCCCTCGTCCGCGCCGAGATCTGAAGGCAGGATCTTGGTCAGCGCTGCGATACCTGTCGGGTCTTCCACGGCCATCCCTTCGACGACGTGGCCGGGAGTCTACGAGGTCACACCGACACAACCCCGCAACGGGTCAGACGCACCAGCGAGTATGCCCAGCACTTTCGCAACAGGCCCTAGTTGGGGTCCCGGTAGTAATGGCTGTGAATCCAACGATGTTGCCGCTGACCTGCGGAGACTCCTTGGGAAACACGATCACTGGACGGCGGGCCAAGCTCCATCCACGCAGGTCAGACCCATATCCGTTGGATTCTCCGCGATTGCTACCGGGACTCCGAGAACACCAGCCTGCTGGCCCAGATGATCGCCGACCTGGAAGCCCGGCTCACCGAGCCGGCGGCGCCTTGACCACGGGGACCCCACCTCGACATCGAGGGTGTGCCCGACCCGGAGCACGTCCCCTGGATCGACCCGACCCACCCGGCCTGACGAACGGCCTGGTGTCAGCGGCTTCACCGATCAGAAATCCTCCGCCACGTCGTCAGTTCTGGTAGCCCCTCGCCACCTGCGGAAGGATTGACGACCATGACCGACGCCAGACTGCTAGGCGACGACGAGGCCGCGTTCATCGCGGCGGCCCGCTCAAATGACGCAGCACAGTTCGCGCTCATCACGGAGCGCTACCGGCGTGAGCTGCAGGTGCACTGCTACCGGATGCTCGCGAACTACGAGGACGCCCAGGACATGACGCAGGAGACGTTCCTGCGGGTGTGGAACAAGCGGGAGTCGTTCAAGGGCCACGCTGCGCTGCGGACCTGGCTGTACCGGATCGCGACGAACGCCTGCCTCGACTTCCTGGAGAAGCGCAACGACCGCACACCCGTACCATCCGAGCTGCCGGACCCCGGCTCCGAGGTGCTGTACCTGCAGCCCTACCCGGACCGGATGCTCCCGGAGGACCCGCAGGAATCGGTGGTGGCACGGGAGACGATCGAGCTGGCGTTCATCGTCGCCGTCCAGCACCTGCCGCCGCGGCAGCGGGCGGTGTTCATCTTGCGCGACGTCCTAGGCTGGCCGGCGTCGAAGGCCGCCGACGCCCTCGAGCTGACCGTCGCATCGGTGACCAGCGCACTGCAGCGGGCGCGCGTGACGATGCGCGAGCAGCTACCCGACCGCCGCCTCGACTGGCGGAGACCCGCCACCCACGAGCTGTCGGATGACGAGCGCGGCGTGGTGAAGTCGTATATCGACGCCCATGAGCGCAACGACCTCGACGGGCTGATGTCCCTACTGCGCGACGACCTGCGCTTCGCGATGCTGCCCGAGCTGGGCACCTTGATCATGACGGCCAAAGACGCGGTGGACGGCTGGGTCTCCGGTGGGCTCTTCCAGCGCGGCTACGACGACTGGCGCTGTATCACCACGACGGTCAACCGCATGCCTGCCGCCGTGCTGTACCTCCGCACCCCCGGCGACCCGGAATACCGTTTGTTGAACATCGCGGTCCTGCACATCGTCGACGGGAAGATCGCCGAGCTCACCGGATTCGACGCCACCGACAAACCATGGCTGGGCCTGCCCCCGACACTGTGATCAGACAAGTCCCCATCGTCGACGAATCCAGCGCACGGGCCGCCGTCACCGAAGTCACCGCGGAATGAGCACCCCGACCAGCTAAACACCAACGCGGCAACTCGAACACCACCGCCCCGCCGGCGTTGCCGGCGGGGCATCCGAAGAACATCGTCATGATCAACGACGCCGTCGTCCTCATCTCCAGCGAGTCGGTCAACAGCTCACTCGGAACGCAAGGAAGGGCCGGGAAAAGGTTCCCTCATAGCCGAGGGTCACGGTGAGCACGCCAGGAAGGATTTCGACCCGGCCTCACGAGCCGAGCATTTGGCCCGTGCTCATCGCCTCGTCTCGTATCGGGTCAGCACCACGCCGCCGGGAAACGTCCGGGTCTCCACCAGGGTCAGGTTCACCCAGTTGTCCAGGGCTGTGAAGAACGGTGTGCCGCCGCCCACCAGGACCGGATGGGTGACGATCGCGTACTCGTCGATCAGCCCGGCCCGCATGGCCGCCGCGGCGAGTGTGGCGCCGCCGTCGTCGGCCTTGAGCCTGGTGATCTCGGTGACCGCGTCGCCGGTGACCAGACGGGTGTTCCAGTCGACCGTGCTGGTCGTAGAGGAGAACACCACCTTCGGCATGTCCCGCCAGCGGCCGGCGAACTCGATCACCGCCGGTGTGGCACCCGGCTGCTTGTCGGCGGTCGGCCAGCTGGAGCTCATCGTCTCCCACAGCTTGCGCCCGTACAGCGCCAGGCCCGTCGCGTCCACCCGGTCGGACCACCACTGGAACAGCTCGTCGCTCGGCGATGAGTCCGGTCCCTCCCCCCCACTCCAGCCGAGGTCGTCGCCGGTCGCGGCGATGTAGCCGTCCAGGGTCACGTTCATGCCGAAGATCAGTTTCCGCATCGTGCCAGCCTCTCGTGAGTCGATCTCACACGTACAGACGGGCGCGGCGCGGAAACCTAATCGGTGCGCGATCTGCGTCCGCAGATAGTCCCCCGGGTTCCGGACTCAGCACGGCGTACCCGGCGGGCTCGAGCACCACCCACCGGATCTCGATTTCACCCTCGCACGGGCAGCGGCGCACCCATGGCCAACTCTCCCCGACCGCTGCTGCCGTCGGACGGGAAGGCCTTCCCCGGCCACCTGCAACAGCGGCTGTCTGCTTTCGCAGAAGCGTTGCGGTAGCGCTCGACGCGCTCGCGTGCGCGAGCAGGAGTGTGAGCGATCTGGGTCCCCGAACGCCTGGTCCCACAGCTACAGCGCCAGGCCCTCTCACCGCGCTGGAGATCGCCAAGCAGCTCCCGACGCTGGGCATCTCGCTCGGCGACCAGCGGCCGCACGTGCGCGGCAAGATCCGCGAGTACCTACATCCAGCAGCGCCGACCCCACTATCCCAGCCACCGTCATCCTGTTGCGCTATCCCACTGCGGCCCTGTTCGCCGAAGCGCTGATGTACGACCTGCCCGAAGGGCGAGCGCTGCCCGGCAACGTCACCCTCTTCTACTTCCCCCGCTGCCCCGACAGCAGATCGGGGATGTTGATGCGGTTCGCCGGCCCGGTCACCGATGACCTGCGCAACCTCACCCACAAGATCCGCCATCACCTGGCGGACATGCGTCACCTCGGGCAGGTCATCGCCGACCACCTGCCCGAACTAGAGGGCCTGTCTCAGAGGGCGTTGTGTGAGTTGATGTCCATGATGTCGTACTGTGATCGAGTGGATTTGTAGCGTTACCGCCGGTTGGTGGGCTCGGATCTGCTGGGATGGCCGGGTGAGTGAGCGCAAGCCGTACTCGAGCGACTTATCCGACGAGCAATGGGCGTTGATTGAGCCGGTCATCACGGCGTGGAA
>NZ_JBEYZF010000076.1:0-13774 GCF_040645915.1 Nonomuraea sp. NPDC046570 | reverse complement strand
CTGGTGTTGCTGGAGGCGACCGTGATCACGATCGCGGTACCCCGGATCGGCACCGACCTCGGCGACGGCCCGGCGCTGGCCTGGGTGCTGTCGGCGTACCTGCTCGCCTTCGGCGCCTTCCTCCTGCCCGGAGGGGCATGGGCCGACCGTCTGGGCAGGCGGGCGACCTTCCTGGGCGGGCTCACCGCCTTCACGGTGGCGAGCCTGCTCTGCGCGATCGCTCCCTCGCTCGCGCTCCTGCTGGCCGCACGTGCACTGCAGGGCGCCGGAGCGGGCGTCCTCGCCGCCAGCGCGCTCGGCATCGTCGTCGCCACCTACACCGAACCCCGCCGGCGCGCCATCGCCATGACCGTCTGGAGCACCCTCGGCGTCATCGGCGGAGTCGTCGGCAGCCTCAGCGCCGGACCGCTGATCGCCTGGCTGGACTGGCCCGGCGTGTTCTGGATCAACGTCGTCGCGGTCGCCTTCCTCTTCCCTCCCGCGGTCAAGGTGATCCACGCCGAGCGCACAGGGCAACGCTCGCCCCACGTGGCGCCCGCGTTCGTCGCCGCCATCGGCGCGACCAGCCTGCTCCTCGGCCTGGGCGTCATCGAGGCCCACCTCTGGATCGGCGCCGCGGCCCTGACGGGCGGCCTGGCCATCGCCGGCGCAGCGGTGGCACACCAGCGCCGGACACACGATCCGATCATCCCCGTCGCACTGTTCAAGACCCCGGCCTACCGGTGGGGAGCGGCCGGGCTGTTCACCGCCAACGGAATCATGATCGGCACCATGTTCGTCTTCTCCCGGCACCTACAGCAGGTCCTGAACGTCTCCGCCACCCAGGCCTCCCTCGCGGTGCTGCCCATGTCGGTGAGCGCGCTGCTGGTCGCGCTGGCCACCGACAAGCTCATCGACCACTACGGCAGCAGAACCACCCTGAGCCTCGGAGCCGGCGCGCTCGCACTCGGGCTCGCCTGCCTGGCCGGGCTCAGCATCGTCGCGCCCTCCTGGGGATGGCTCGTGGCGGGCGGATTCCTCGTCGGCGCGGGACTGCCGGCCAGCTTCGTCCCACTGAACCGGATGGCCTTCAGCGTCGTCGACAGCGCACAAGCAGGTGCCGCGTCCGGGCTCACCAACACCATCACCACCCTGGGCGGCGCCTTCACCGTCACCGCCGCGACCCTCGCCGATCAACTTTACGGCCCAGTCGGCGGCTACGCGCTGATGCTGATACTCACCGCCACGCTCGTGGTCGCGACCGCACGCCACAAGGCGCGGCACGCCGACAGCCCGGCCTCCCAGGCAGCAACGGCGAACGCGGTCATCGGCTGATCTCATCCGTTGGCGGGCACGACGGTGTGCCGGAGCGCCCGCCGAGGCGCACCATCGCCGCGGCAGCGTGCACCAGGACCGTGCGCACGGCCTCGGCGGAGATGAGCTTTTTGGGACCATCCAGGCTCCCGAACCCAGCTGGACGTAGCCCGCCACAACGGTGATTTTCAGGAAGTCAGGAAATCGGTCTCAAGGTGCAGCAGGAGGTGGTGAAGAGCCCGCTTGCCGGCACTGACCTGCTATACGTCGATTTGGCT
The DNA here is from genome assembly GCF_040645915.1 of Nonomuraea sp. NPDC046570. Classification (NCBI taxonomy): domain Bacteria; kingdom Bacillati; phylum Actinomycetota; class Actinomycetes; order Streptosporangiales; family Streptosporangiaceae; genus Nonomuraea; species Nonomuraea sp. NPDC046570. The sequence goes on along the minus strand of NZ_JBEYZF010000076.1, from coordinate 12,203 downwards.
GAGTGATCTCCCGCGGGTGGCACGGGTCATTGGTAGGAGGGCGATCACGCAGATGAGGGCTCCGCCGATGACGAGGAACGGCACCGAGAAGCCGCCCGCGGAGAACGTGGCGAGCAGGACCGGTGGGGCGATGGCGCCGCCGAGGTGGCCGACGCCTTCGGTGGCGGCCAGGGCGACGCTCCGCCCCCGGGTGGGGAACTGCTCGGCGCTGAGCGTGTAGCCGACGCTGGAGAACATCGACAGGCAGAGGCCGATGGTCATGCTCGCCAGCACCAGCGGGACCACGCTCGGCGCCAGGGCGATCGTCACCGCGGCGACTGTGAACACTCCGGCCACGGTCATCAGCAGGTGCTTGCGTTCGAAACGGTCGATGATGCTCGCGGCGGCAAGCCCGCCTGCCACGGCCCCCACCGAGATGATGATGCCGAACACCAGGCTCCAGCTCAGGCTGAACCCCGCGCCCTTGGTCAGGAACGTGATCGTCAGGCCGGTGAAGCCGTAGTTGGCGAAATAGAACAGCGTCCAGATGACCAGGAGCAGCAGGACCCTGGGCCGGTAGGTCCGTCCCATCAGCACGCGGAACGGCGACTGCCCCGACTCCGGCTCCGGCGGCACCGGCACAATCGGCGGGAGCGTTCCGGAGTGACGGGACGCGGCGTGGCGTTCGGCCGCGGCGACCACGGCCTCCGCCTCCTCGATGCGGCCCTGGGCCATCAGCCAGCGCGGGCTTTCCGGCACCTTGCGCAGGATCCACGGCAGGGTGAGCGCGGCGACCAGCGGGAAGGCGAGCAGGATGCGCCAGCCCCAGGAGAAGTTCGGCACGATGACCAGCGCGATGAACGGCACGACCGAGCCGCCGGAGAACCCGATCACGGTGGCCAGCGCGGTGTACCGGCCGCGCAGGGCCGCCGGGGCGATCTCCGCCGCGTAGGTGGTCACCGTGGCGATAGCCGTACCCGTGCCGACGCCGACGATGAACCGGGCGATGATGAGCGTGTTGATGTCGCCGGCTACGCCGGAGACGAGCGAGCCGCCGGCCACGAACACGACCGCGAGGAACAGCCCGGTCCGGCGGCCGCGCAGGTCGCTGAGGTAGGCCAGGCCGAGCGCGCCGACCACGAACCCGACGAGGTTGAGGCTGAGCGCGAGCGCCGCGGTCTCGGTGGTGGTGCTGAGCGCGGTGGTGACGACGGGCAGGACCGGGGCCATGTTGCCGACATCGAAGAACGCGAAGAAGTAGCCGATGCCGACCATCCAGAGGACGATCTTCGGGTACGGCCAGACGGGCAGTCGGTCGAGGCGAGGGAGGATCGTGTTCGCGTCGAGGCCGGAGTCCGGCCTGTTTGGGGAGGTGTCGGATGCCGTCATGTCGGACTCCCGAGGGAATGAGGGGGTGAGGCGGGGGTCTCCGGGGGATAGAACAGGCCGTTGCGGTCGCGCGGATTCAGGGTCAGGAAGCCGTTGCCCTTGGCCTCCTTCTCAGCGGCCCTTGAACTCGGGGCGGCGCTTCTCGGCGAACGCGGAGACGGCCTCAGCGTGGTCCTCGCTGAGGAACGTCGCGCCCTCCAGCAGCAGCCCGGTCTCCATGACCAGGTCCGCGCGATGCTTCACGATCCGGTCGAGCGTGGCCTTGGTCCCGCGTACGGCGAGCGGCGGCAGCCCGGCCAGCTTCCGGGCGACCTTGGTGGCCTCGTCCCTGAGCTGGCCGGCGGGGACCGCCCTGAGGATCATGCCGATCCGGGCGGCCTCGGCCCCGCTGATGCGTTCGCCGGTCATCAGGTAGTAGCGGGCCGCGCCGAACGACATGAGCAGTGGCCACATCACTGCTCCCCCGTCGCCCGCGACCAGGCCCATCGCCACGTGCGTGTCTGCGAACTGGGCATCCTCGGCGGCGACCACGACGTCACAGAAGAGCGCGAGGGTGGCGCCGAGGCCCATGGCGTACCCGTTGACCGCGGCGACGACCGGCTGTTCCAGTGCGGTCAGCCGGGAGACGATCGGGTCCTCGCGCAGCGCGATGGCCTGCTGCGCCGGGCTCAGGTCGCTGCCGGCGGCGAAGGAGTCGACGTCGCCGCCGGCGCAGAAGGCCCGGCCCTCCGCGCACAGCAGGACGGCGCCGATGGTGGCGTCGGCCTTGATCTCGTCGAATACCTGGATCAGCTCGGTGGCGAGCTCGCCGCCGATGGCGTTGAGTTTCTCCGGCCGGTTCAGGCTCACGGTGAGCAGTGGGCCGTCCCGCTTGACCAGTAGCTTCTTGTACACGTTCATCCTCCCTAAAGAGTCGCCGCCGAGCCGAGGACCGCGGTGACCTGGCTGGACAGCTGACCGCCGTTGCCGTGGGCCAGCGCCAGCCGGGCGCCCTCGACCTGCCGGTCGGCCGACTCGCCGCGGAGCTGGCGGACCGACTCGATGATGGTGAAGATCCCGTACATGCCGGGGTGGCAGTAGGACAGGCCGCCGCCGTTGGTGTTGACCGGTAGCGAGCCGCCGGGCGCGATCCTGCCGCCGGAGACGAAGGCCCCGCCCTCGCCCTTGGCGCAGAACCCGAGATCCTCCAGGAACAGCACGGTGTTGATGGTGAAGGCGTCGTAGAGCTGAACGACGTCGATGTCGGCGGCCTTGACCCCGGCCATGGCGTAGGCGCGGGCGGCCGACTCGGTGGCCGCGGTGACGGTCAGGTCAGGCATCGCGGAGATCGTCCGGTGCCAGTGCGCCTCCCCCGCACCGAGCACGTACACCGGGGGCTTGGGCAGGTCGGCGGCCCGTTCAGCGCGGACCATCACGACCGCGCCGCCGCCGTCGGTGACCAGGCAACAATCCAGCGCGCCGAGCGGCGTGGAGACCATACGCGCGCCCAGCACGTCGTCCACGGTGATCGGGTCCCGCTTGTACGCCTTGGGGTTCATCGCCGCCCACTGCCGGGCGGCGACCGCGACCTCGGCGAGCTGCTCCCTGGTCGTGCCGTACTCGTGCATGTGCCTGGCCGCCGCGAGCGCGTAGCCGCTGGCCGGGCTGCGCGGCTGGTAGGCCGCCTCGTAGTTGGGCACCTCCGGCGGTCCGGCCGGCAGCTTGCCGAACTCCGATCTGAGCGCCGAGCCGTACACGATCAGGGCGACGTCGCAGGCGCCGGCGTCCAGCGCGAGCGCGGCGTGGTGCAGGTGGGAGACGAAGGAGCTGCCGCCGACCATGGTTCCGTCGGTGTAGCGGGGCCGGATGCCGAGATATTCGCCGACGTCGAGCGGGGCCATGCCGCGCCCGGCGACCGCGGTGAACAGGCCGTCCACGTCCCTGGTGGTGAGCCCGGCGTCGGCCAGGGCGCGCGCCGCCGCCTGCGCGGCCAGGTCGAGCGAGCCGAGCCCGGTCACGCCCAGGTCGGATTCGGCGACCCCGGCGACGACCGTGCGTCCGCGCAGGTCACGCATGGAACACCACCCTCTGCTCCACGACCGTGCCGCGGACGCGCAGGCCGATCTCCGGCTCGCCGCCGAAGACGCCGAGGACGGTGCTCATCATCCGGAACCCTTCGTCCAGATCGATCAGGGCCACGTTGTACGGCTCGCCGTCCCGCCGCGGGATCACGGTGGCGCTGTAGACGGTGCCGTGCCCTTCCGAGGCGGCCCAGTCCAGCCGATCGGAACCGCACAGCGGGCAGAGCAGCCGGGGCGGGAACACCGCGCCCGCGCAGCCGGCGCACGTCTGGTAGGCGATCACGCCCTCGGCCAGGCGTTCGGCGTAGATGTCATGGGGTGCCCTCACGCCTCCACCTCCGCCGAGCCGCGCAGCACGACCTCGCGGGTGCCGTCCGGCGCCTCGCGCTCCACGGTCAGGTCGTAGGCACCGTCGGCGCTGCCGGAGCCTTCGGCCGAGCAGACGAGCACGTCGCCCGGCCAGACCTGGGCCACGTAGCGGACCTGGTAGCGGCGGAGCCTGCCCAGCTCGGTGACCACGCCGGACAGAATCCCGGCGGTCAGCAGGCCGTGCGCGAACGGGCCGGGGAATCCGGCCGCCTGGGCGACGTCCCCGTCGAAGTGGATCGGGTTGAAGTCGCCGCCGGCTCCGGCGTATCTGACCAGGTCGGCCAGGGTGAGCGGGCCGATTCTGCGTTCGATCACGCCTTCTCCCCGAGGATCTCCAGGATGGTGGTGCGCAGCCGCAGGACGGGCTGGCCCTTCTCGTCGGCGAACTCGCTCTCCATCGTGATCACGTCCATCGTCCCGCGGCCGCCTTGCTTGCGTTCGATGGCGGCCACCCGGGGCGTGACGGTGAGCTCGTCCCCCGCGACGACGTCGGCGAGGTACTCCCACTCGGCGCCGCCGGCCAGGACCCGGCGCAGGTCGACGCCGATGTCGTCGAGCGACTGGGCCGGGCCGTAGTGCTGGGAGACCGCGGAGAACGTGGGAGGGGCGGGCAGGTCGGCGTAACCCTGCGCCCGAGCCGCCTCCAGGTCATGAAATATCGGGTTCTGGAAGTGCAGGGCGCGGGCGAACTCCACGACCTTGCCCCGCTCCACCCTGATCACGTACGACGGCCACGTATATCCGGCCTTGCGCGCGTCAGCCATGAGAGATCACCACCAGTCCATCGGCCGCGACGACGGCGCCGTCGGCGACGCGCAGCGGGTTGACGTCCACCTCGTCCACCTCGGGCAGGTCCAGGGCCAGCTCGGCCAGGCCGGTCATGACCGTGGCCACGAGCTCGGCCTCCTCCTCGCTGAGCCCGCGCCCACCGCTCACCAGCCGCCCGCCGGCCAGCCCGTCGAGCGCGGCGCGTGCCGTACGGACGTCGAACGGCGGGCGGAGCAGCACCGCCTCGGCGAGGATCTCCACGAGCACGCCGCCGAGACCGGCCGCGACCATCGGCCCGAAGGCGGGATCGCGGCGCATCCCGCAGGTCAGCTCCAGCCGGGCGGGCACCATCTGCTGCACGAGCACGCCCTCGATCCGGGCCTGCGGCGCCTTGCGCGCCACCTCGGCGAGCATGGCCGCGTACTCCCCCGGCACGTCGCGGACGCCGAGCCGCACCGCTCCGGCGTCGGACTTGTGCGGGAGCTGGTAGCTCATGGCCTTGAGCGCGACCGGGCCGCCGATGCTTCCCGCGGCCCGCGCGGCATCCTCCGGTGAGTGCACGAACTCCTCGGCGGTGACCGGCACGCCGTACAGCGCGAGCAGCTTCTTCGCGTCGCACTCCAGCATGGGCGAGCCGCCGGTGAGCAGCGCGCGGGCACGTTCGCGGCGCTCCTCGTCCGGCCGGTACGGCGCGCGGGCGGGGATCGGGCGGGTGGTGAACCTGGCGAGCGCGGCCAGCGAGCCGACCGCCCGCGCCGGATCGGTGTAGGTGGGCACGCCCGCCTCGGTGAGGTCCACGACCGGCGCGTTGGTGAGGACCGCGAGGGGCCTGGTGGTCGAGCGGTAGGTGTCGATGACCGTGTCGATCGCCGGGCCTGGGTGGGCCCAGACCACGGTCGTCAGCATGTCCACGCTGGGCGACCCGGCCACCGCGTTCACGACCTTGCCGTACGCCTCGGGGTTGCCGGTGATCTGCGCGGTGGTGTCCACCGGGTTGAGCACCGAGCCGTAGAACGGGCGCGGCATGAGCTCGGTGAGCGCGGCCTGCTCGTCCTCCGGCAGCTCGGGCACGGTGAGCCCCTGCTGGGCGGCCACGTCGGACAGCAGCACTCCGGCACCGCCCGAGGTGGTCATGATGGCGATCCGGTCACCCGCCGGACGGCGACCGTCCTGGAAGATCAGCCCGAGGTCGAGCATCTCCTCCATCGTCTGCGCGACGATCACGCCGTACTGCTCGCACACCGCGTCCATGACGGCCGCCGATCCGGTGACCGACGCGGTGTGGCTGAGCGCCGCCTTGGCCGCGGCCTCGGTACGGCCGGCCTTGAGCATGACCATCGGCTTGCCCAGCTCGGCGGCCCGGACGGCCGCGTCGATGAAGGTCTCGGGGTCGCGCAGCGTCTCGCTGAAGGTGAGCAGCACGCCCACCTCGGGGCGCTCCACGAGAAAGCGCAGCGTCTGGGCCAGGTTGACGTCGACCTCGTTGCCGGTGGTGACGAACCAGCCGAGCCGTACGCCGGAAAGCAGGGCCTTGGACGTGAGGTAGGAGCCGAAGCCACCGCTCTGCGAGACCAGGGCCACCGGGCCCGGCTGCGGCAGCGGCTCGTTGGGCAGCAGCGCGAAGTTGGCCATGACGCCGCCGGCGACGTTCATGTAGCCGATGCAGTTGGGGCCGATCAGCCGGATTCCGGTGCGGGCGGAAACGTCGGCGAGCGCCTGCTGGAGGTCCTTGCCCTCCGGCCCTGCCTCGGCGAACCCGGAGGTGAGGATGACCGCGCCGCCGACACCGCGTTCCGCGGCCTGCTCGACGACGCCGAGCACCTGGCCCGCGGGGACCGCGATCACCGCGAGGTCGACCGGTTCCGGCAGGTCGGCGATGGACGGGCAGGCCTTGCGGCCCTGGATCTCGGTGTCGCGGGGATGGACGGGATGGACGGGGCCGTCGAAGGCGCGCAGCAGGTTGGCGGTGACCATCCCGCCGATGCTCCACGTGTTGTTCGACGCGCCGACCATGGCGATGGACGTGGGGGCGAGCAGCTTGTCCATGCGGGCTCCTATCGGACGAGCATTCCGCCGCCGTCGACCGACAGCACCTGCCCGGTCGTGTAGCTGGAGGCGTCTGAGGCGAGGAAGACGTAGGTCGCGGCGATCTCTTCTGGTTCGGCCATCCGCCGCAGCGGCAGTTGCCTGATCGCGGCCTCGAAGTTGAACCGCGGGTTCGTCATGACCTCGCGGGTCATCTCGGTGGCCGCGGAGGGGGCGACGGCGTTGACCCTGATGCCGTGCCGGCCGAGTTCCTTGGCCGCTGAGCGCATGAGGCCGAGCATCCCGGCCTTGGCCGCGGCGTAGTTGATCTGGCTGACCGAACCGTTCTGCGCGGTGGAGGAGGAGGTCATCACGATCGAGCCGCGACCGGCTTCGATCATGTCCGGGACCACGGCCTGGAGCAGGTAGAACGAGGCGGTCAGGTTGACCGCGAGCACGTCGTCCCAGTCGGCGTCGGTCATCTTGGTGAGCATCGCGGGCCTGGTGATCCCGGCGTTGCTGACCAGGACGTCGGCCGGGCCGAGCGCCTCCCTGGCCGCCGCGAGGGCGCGGTTCACGTCGGCCCGGTCGGCCACATCACACGTGATCGCGAGGGCGGTGCCGCCCTTGTCCTCGATGTCCTGAACCACCGGCTGCGCGTCCTTGCGGTCGACGAGCGCGACCTTGGCGCCCTCGGCCGCGTAGGCACGTGCGATCGCCGCTCCGATGCCTTGCGCGGCACCGGTGACGATCGCGACCCTGCCGTTCAACTGCACCGTCCCACCTCCTGAATCAGATTCACTAGAAGAAGCTTCCGTAAGGTCTAACAGGACGCCACCCTGCCCGTCAACGGGCGATTTTTCATCATTGACAGGCATTTGCCGGACTCCATATAACTGAATCCAGTTCACTTCACAGATTGGAGGTGGCCGATGCTCGCGCTGCTCACCGAAGAGCAGGAAATGGTGCGCGACCTGGCCGGCGAGGTGGCCGAGTCCTGTCGGCTCGCCAACCCCGGCGATCAGGTGGACGCCGCGAAGGGCTGGGCCGAGCTCACCCAGGCGGGGCTGCTCGGCCTGCGGACCAGGGAGGGCGGCACGCCCGCCGCGTCGGGAGTCGAGGCGGCGCTGGTGGCCGGCGCGTTCGGTGGCGCGCTCGCACCGGTCCCCTACCTGACCTCGGGCATTCTGGTCGCCGAGCTGCTCGCGCTGGCAGGGGCCGATTCCTGGCTCGACGAGCTGGCGTCTGGCGAGGTCCGTTACGCGCTGCTGCTGACTCCAGATCTCAAGGGCCTGGCCGGACCGGGTGCGCAGGCCGTGGCCTGGGATGTCGAGGGCGCTTCCTACGCGCTCGGACTGACCGTGGACGGGCGGCCGTGCCGTACCTCTCTGGAGGGGTTCTCGCGCGCCGAGTGCGCGGACCGGACGCGGCCGATCGCCCGTGGCACCGCCACTTCGGTGGAGGAGCTCGGCGAGCCGGTCGACCTGGACCGCTGGCTGGCCCTCGCGCTGTCCGCGGTCGCGGCCGACGCGGCCGGGGCGATGCGCGCGGCCCTGGAGGGGGTGGTGGCCTACGCCAAGGAACGCATCGCGTACGGCGTGCCGATCGGCTCCTTCCAGGCGATCCAGCACCTGTGCGCGGACGCGCTGGTCCAGTGCGAGGCGGCGGCGAGCTGCGTGGCCTACGCCTCCTGGGCGGTCGACGCGCTCGACCCGGCCGAGGCGCTGCTCGCGGCCCGTACGGCCAAGGCCTACACCTCCACCGAGGGCCTGTCGGTCTGCGAGACCGTCATGCAGGTCTACGGCGGGATCGGGCAGACCTGGGAGCACATCGCGCACTACTACACGCGCCGGGTGATGCTCGACGCCCACCTGCTCGGGGACGCCTCCGACCAGTTGACCAAGATCGCCGACGCCAGGTTGGGAGGCTGACCGATGGACTACCGTGACAGCGCCGAGCAGGCCGCGTTCCGCGCCTCACTGCGGGAGTGGCTGGCCGAGCACGCCCCCAGGAACTACGGCGAGGCAACCGACGAGATCCGCCGCGATTGGCACCAGAAGCTGTACGAAGCCGGATATGTCGGCATGTCCTGGCCCAAGGAGTACGGCGGGCGCGGCCTCAACCCGATCTACGACGCCATCTTCAACGAGGAGACCGGCCTGGCCGACTGCCCACCGGTCCCCGGGTTCGTCAACTACATCGGCAGAACCGTCTTCACCTACGCCTCGGAGGAACAGAAGCAGCAGTACCTGCCCAAGCTGCTGTCCGGCGAGGTCCAGTGGTGCCAGGGCTTCAGCGAGCCCGGCGCCGGGTCCGACCTGGCCGCGCTGCGCACCAAGGCCGAGCTGCGCGACGGCGTGTGGGTGGTCAACGGGCAGAAGATGTGGACCAGCGGCGGCGAGCACGCCGACTGGTGCCTGCTGCTGGCCAGGACCGACCCGGACGCGCCCAAACACAAGGGCATCTCCTGCTTCCTGATGGACATGCGCTCGACCGGGGTCACCGTACGGCCCATCGTGCTGTCCGACGGCGAGCCGGAAACCAGCGAGGTCTTCCTCGACAACGTCGAGATCCCGGCCGCCCAGCTCCTCGGCGACCAGGGCGCAGGCTGGAGGATCGCGATGACCGCGGTGTCCTACGAGCGCGGTCCCGCGGACGTGGGCATGATCTCCTGGTTCCGCAAGGAACTGGCCGCCACCGAGCAGGAGGCCCGCGAACGCGGCGTCGACGAGGAGACCCGCAGGCGGCTGGCCTGGGCGTACGTCACCGGCGAGGCCATGCGGCTGAACGTCGCCCAGCAGCTCTCCCACCGCGTGGCCGGACGACCGGTCGGCGTCGAGGGCTCGGTGGCCAAGGTGCTGTGGTCGCAGGCCTGGCAGAACCTCACCCACCTCGAACTCGACATCGCCGGAGCGGACACGCTCACCGGCCGGCAGCCCGCCTGGCTGGCCAACTACTTCCGGTCCCGCCCGGCCTCCGTCTACGGTGGATCATCGCAAATCCAGCGCAATCTGATCGCGTGGCACCTTCTGGGACTGCCTCGATAATGGAGACAACTGTGAGCAGACCGTCCGGCAGCGCCGTCGCCCGTGCGCTGCTGGACGCCGCTCGCGAACTGTTCGCCGAGCGCGGCTTCCACGCCACCGCCGTCAACGACATCACCAAGCGGGCGGGCACCAGCGTGGGCGCCCTCTACTACCACTTCGAGAGCAAGGACAAGGTCTACCACGTCCTCTGGGACGAATACATGCGCACGCAGGAGCAGCGCACCCGCGAGGCGGTGACGATCCTGCGCGAGGCCGGCGTGACCGACAGCCGCAAGCTGTTCCTGGCCGGTACCCGCGCCTACCTCACCAGCGCGTGGGAGCACCGCGACATCGTGCGCCTGCTGGGCGACGGGGACTCGCCACCCGGGTTCGCCGCGGTCGCGGCCAAGTCCGGGCAGGTGTGGACGCAGATGAACGCCAAGCTCATCACGCTGTCCGACCCGGTCGCCACCCAGGCGCTGGTGGCCATCATCACCGGTTCCGTGGGAGCGGTCTGCCGTGAGGTCGCCGGCTGCGCGCAGCGGGAGGCGGCCGAGGAGCTGATCGCCAAGTCGATCGAGATCTACAGCACGCTGCTCGACAACTTCCCCAACTCATGACCAAAGTCGTCAGCGCGATCGCCTTCGTGGTCGCGGTGGGCTTCGGCGTGCAGGCACCCGCCATCCCGGTGCTGGCCGGAGACCTCGGTATGGCAGGCACCGCGGTGGGCAGCGTGATCTCCGCGTTCGCCCTGATGCGCCTGGTATCCGGCCCGGTGGGCGGCAGGCTCGTCGACCGGTTCGGCAACCGCGCCGTCCTGGTCACCGGCATGGGCGTGGTCGCCGTCACCAGCGTCCTGGCCGGCCTGTCCCGCAGCTATCCCGAACTGCTCATCGCCCGCGGCGCCGGCGGCATCGGCTCGGCGTTCTTCACGGTCTCGGCGCTCAGCCTGCTGCTACTCCACTCCCCGCCGGAACGCAGAGGCCGCGCCGTCGGCTACTTCCAGGGCGCCTTCTCCCTCGGCACCATCGCCGGTCCCGCGCTCGGCGGCCTGCTCACCGGCGCCTCCCCGCGCCTTCCCTTCTTCGTGTACGGCGCGGCCATGGCCCTCGCCGGGCTGATCGGAATGATCTTCCTGCGCGGCGCGACCGGGTCGGCCCGCGGTGCGAAGCGCGAGCGCGCCCGGCTCGGCCCGGCCCTGCGCAACCGCTCCTTCCACGCCGCGCTCATCGCGAACTTCGGCCTCGGCTGGGCCGTGTTCGGCGTACGCGTGTCGATCCTGCCGCTCTTCCTGCTCCAGGTGGTGCACGGCAACGCGTTCTGGACCGGGGCCGGGCTGACCGCCTGCGCGCTCGCCCAGGCGGCGACCCTTCCCCTGGCCGGCAAGCTGGCCGACACGTGGCGGAGCACGGCCTGCCTCACCCTCGGCTGCCTGCTCGTCGCCGGCAGCCTGCTCGTCGCGCTGGTCACGGCCAGCGTGCCCGGATATCTCTGCGGTCTGGTCCTGATGGGGCTCGGCGCGGCGTTCGTCGTCACATCGGGCGGCCAGATCGTCGGCGCGATCGGCGGCGGCGGCACGGTCGTCTCGGTCTACCAGATGGGAGCCGACCTCGGCATGGTACTCGGCCCGCTGGTTGCCGGGGCGCTCGCGGACGCGTATGGCTATCCGGCGGCGCTCATCCTCACCGCACTCATTCCGGTGTTCGGGATCGGGCTGGCCGTGCGCTCCTGGGCCGGGCGCGAGTGAGGGCCACCCCAGCGACCGGCACGGCACCGTCGTCGTGGATGACCCGGTAGCGGGCTGGGCGGACCGCGATGGCAGCCGCCGCAAGAGCGGCCTCATATGGTAGGTACTCTTGGCATGGACTTTTTCTGTTATCACCGCGATCGGCCTGACTCCGCGGCGCTGCGCGACGAGCTGCTGGAAGAGCACTGGTCCTACATGGACCGGTACGCGGCGGAGATGATCGCCCGTGGCCCGACCTTCGGCCGCGGCAGCGACACGGCCACCGGCAGCGTGCACATCGTCGACCTGCCAGATCTCGCCACTGCGCGTGCGTTCGTCTTCGAAGAGCCGAACTACCAGGCTGGTGTGTACCGGGACGTCGTGTTGCGTCGATGGCGAAACGTGCTGGGGCGTACTATGTGGGATTTTCCTGGCGGTCGAGACGGCAGCAACCGGTATCTGGTGCTGGGCCTCGGCTCCGGGCAGGCTGTCGACCTTGTTCCGCCGCCCGACCGGGATGAGCTGATCGCGTATGGGCCGCTGCTGTCCGACGACGGCACCACCTGGCTGGGTACGGCGCTGCTGGTCCGGGCGCCGGACCCGGATGCGGCACGCGCCGTCCTGACCCTGGACCGGTACGCCGACATCGAGGTCCACGACTGGGAGTTCGGCGGGCGGCGGTGATGAGCACTGGACCATCGCCGAGGTGGGGCCAGAACTCGCGCGAAGGCTGAGCGGCCGAGTGCGGGCCTGGCCCAGATCTTCAATGCTGACGGCTGGTCACAGGCGGGCGGTCCACTCGTGGCTCGTGAGGACGTCAGCACCCCTGGCCGGGAAGACGCGGTTGATCAGGAAGTCGTG
>NZ_JBEYZF010000075.1:0-13796 GCF_040645915.1 Nonomuraea sp. NPDC046570 | reverse complement strand
CGGCGGATACGACTTCATCGCCACGTGGAACTCCTTGTCTCCGGATGTCCATCATCCGGTACTCAAGGTGTCCACACTCCGGGGGGAAGGCCCCAAGACGCTACGGCGTCGAAGCCAGCGAAACCGGATGACCTGGGAACGGATGAACCGGTACGTCACTCGATGGATACCTAAGGCCCGAATCATGCATCCCTACCCAGAGGTGCGCCTCGCTGCCAGAACCCAAGGCAGGAGCCCAGTGCGGTAGTTCCGCACGCTGGGATCTGTGCGGGGGGCCGCCCTAAAGGGCGGTCCCTACCGCGACAACGGTGGGCGCAGACCTGCCGCCGCGAACTCCTGGACCGCTGCCTGCTCTGGAATGAACGCCATCTACGCCACGCCTTGGGCGAGTACGAACGCTTCTACAACGAGCATCGCGCTCATCAAGCCCTCGACCAGGCGGCTCCGCTACGCGCTGTTCCTGTCCCGATCGCCGAACCGGCGCGCATCATCGACCTGAACATCCGCCGACGCGACCGGCTTGGCGGAATCCTCCACGAATACTCACACGCCGCTTGAACTGCACGGACGTAATTTTCGGCAGGCGCACATTTCCACCATCACCGACAAGGTGCTGGACGGGATGGCGGAATGGCAGAACCGATCGCTGGATGCCGTCTATCCGGTGATCTTCATCGATGCCATCCACGTGAAGCTGCGTGAGGGCCAGGTGGCCAACCGGCCGATCTACGTGGCGATGGCGGTCACCGTCGACGGCGAGCGCGACATCCTCGGGCTATGGGCCGGCGACGGAGGGGAGGGCGCCAAGTTCTGGCTGCACGTGCTGACCGAGATCAAGAACCGTGGCCGTCGCCGACGCGCTGATGGTGGTCTGCGACGGTCTCAAAGGGCTGCCGCAGGCCATCGAGCAGGTCTGGCCGCAGGCCGTCGTGCAAACCTGCGTCGTGCACCTGCTGCGCGCCAGCTTCCGCTACGCCGCCCGCCAGCACTGGGACGCCATCGCCAAGGCCCTCAAGCTCGTCTACACCGCCCCGACCGAGGCCGCCGCGCTCGAGCGGTTCTACGAGGAAACGTGGGGCGGCAAGTATCCGGCGATTGTGAACCTGTGGGAGGACGCCTGGGCCGAGTTCGTGCCCTTCCTCAACTTCGACACCGAGATCCGCCGGGTGATCTGCTCGACCAACGCCATCGAGTCGGTCATGCCCGCATCCGGCGCGCGGTCAAGGCCCGCGGTCACTTCCCGAACGAGCAGGCCGCGCTCAAGTGCGTCTACATGGCGATCATGAGCCTGGACCCGACCGGCAAGGGCCGCAAACGCTGGATCACCCCCTGGAAAGCCGCCCTCAACGCTTTCGCCATCACCTTCGAAGGCCGCCTGACCCCGGCCACCCGATAGAACAAATTCAAGATCGAGATACACCGTTAACTGGACACACCCCCTCGTACCTGGCGAGGCTGCTATTCGTGGGCGATCCGGAGCAGGAGGTCCAGAAGAGTTCGCCGCTCGGCCTCGTCGAGATTGTGTAGGAGGCCTTCGCTTATCGTGGTCGCCACCGGGCGCAGTTTGGCCAGGCGTTCCCGCCCCGCCGAGGTGGCCACGATCTGGCGCGTGCGTCGGTCCTTGGGATGGGGTTCGCGACGGACCAGGCCCTCCCGCTCGAGGTCGTCGACGATAGTCACAATCGCGCTGGGATCGATGCCGAGCAGCAGCCCGATCTCCCGTTGCGACCGCGTGCCGTTGTCCGCGGCCACGACGAGCACGGTGTACTGCCATCGGCGCATGCCGTACGACTGCAGCGCACGGTTGAATTCGCTGATCGCACGCCCTCCCGCCCGGGCGAGCAGGTAGCCGGCGTCCTCGGCCAGCGAAGGCGACGGGAGGTCGCTCTTCGTGGTGTGTTCCTGGCTGATGGTGTCCTCCTTGATGAAGCCCGGCGGCCATCGTAGTAGAGGCGGGCAATCATTGACATTTACAATGATGGCATGCTCCCATGAACCCCCAGTGAGTGAGCATGACCATGGCACGGACATGGTCATCCGATGGAAGGGTGGCTCGCGTCATGGCGTTGAAGCGCATGGCAACGATGACGCTGCTCGGGTCAGCCGCGTTGCTTCTGGTGGCATGCTCCGGTGCGGTCCCGGCTGCCGGTTCCCGGGGAGCGGTGTTGAATGTCGGGATTCCGGCCGACATCGTCGACACGATTCCAGCCGCCGCGTCGTCCCTGACGACGCTGGCGGTGCTGGATCAGGTCTACGACCGGCTGGTCACCGAACCCGTGAGCGGACTGGAACCGGGACCGGGCCTCGCGACGTCGTGGACCGTTTCGAAGGACAACCGCGACTACACGTTCAAACTGCGTGAGGGCGTCACCTTCCACAACGGCCGACCGCTCACCGCAGACGACGTGGTGTGGACGTTCGACTACGTCAAGAAGACGCCGGACGGCGAGCTCGGCAACGTGGTCAAGATCACCGCGGCGGGTCCGGGATCGGTGAAGCTGCGGCTCAAGCAACCGCAGCCCGATCTGCTCATGCAGCTGAGCAACCCCGGAATGGGGATCATGCCGAAGGACTTCGGCGGCCTGACGGAGAAGGACTTCCGCGCGAAGCCGATCGGAAGCGGCCCCTATGCCTACGTCAGCCGCGTCCCGGGCAACGAGGTGCGGCTCCAGCGTTACGACGGCTACTGGGATGGTCCGGCCAAGGCCAAGGACCTGACGTTCAAAGTGTTCCTGGACGTCAACGCGGAGGCGCTGGCGCTGCGCGGTGGCGAGATCGACATCGCCACCGAAGTGTCGGTGGACGCGATCCCCCTGATGCGGGGCAAGGTGACGGAGAGCGCACGGCTCATGGTCGAACTCCTTCAGTTCAACTCCAAGACACCCATCCTGCAGAACGCCGACTTCCGTAAGGCCCTCTCCCTCGGGATGGATCGGAAGGACATCGCGACCAACCTCTTCCGCGGCCGTGCCGAGCCCGCGCGGCGGAGCATGCTCGGGAGCGTGGTGTTCCCCGAAGGGCCGCCACAGACCACCGCGTACGAATACGACCCGGCCCGCGCCGCCCAGTTGGTGCGCGCCTCAGGGTACGACGGCAAACCGCTGAAGCTCATCTACGGCAGCAGCTACGCCGACTCGGTGGCGATCGCCGCAGCGCTCCAGGCCCAGTGGAAGAAGATCGGCGTCAACGTCGCCCTCGAACCGATGGAGTTCGGGGAATGGCTCAAGGCTGTCACGGCTCCGCAGCCGCACCAGGGCTACGACCTGTCGGTGACGACGATCGGCTCCGGGACCATCTCCCACCAACTGGACATGATGATCTGGACCCAGCATTTCGGCAGCGGCTGGCCCACCGACGAGGTCAGCCAGGCCGTCGCGAAGTTCTCCGCAGCGAAGACGCCCGAGCAGATCCAGCGCGTCCTGGTCGATTTCGAGGGCCGCTTGTCCGGCGAACTCCATGCGGTGCCGATCACCTACGGCGGATACATCTGGGTGCTGCGTGACGGCGTCGGCGGCTTCTCCCCACGGTTGTCGCAGTACGTGCGACTGAACACGGTCACCGTTTCCTAGAAGGAGCACGACAGTGATTGATCTGACCTGTGTCCGGTTCGACGAGATCCCCGCGCTCGCGGGAGTCGAAGTCGTCGGCGACTGGTTCTCGGTGGACATCGAGCGGACGGAACTGTTCTCGGTCGCGTCGTACTGGACAGACAACAAGAAGGCCTTCGACTCGGGACTGTATCCGCCGGGAATGGTGGAGGGATTCCATCTCGTCGCGCTGCTCGACCACCTGAGCAACGCGATCCTGCGGACTGACCCGGCCTCCTGCACGGGGTGGAACTACGGCCTGGACGGCGTCCGTTTCATCACCACCGTCCGCGCGGAAGACAAGATCAGGCTTCGCCTCAAGGTTTCCGAGGTCCGGCCGAAGGGCCCCGCCTACGTTCTCACCTTCGACTGCACGGTGGAGCACAGCAACAGCGAGCGGCCCGCGTTCGTGGCGACCTGGCACGTGTACTGGCTGCGCGCGGGTGCGACGTTCGCAGGAGCGCGGTCATGAACGACGCCATCGTGGTGACTCCGCAGCCCCGGCGATACCCGCGCCACCTGGTCGCGGAGGCGCGCACGGGGCGGTACGCGGGACGGATGGAGGACGGCGTGCTGTGCTTTCGCAGCATCGAGTACGCCGAGCAGCCGGTCGGCGACCTGCGCTGGAAGGCGCCGGTCCAGCTCAAGCGCAGCGACGAGGTTCACGAGGCCTACGCCTACGGCCTCACGTCGATCCAGCCCTGGCGGCGGCGCTGGTCGTCCTCTTCCCGTCAGGGCGAGGACTGCCTGACGCTGAACGTCTTCACCACCGCACTCGCGCCCGCCAGTCCCAAGGCCGTCATGGTCTGGATCCACGGTGGCCACGGGCAGTGGGGCGGGTCGATCGACCCGCTCGACCACGGCGACAACTCGGTACGGCGCCGCGACGACGTGGTGGTCGTCACCATCAACTACCGCCTCGGGCACCTAGGCCGGCTCGACGTCGGCAGGCTCGGTGAGGGCTACGGCAACGCCGGCAACCAGGCGCTGCTCGACCAGATCGCCGCCCTGGAATGGATCCGGGACAACATTGCCGCGTTCGGTGGCGATCCGGGCAACGTGACGATCCTCGGCGAGTCGGAGGGCGCGGCCGCCGTCGCGTTCCTGCTGGTGTCGCCGCCTGCGCGAGGGCTCTTCCACCGCGCCGTCATCCAGAGCGGGGCGCAGGCCTACCGCCGGAGCAACGACGGGCTGACGGCGTCGAGCCTGGCCATCAGTGACGCGGTGCTCGACTTCCTCGGGGTGCGGACGGCGGCCGAGGCTGCGCGCGTTCCCGAGACAGAACTGGTCGAGGCCGCCAACGTGTTCGAGCGGATCGACTGGCTCACTCGTGACGGCGTGGCCCTGCCGTACGACCCCTGGGCGGTGCTCCGTGACGGCGGTGGCGCGCGCGTTCCCCTGATGATCGGGACGAACCTCGACGAGGAGAAGCTGTACGGCGTCTTCGACGACGGCTACGCGAGCTTCGCCGACCGCAAGCTGGATGCCTGGCGGCGGGGCAACATCATCTCCTGGGGCTGGGAGGATCCGCTCGAACCGCACGAACGCGCGGTGGCGGAGGACTTCCTGGAGTTGCACGGCGGCACGGTGGTGGAAGCTCTGTCCGCCTTCGTGACGGAGAGCACCGAGCGGCTGTACGCGCACCGGATCGCCGACCTGCACTCGGCGCACGCACCGGTCTTCTTCTACAGCTGGGAGGTGCCCTCGGCCATCCCGGACCTCGGCGCCTGCCACGCCGTCGAGATCGCTTACACCCTCCACAACCTCGACGCGACGATCATCACCGGCGCACGTCCGGATCCGCGCCTGGCGGCGGCTGCCCACGACGCTTGGGTGAACTTCGCCGTCAACGGCGATCCGGGCGGCTGGCCGGCCTACGTCCCGGGCGAGCGCGCCACGATGCGCTTCACCCCCGAAGGCCCGATCGCCGAACTCGACCCGCGCGCCGAGGAAAGGCGCCTGGTCGTGCCCCTCTTCAGTCCCTATGAGAGCCGGTGAAGGGATTCGCCAAGAAGACGGGGCAGGCCGTACTCCTCATGCTGGGGTGCACGCTGCTCGTCTTCGCCATCCAGGTGCTCTCCGGCAGGGACCCCGGCCGCGCGATCCTCGGCACGCAGGCGACCCAGACCGCGGTGGACGCGCTGAACCACCGTCTCGGCGTAGATCAGCCGCTGCTCGGCCAGTACCTCGATTTCGTCGCGGGCCTCGCGCGCGGCGACCTCGGCCTGTCCTTCTACAGCGGCGCGCCGGTCACCGAGATCCTGGCGGGGCGGGCGCCGGTGACGGCGAGCCTGATCGTCCTGAGCTTCGTCATCTCCCTCGTCATCACGTTCCCGACGACCCTGCTCGCCGTGCGCAATCCCGGCGGGCCCGCCGACGTGATCTCGCGAGGGTTCGTGCTCGCCGGGACCGTCATTCCCTCGTTCTGGCTGGGCATCCTGCTCATCCTGGTCATCGCGCTGCCGACCGGGCTGTTCCCTGCCGGAGGGTATCCAGACGACCCCTCCGGACAGCTGCGCGCGCTGGTGCTGCCGGCGATCACCGTGGCGGTCGGGCTCGCTCCGGTGCAGATCAGAACGCTGCGTAGTGCCTGGTTGCGCGCGATGCGTTCGCCGTACGTCGAAGCCCCTCGCTCGCGCGGGGTCGGCACGACGCGGCTCCTGATCTCCCACGCGCTGCCCAACAGCCTCAACCCGCTGGTGTCGCTGCTGGCCGTACAGGCCGGATGGGCCGCGTTCGGCGCGGTGATCGTCGAGAACACGTTCCGCCTGCCGGGGATCGGCCAGGGGCTGATCGTTGACGCCAGCCACTCCGACTTCCCCCTCGTCAACGGCACGACGCTGCTGCTGGCCTTCGTCGTCGTGCTCGTCAGTTCGGCCGCGGACGGGCTGGCGCGACTCCTCGACCCGAGACTCCGGAGCGCGCAGTGAAAGGGATTTCCCGGACAGGCTTGATGATCGTCGGCCTGTTCGCCCTGCTGGCGGTCGTGGGCCCCGTCATCGCCCCGATGGATCCGATGGGCCAGGACCTCGCCGGCCGCCTCGCTCAGCCGTCCGCCTCGCACCTGCTCGGCACCGACGCGTTCGGGCGCGACGTCCTGTCGCGCGTCCTGGTCGCGGCCCGGATCGACCTGCCCGTCTGCATCGCGGCCGCGCTGGTCTCGGCCCTGGTCGGGCTGGTCCTGGGCGCAGCGGGCGGGTATCTCGGCGGCGTCGTCGACGCGTTCCTGATGCGCCTGGGCGACCTGGTCATGGCCTTCCCCACCTACGTGCTGGTGATCGCGCTCATCGCGGTGATCGGCCCCGGGGTGCCCGCGATCCTGGTCTCCTTCGCCCTGGTCGGGTGGGTGTCGTATGCCCGCCTGCTACGGGAGGAGATCCGGCGGGTGCGCCGCGAGGACTACATCACCGCGGCCTACCTGGCAGGCATCGGGCGGCCGACGGTCCTGGTGCGTCACGTGCTGCCGAACGCCATCCGGCCCGTACTCGCCTACTTCGTCATGGACGTCATGTTCGCGATCCTGACCCTGGCCGCGCTGTCCTACCTGGGGCTCGGCATCCAGCCGCCGTCACCCGAGTGGGGCACGATGGTCGCCGAAGGCCAGACCTTCCTGCAGACCCACTGGTGGCTCACGGCCGCCCCCGGCGCGATGATCGCGGGCCTCGGACTCGGGCTTCTCCTGGTGGGAGAGTCTCTCGAACGGCGGTTGAAGGCATGAACGGGCACGCGCTGGAACTGCGCGACATCACCGTGACGCTCCCCGAGGGACGCGCCCTGGTCGACCAGGTGTCTGTACGGCTGGCCGTGGGCAGGTGCCTCGGCCTGGTCGGCGAGTCAGGTTCGGGCAAGTCGCTGCTGCTCCGCAGCATCATCGGCCTCCTGCCCGCCCCGCTGGCCGGGAGCGGTTCCGTGCACCGGGTCACCGCCGACGGGACGAGCGAGGAGATCGACCGCGAGGCGGCACGCGGACACGAGATCGGCATGATCTTCCAGGAGCCCATGCGGGCGCTCAATCCCGTTCGCCGCATCTCCTGGACCCTGGCCGAGCCGCTGCGCATGCACCTGGGGCTGCGCGGGCAGGCCCTCAAGGAACGGATCCGCGAGCAGCTCGACGCCGTCGGCATCCATGATCCCGAACGGGTGGCGCGCTCCTACCCGCACCAGCTCTCGGGTGGGATGCTGCAACGCGTGATGATCGCCGCGGCCTTGTCGACCTCACCGTCGCTCCTGCTGTGCGACGAGCCGACCACGGCCCTGGACGTGACGACCCAAGCGAAGATCATCGAATTGCTCCACGAGCTGATGGCGGAGCGCGATCTCACGCTGGTCTTCGTCTCTCACGACCTGGCTGTGATCTCGCAGATCGCCGACGTCGTCGCGGTGATGCGGGAGGGGCGGCTGGTCGAGATCGGCGGCGCGTCGGACGTGATCGCGAACCCCGGCCATCCCTACACGCGGATGCTGCTGGCCTCGGTCGAGCACATGGCGGAACAGAAGGGTGAACGCTGATGGACGAGCTGCTCCGGGTAGCGGATCTCGGAATCTCCTACGGACAGCGGCAGGCGGTGTCCGGTGTCTCGTTCGCGATGAAAACCGGTACGGCGCTCGGTGTCGTCGGCGAGTCGGGCAGCGGGAAGTCCTCGTGCGCGCGTGCCATCGCGGGAGTCCTGCCCCACCAGGGGATAATCGAGTTGCGCGGCGAACGGCTCACGCATCCGAGACGACCGTCCATCCGGCGGCGGATCCAGATGGTCTTCCAAGACCCGACCTCGTCCCTGAACCCGTCCATCCGCTGTGACCGGGCCGTCATGCAGGTGCTTCCCGACGGTTACCGGGGCGACGCCCAGACCCGCGTGCAGGACCTGTTCGAGCGGGTACGGCTCCCGCGTCACCTCCACCACGCCTGGCCGCACGAACTGTCGGGAGGTCAGCGTCAGCGCGTCGCGATCGCCCGGGCGCTGGCCGTGGAGCCGGACGTCATCGTCGCCGACGAGGCGACCTCGGCGTTGGATGTCTCGGTCCAGGCCACCATCCTGTCCCTGCTCACCGCGCTACGCCGGGAGACCGGTGTCGGGCTGATCCTCATCTCCCATGACCTCTCGGTCGTGCGGGCGACCACCGACCAGGTGCTCGTCATGCACGACGGCCAGGTGGTCGAGCAGGGCCCGACCGAACGGGTCTACGCCGAGCCGAGCCACGACTACACCCGCACCCTGCTGGCCGCCGCCCCGTCCCTGCGCGCCCCGGCGGCCCGCGCTGCGGACGAGGTCGAGCACTGGGTCCGCACGTGACAGCCGGCCGTACGGCATGCCGTACGGCCGGCCATCTCAGGCGCGCACGAGCAGCGCGTCGACCACGACCGGGACCCCGCTCCCCGGCCGCACAAGCACCGGGTTCAGGTCGCCATCGGTGAGCAGCCCCGCGAAGTCGGCGGCGAGCAGCGACACGCGCCGCACCAGGTCGGCGAGGGGCGCGGGGTCGGTCGGCGGGACGAGGCCGCGGTAGCCGCCGAGCCGCTTGCCGAAGGCGGTGTTCTCGATCATCGCGGTGGCCGTCTCCGCGTCCACCGGCGCCAGCGCGCCGGACCGGTCGGCCAGCAACTCCACCAGCACCCCGCCCGTGCCCACGATCACCGCAACGCCCGCGGGAGGGGAGGAGGTGAATCCCACGACCGCCTCGAGCGACGCCTCGACCTGCTCCTGCACCTCGATCACGAGCCGATCCCGGCCGGTGAGGCGTAGGGCGTTCTCCAGGACGGTCTTGACGGCCGCTTCAGTGCTCGCGAGGTCGGTCAGGCCGGTGAGGACGCAGCCCGCTTCTGTGCGGTGCGGGATGTCCGGGGAGTTGGCCTTGACGACCACGGGGAACCGCATGCCGGTGATCGCCGCCGCGACCTCCTCCGGGTTCTCCACGAGCTGGGCGCGCGGTCCGTGGATCCCATAGGCGGCCAGAAGCCGCGCGGTCAAGGCGGGGGCGAGCGGACCTTGCGTCCCGGACAGTTCGTGCCTGATTCGAGCGATCTCGCCCTCGTCCAGTCCGGCGCGCGAGACGTCCGCCGCGCGCACAGGGCGGTTGGCGCCGATGGCCGCGGCGGCAGCCAGAGCAGCCCGTATGCCGCGCAGCAAAGGGATCGGGGCGCGCAGTTCGGCTTCGACGTAGGGGTTGAGCGAACGTGCCGACGAAGACACCACGAGGATCGGCTTCCCCGCACCCGGGAAGGCCGCGTCCACCGCGTTCCAGATGGGGACCTCGAACGTCAGCTCCGCCAGGCTCATGCTGTCCTGCGCGCCGCCGACGACCATCAGGGTGTCGACCCCGCTGTCGCCGAGCAGCGTGCGGAAGACCTCGGCGTAGTCGATCGCGCCACCGCCCGCGCCGCCGTGCACGTCCAGTGGGGTGCGGCCGCTCAGGCCCGGCACCAGTTCCTCCAGGCGCGCGACCGTGGCGGGTTCGAGCTTCGCCATGCGCACGCCGTACTGCGGAGCGAGGTCGGCGAGGAGCGCGGCCTGCCCGCCGGAGATCATCGTGGCGGCCACCCGCGGGCCGGCCGCGCGCCGGGCCGATGGGCGCGAGTACGCCTCCATGATGGCCGCCAGCTCGTCGTAGTCGTTGGCGCGCGGGAGGTCCAGCTCGTCGAAGAGCATCGAGTAGAAGTCGTCGGGCGTGGCGAGCGCGCCGGTGTGGGCGGTGGTCGCGCGCTGTCCGGCGGCACTCCGCCCGACGTGGAGAACAGCCACCGGCTTTCCCGCCGAGCGGGCGAGGGAGATCGCGTGACGGAAACGGGCGAAGTCCGCGATCGACTCCAGGACGAGGCCGATGGCCTCCGTCGCGTCGTCCTGGCTGAGCCACTCGACATAGTCCGCGGTCGTCAGACCCCATTCGTTGCCCGTCGACAGGATCTTCGAGTAGACGCCGTCTCGGGTCGAGCGGGGGACGAAGATCGACCCGGCCCCGGACTGCGCCACGAGAGCGACGTTGCCCGCGTTGAGCCGGGAGATCCCCCCGCGCTGGGTCCAGAGGGGCACCCTGTCGGTCAGGTTGATGATCCCCATGTTGTTCGGGCCGTGCACCATCAACCGGGTCTCGCCGAGGTAAGCCCTGAGGTCGTCGGTGACCTCCGGCGTGAACCGGGCGGACGGCACCACAGCACCGGCGCACCCGGCGAGCTCCAACTCTCGCAGCGCGCCGAGCACCTTCGGCGCGGGCAGGGCGATGACGGCGACATCCACTCCTGGAGGAAGCCGCCCGATCTTCGGCGTCGTGGCGATGCCGTCGATCTGGGATGCGGTGGGATGCACCACGTGGATGTCGCCGGGGAAGCGTTCCTCGCGCAGGTTCGCCAGGACTTCGTTGCCCGCGGTCACGCGCTGGGAGGACGCGCCGATCACGGCGATCGAAGCTGGGCGGATCAATCGTTCTGGCGTCATAGCCATTAATGGGAACATACAATGATTGTTGAGGTCAATGATTGGTAAGGGCAAGTCTCCTGGTTGCGCATGAGTGCGCACCTTGGGGGGCGTGACAGCTCCTGGGCGGCGTTGTTGCGCACGGCCGCGTCAAGCAGATCGTCTCTTTCGCGCGCTGATTCAGCAGGCGACTTGCTCGGGGCGTGCTAACTGAACGCGTGAGCTGCCGACCGCACCTCGGTGTCGGCGAATGCGGCCAAGCGCGCGGCGAACTCAGTCAGCGCGGTCGCGGCGTAGTGGTCCGGGTCCCAACAGGCGTGAATGGTCAGGAGGACCTTCTGGTCATGACAGTCGGTGACGACGATCGGGCGAGCACCGAACTGCTCGAGATTCGTGACGACCGCCACGCCACGTCCGGCCACGGCAAGGGCTTGGCTTAGCGGCGGCCAGGCGATCTGCTCGTACCGGTCGTAGCGCAGTTGCTCCCGGGCTACGGCCTCGTCCAGCACGAGGCGGGTCGGGTCGGTGGGCGGTGGGACGAGGAGCGGTGCATGCACCAACTCATCCAGCGGCACAGTCCGTCGCCGAGCCCACGGGTGATCAGGCGCGACGTAAGCGCGCAGCGGCACGCTGGTCAGGCGCGTCCAGACCAGTCGTCCCGTCGGGGGTGCCGTCGCGGCAACGCCCAGATCGTGCCCGCCCAGCACCGCCTCGTGAACGCCATCAGGGGCGACCGAGTCGACGGAAACGAATGGATCACTCGGGGAAAGCGTGGCCACAAACGGTGCCAGGACATACTCGATCGTCGTCGGCGCGGCGGCGACCACGACACGCGTCAACAACCCGCCTGCCATCTGTTGCGCGACCATGGCCGCCCGATCGGCTCGGGTCACGATGTCGGCGGCAACGTCGCGCATCTGGCGCCCGGCATGCGTCAGCACCAGACGCGGCCCGTTCCGGGTGAACAGCGCCACACCGAGATCGCGTTCGAGCCGGTGGAGCTGCCGCGAGATCGCCGGCTGCGCCACGTGAAGGCGGACGGCCGCCGCCGTCACCGTCCCGCACTCGGCCACAGCCAGGAAATACCGCAGGTGACGCAGCTCCATAGCCTCTCATTATACCGATCGGGCATGGATACTGCCGAAAACTAGGTCTTGGACATGGGGATAGGCCGGAAGCCACCATCGTCGGCATGAATGCTGACCATCGCGACTGGGTGACACCGCCCTACCACCGCCACGGCCTGCACCACGTGGAGCAGATGGTGCGCTGCGCTCTCGTACCCCGCGGTGACGGCCCGACGCGCGAGTTCGGCCTTGCCGAGCAGCCGCTGGAGTGGAGCACTCTTACCCTGCCGTGGGGAGAGGGCACGGAGATTAGCGGGGAGGAATTCCTGACGCGTACCCGCACGGATGCCCTGCTGGTGATGCGGGGCGAGCAGATCCTCTTCGAGCGCTATGTCAACGAATTCACGCCAGAGACGCGGCACATCGTCATGTCGATCTCCAAGTCGTTCTGCGGCATGCTCGCCGGGTGCCTTGTCGAGGAGGGCCTGGTCGATCTGGCCTCGCCGACCTCCAAGTACGTCCCCGAACTGGCCGGTGGCTCGTTCGGTGGTGCCGCTGTACAGCAACTGCTGGACATGACGGCGGCGCCGCACTATGACATGGCCTATCTGAACCCGGAGGCGGAGGTTCACGCGGGCGATCGTGCCGCGGGATGGCGGCCCCGCCGACCGGGTGATGTCGTGGGCACCCGCCAGTTCCTGGCAGGACTCCATGGTGCCGGTGCGCACGGAGCGGGCTTCCAGTACTGCTCGGGCACTACCGACGTGCTCGCGTGGGTTCTCGAGCGTGCCGCGGGCCTGGACTACCGGGAACTGATGACACGCTACATCTGGTCGCGCATCGGCGCAGAAGCCGACGCCTTCATCACCGTCGACGAGTTCGGCACCCCCTACGCGTGCGCGGGGATGGGGATGCGGCTACGGGACCTGGCGCGGTTCGGGCGGCTCGTGCTCGACCATGGACACCGCGATGGGCAGGCCGTCATCCCGGCTTCCTGGATCGAGCGCACTCGGAGCGGTGGTCAGTTCAACACCGGAGAGGAACCCGACGCCGCCCGTCACGGCACCTACAAGAACCAGTGGTGGGTGCCGGGCGACGATCACGGCAGCTTCTACGGCGTCGGCATCTTCGGCCAGTACCTCTGGCTCGACCCGGTGAGCGACGTGCTGGTCGCGAAGTTCTCCGCCGAGGACGCGCCGGTTGCGGATGACTCGCGGGAGATCCAGGCCCTGTCCGCCATCGTCCCTCAGGAGACCTGACCATGGAGCGCCCGCAGGCATTCAGCGGCGCGATCGAGCGACACTCCATCGACTACATCCCCGCCGGAGAAAGCCACGGCAATACCCCGGCACCTGTTCACGATCTGGCTCTCCAGCAACGTCCAGATCATCGGCTTCGTGAACGGCGTCCTCGCGGTGACCATCGGGCTGGACCTCATCTGGGCGATAGCCACCATCTTGCTCGGCATCTCGTCGGCGGCCTCTTCATGGCCTACCACTCCATCCAGGGCTCCCGCCTCGGCGTCCCACAGATGATCCAGAGCCAAGCCCAGTTCGGGTTTCTCGGTGCCCTGCTGCCCGTCGCGATGGTGCGATTTCCAGGATGCGCCGTACTCCCTGAACGATTCACGGCCTGTTCAGGAGTGAGCCTTTTCCATCCCTGGTGGCGGATGGCTGGTCACAACATGATCGCGGGTCCGGCTTTCCCCTCATGACGTAGCAGAGCTCCTGGTAGAC
>NZ_JBEYZF010000074.1:0-15184 GCF_040645915.1 Nonomuraea sp. NPDC046570 | reverse complement strand
TTTGGGCAGACCTGCTTCACCGGACAGCCGTGTTCTTCTTCGCATATGTCTCCCTCCGCGTCGGGAGTGCAGAACGGCTGGCTCATCCGGTGGCGGGTCCGGGCGGTGGTGCAGTCCACCGAATCTCCGGGTGCTCTGGTGGCCGGTCCCTGGTCGCAGTGGCAGACCGGGCGGGTCGACACCTCCAAGCCTGTCGTCTCCGAGTTGTCGGCTTCTCCGGGTCAGTCGGCGTCGGGATTGTGGGCGTTCCCGTCGACGCAGCCGTCGTTCTCCGCCTACGGTGTTGATCCGGAGTCGCGGACGCTTCGGCTGGACACGCAGATCGAGCACGACCCGTCGGCTCCTGCGCAGGGCGCGGGAGCGATTTGGTCTGGTTCTGGTGATCTGTCCACGACCGGGTGTTCCACCGTCAGCAGGTGTTGGCTGCAGACTCCCGTGGTCACGGCGAGCAAACTGAAGGATGGCTGGCTGATCCGCTGGCGCGTACGTGCTTCCACCTCGACTGGGGTGTCGGGCCCGTGGTCTGAGTGGCAGGCCGGGCGGGTCGACACCTCCAAGCCTGTCGTCTCCGAGTTGTCGGCTTCTCCGGGTCAGTCGGTGTCCGGGTTGTGGGCGTTCCCGTCGACGCAGCCGTCGTTCTCCGCCTATGGCGTTGATCCGGAGTCGCGGACGCTTCGGCTGGACACGCAGATCGAGCACGACCCGTCGGCTGCCGGGCAGGGCGCGGGAGCGATTTGGTCTGGTTCTGGTGATCTGTCCACGACCGGGTGTTCCACCGTCAGCAGGTGTTGGTTGCAGACGCCTGCCGTAACCGCGGGCAAGCTGAAGGACGGTTGGCTGATTCGCTGGCGGATTCGTACCTCCACCTCCTCCGGGGTGGCGGGTCCGTGGTCGGAGTGGCAGGCCGGGCGGGTGGACGTGTCCAAGCCGGTGGTGTCGGAGCTGTCTGCCTCTCCAGGGCAGCTCACCTCCGGACTATGGGCACTGCCTTCCGCTCAGCCGTCGTTCTCCGCCTACGGCACCGACTCGGAGTCGCGGACGCTTCGCCTGGAGGCACAGGTCGAGCACGACCCGTCAGCCGCCAGCCAGGGCACGGGCCTGATCTGGTCCGGCTCCGGGGAGCTGTCGATCACCGGGTGTTCCACCACCAGCAGATGCTGGCTGCAGACGCCTGCCGTAACCGCGGGCAAGCTGAGGGACGGCTGGCTGATCCGTTGGCGCGTGCGTGCTTCCACCTCCACTGGAGTGGCGGGTCCGTGGTCGGAATGGCAGGCCGGACGGGTCGACACCTCCAAGCCGGTGGTGTCGGAGCTGTCGGCGTCCCCCGGCCAGTCGATGTCGGGGCTGTGGACCGTGTCGTCCGCCCAGCCGTCGTTCTCCGCCTATGGCGTCGACTCGGAGTCGCGGACTCTTCGGCTGGACTCTCAGGTCGAGCACGATCCGTCTGCTCCCGCACAGGGCACGGGATTGATCTGGT
This sequence comes from Nonomuraea sp. NPDC046570, assembly GCF_040645915.1. Lineage (NCBI taxonomy): Bacteria > Bacillati > Actinomycetota > Actinomycetes > Streptosporangiales > Streptosporangiaceae > Nonomuraea > Nonomuraea sp. NPDC046570. The sequence continues at coordinate 13,707 of NZ_JBEYZF010000074.1, read as the reverse complement.
CCGGCTCCGGAGAACTGTCCACCACCGGGTGTTCCACCGTCAGCAGGTGTTGGTTGCAGACGCCCGCAGTTACCGCTGGCAAGGTGAAGGACGGCTGGCTGGTCCGCTGGCGAGTGCGTGCCTCCACCTCCACTGGGGTGGCAGGCCCGTGGTCGCAGTGGCAGACGGCCACGATCGTGGTCAGCGGTACAGCGGGCAACGGCCTCGGCGCCGTCCCCGCCACCCGCGGCACCGACACCTGGACGCTCGCCTCAGTCACCCCATGGCTGTACGGGCAGGTCAGTGACCCCGCAGGGGCGAAGCTGTTCCTCGGCGCGGAGGTCGAGCACGACCCTGCCGCCACCAGCCAGGGCACCGGCATCATCTGGTCCGGCAAGGGCACCACCTCCTACCCCTCCGGCGGCAACGCCTGGGTGCAGGTCCCCGCCGGAAAACTCACCGACGGAATGAAGATCCGCTGGCGGGTGCGCGGCATCACCACCACCGGTGTCGAGGCCGCCTGGTCACCCTGGCAGAACGCCACCGTCGACCTCACCAAGCCCAGCATCGACGGCCTCGGCATGAGCCCGGCGATCCGAGGCGCCACGTCATGGACGGCGGAATCCCTGACCCCGTGGATGTACGCCAAGGTCACCGACCCGGAGAACCGGTCCGCCAAACTCAACGTCGAGGTGGAGCACGACCCGGCCAAGCCCGACCAGGGCACGGGTCAGATCTGGTCCGGCTCCTCGGACAAGGACCACGCCTCCGGGAGCAACGCCTGGGCGGTCGTCCCGGCCGAGAAGCTGAAGGACGGCTGGCAGATCCGCTGGCGCGCACGGGCCACGACCACCTCCGGCGTGTCGGGTCCGTGGTCGGAGTGGATCTACGCCACCGTGGCGGCGTTGCCGTTCGAGACCTTCTCCCCGTCCGACAACAGCCAGGTGGGCACCCTGAGCCCGGTGCTGTCGGCGAGCGCACGGCCGTTCAACAAGGGTGAGGTCAAGTACTGGTTCCAGATCTGTGCGGGCTCCGCGCCGAACTGGCGCTGGTGCAAGGACTCCGCGGAGGCCTCCCAGGAGTGGTCCAAGGAGGGCACCTGGCAGGTCAACGACAGGCGCCTGAAGTGGGGTGAGACGTATTCGTGGATGGCCAAGGCGGCCACCACCTACACCACCGTGACCTCCTCCTGGCGGACCTTCACCCCCGTGGTCGAACAGGGCAACATCAACGGCCTGCTGGCTGCGGGGACGCAGGGCCGCGAGTTCAACCACACCTCGGGCAACTACGCCCACACCGCGACCGACGCCTCCGTGGCGGTGGTCGGCCCGCCGCTGTCGGTCAGCCGTACCTACAACAGCCTCGACCCCCGCACGGACGGCATGTTCGGCGCCGGGTGGACGACCCGCTGGGACATGCGGATCGAGCCGGAGCCGACCGGGAACCTGCTGGTGACCTACCCCGGCGGAGAGCAGATGCGCTTCGCCCCGACGGGCAACGGCAACTACGCTCCGCCGCAGGGCACCTTCGCCACCCTGGCCGCCGAGCAGGCGGGTGGCTGGCGGTTGATGGACAAGTCGGCCACCTCCTACTGGTTCGACGCCGCCGGCCGCCTGGTCAAGATCACCGACCATCGCGGGCGGGCGCAGGAGCTGACCCGCGGCGGCGACGGCAAGCTGACCAAGGTGACCGCGGTCGGCGGCCGATCGCTGACCTTCACCTGGCAGGGCAACCACGTGGCCAGCGTGTCCACCGACCCGGTCGACGGCTCGCCGCTGACCTGGACCTACACCTACGACGGCGACCAGCTGACCAAGGTCTGCCCGCCGACCTCCGCGACCGCCTGCAACACCTACACCTACGCCGCGGGTTCGCGGTACAAGAGCGTGATCACCGACTCGCGGCCGGACTACTACTACCGGCTGAACGAGGCCGAGACCCGTACCGGCACCCCGGTGGTCTCGGCGGCGGGCTGGAACATCACCGAGGAGCAGGCCAAGCTGGCCGGCACGACCCCGGCCGACCTGGTCACCCGGGTTCCGGGCGCGCTGACCGGGTCCCCGGACACCGCGATGCGCTTCAAGGGCGCGGCGACCTCGACCTACGTGCAGCTGCCGCCCGACGCCGTCAACGCCCAGGGTGGCGAGGTGGCGGTCGAGGCGTGGTTCAAGACCACCGCCTCCGGCACGATCATCGGCATGCAGGGCAAGGCTGACGACACGCCATCCTGGCCCGCCACCAACACGTCCTCGTCCATCCCCCTGGTCTACGTGGGCACCGACGGCAAGCTGCGCGGCCAGTTCTCCACCGGACCCTCCACCATCGCGTACACGCCGATCACCTCCCCCGGGACGGTGAACGACGGCGGCTGGCACCACGTGGTGCTGTCGGCGACGGAGACCAAGCCCGCCAGCAGCCTGACGCCGCCGGAGCATGCCCAGACGCTCTACCTGGACGGCGTCCCCGTGGGCACCCTGACGGGGACGATCGACCACGGCGACATGAGGGTGACCCGGATCGGCTCCGGCCACGCCTCTCCGGCCTGGCCGTACACGACCAGCGCGTCCGCGGTCTTCCCCTTCAACGGCGACATCGATGAGGTCGCGGTGTACGGCAAGCCGCTGTCGGCCGCCGCCGTGCAGCGCCACTTTGCGGCCATGACGCCGCAGCCGCAGCTGACCCAGGTGACGTTGCCTTCGGGGCGGGCCTGGTCGGTCAACACCTACAATCCCGATGGGGGGCGGCTGGCCACGCACACCGACGCCAACGGCGGCAAGTGGACGCTGTCGGACCCGGTGTACGAGAAGCAGACGACGCTGTCGACGTTCATGACGGTGAAGGTGACCGACCCGCACAACGGTGTGGTCACCTATGTGGCTGACGCGCAGCGCGGATTGCGGCAGGTGTCGCAGACCGACCAGGTCGGGGCGACCACCAAGTGGGCCTATGACATCGGCGGCTACCCGGCCAAGGTGATCGATGCCAACGGCAACGCGATGGAGCTGGCGTACAGCGAGCGCGGGAACCTTCTGTCGAGGAAGACGTGCCGGAGCGCGGACAAGTGCTACACGGAGTACTACTCCTATTTCGTGGACGTGGATAAGCCGTTCGATCCGCGTAACGATGTGAAGGTCGCGCAGCGTGACGCGCGGTCAGGTTCGGCGACGGACGAGTCCTACAAGACTTCGTGGACGCATAACACTTTTGGCGAGGAGACCAAGGTCACGACCCCGGTCACCGCCGACTTCCCGGTCGGCCGTTCCTCGATCAAGTCCTACACTGACGGCAGCGAGCCGGCAGTCGGCGGAGGCAGCACACTGGCCGGGTTGGTGAAGTCCGCCAGGGACTTCAAGGGCAACGAGACCACCTTCGCCTACACCGCGTCCGGTGATCTGATCGAGGAGAAGAGCCCGTCGGGGCTGGTCAAGAAGTACACCCACGACGCGCTCGGCCGGATGCTCACCAGCACGGAGATCTCCGACGCGCATCCTGAGGGTGTCACCACCACGATCACCTACGACAGGCTGGGCAGGGTGCTCACCAAGACCGGGCCGGGCCTGAAGAACGACATCACCGGCAAGACACACACGCTGCGCTGGTCGGCCACCCATGACGCCGACGGGCTGGTGCTCAGCGAGACCAACCAGGATCTGACCGGCGGGGACGCGGCGCGGACGACCAGCGTCACCTACGACACCTACGGCCGGCAGGAGACAATCACCGACCCTGAGGGCGGAGTGCAGAAATTCGCCTACGACCACAAGGGCCAGAAGATCAGCTCCACCGACGCACGTGGTACGACTGTCGCCTACACCTACACTCCGCGCGGCCAGCAGGCCACCACGGTGCTGAAGGGGTGGACTGGCAGTCCGCTGGCGCCGGAGGCGGCGAGGGATGTGGTGCTGGAGTCGATCGCCTATGACCTGGCCGGCCGGCTTGCGTCCAAGACCGATGCGATAGGGCGTACCACGGCGTACACCTACTACGCCGACGACCTGCCGTTCGAAGCGGTCGCCAAGGGAGCAAGGCTCAACGACTCCACCGTCGGCCGGGACGTCGTGCTGGATTCGAGGACGTACGACGCCGCTGGGCAGATGACCCGCCAGATTACCGGGGGCGGCACGACACGAGTAGAAGCGGTCTATGACGCAGCCGGTCGGGTCACCTCCCAGGTGGTCGACCCCGACACGCTGGCGCGACGGACGGCCTTCGTCTACGACGCCAACAGTAACGCGATCAAGATGACCAGGACCGGGGCGGGCGCAAGCCGTACTGAAGTGACCGAGGTTGACTATGACGTGCTGAACCAGCCGATCTGGCAGACCGTCCACAACGACGGTGCTGATCTGGTGACCACGATGACCGTTGATGATCGTGGCCTGGTCACCGCGGTGACCGATCCGCGTGGGAACGCCGCGGGCGCGAATCCGGCCGACTTCACCACCTCGGTGTCCTACAACGCGCTGGGGTTGCCGGTCCTGTTGCAGATGCCTGCCGTACAGGTGGAACGTCATGGGGGAGCGCCGGTCAGTGAGCGGCCCGCTTCGAAGGTGGGTTACAGCACTTTCGGTGAGCGTACGCATCAAGTGGATCCGGAAGGGCGTACCACTTCGGTGGCATACGACCGTGCCGGTCGTATGGTCACGCAGACCGCGCCCACCTACACGCCACCTGGCGGTCAGCCGATCACCCCGGCCACGCATGCCGAGTACGACCCCGCCGGCCAGTTGATCAAGGTGACCAACCCGCGCGGTCAGAGCACTGTCGCCACCTACGACGCGTTGGGCCGCAAGGTGCGGGTGACCGATCCGGCGGCGGCAGGAGCGGCGGCCGGGACCTGGTCCTTTGGCTACGACCTGCTCGGTGAGGCGCTGTGGACGGTTGACCCGACGGGGGCTCGATCCGAGTCCACCTACGACGATCTGGGCAGGCAGATCACGCTCAGCACGATCGAGCGCAAGCCGACTCAGGGCATCTATGTCACCAAGCTGGCCTACGACGACGCCGACCGGTTGACCAGGACCACCAGGCCGACTGGAGATTCTTCGACACGTGAGTACGACGCGACGGGTGCACTGATCAAGCACATCGATGGGCTCGGTAACGCCACCACGTTCGGATACGACCTGGCCGGGCGGCCGACCACGACCACCAACGCGCTCGGGCTGATCTCTCAGGCTGTCTATGACCTCGCGGGTCGCAAGACTGAGACGCGTGAGCTGGACGCCACCGGCACACTGCTTCGGACGAAGAAGGTCGACTACGACCTGGCAGGCAATCCGATCACCAGCACGTCGGGCAACGGGCATACGGTTACGCGGGCGTTCGACGCCGTGGGCAGGTTGACCGAGTTGGTCGAGCCGATCTCGGCTAGCGAGAAGATCACCAGTTCGTTCGGCTACGACGCCGCCGACGCGCAGACCAGGTCGACCGACGGCCGAGGGCACTCGACCTATACCAGCTACAACAGTCTCGGTCTGGTCGAGTCGGTCATCGAGCCGCAGACGGCGCAACATCCCAACCCTGCCGATCGCACCTGGACTGTCAGCTATGACGCAGGTGGGAATCCAGTCTCCAGCGTGGCGCCGGGCGGGGTGCGCGTAGAGCGCGTCTTCGACGAGTTGAACCGGCTCATCAAGCAAGCCGGCTCCGGCGCCGAGGTGGCAACTGAGGATAAGACCTTCGGCTATGACCTGGCCGGGCGTATGATCGCCGCCAATGATCTGACGTTCACGTTGAATGACCGCAGCCAACTGCTGAAGAGCAGCAGCGCTACGGTGGGCGATCTGAACGTCTACACCTATGACGCCAACCAGCGGCTGGTGGAGCGGACAGATGCCACGGGTACGTCCACCTTCACCTGGGACAATGCTGACCGGCTGAAGCAGTCTGTGGACCCAGTCTCGGCTACGACCATCGGTTACGACTATGACAAGGCCAACCGGCTTACCGGGATGACCTATGGCGCCGGAGGTGCGCGGAGGACGTATACCTATGACGCCCTCAACCGGTTGACCAAGGACGAGCTCGCCACCTCTTCGTCGGCGTTGATCGCGTCGATCGGCTATGGGTATGACTTGGACGACAACATGACGTCCAAGACCACAGCTGGTACAGCGGGCGCGGGCACCAACACCTACACCTACGACTGGGCCAGCAGGCTCACCTCGTGGACCGGGCCTGACGGGGTGAAGACCGACTACGGCTGGGACGCGGCAGGGAACCGCATCAAGGCTGGGGACAAGACCTACAGCTATGACGAGCGGAACCGCCTCACCGCGGGTGATGGGCGGACCTATGCCTATAGTGCTCGGGGCACGCTGGCCGAAGAGGGCGGCGGTTTAGTTCGGATCAGCAAGTTCGACGCCTTCGATCGCCTCATTAACGATGATGGCGTTCAATATGATTACGATGCCTTGGACCGGGTCGAGACCCGCACCTACAGAAGTAAAACCCAGCTAATGACCTACGATGGGGTCACTAACAACATCGTCGCTGTCACTGACAACACCACTGGAATCAAGACAGCGATGTTCGGGCGGGATGCCCTCGGCCGTACTCTCGGCCTCTCCGACGGAGCGGGCGCGCAGCTCGCGTTCTGCGATCTGCGCGGCGACCTCATCGGCGCCTTCACCGCTACCGGCACCAGCCTGATCGACTCCGTCGCCTACAACCCCTTCGGCGAAGTCACTGCCCGCACCGGGCAAACGGTACACACGCTCGGATACCAGGGCGGCTACACCGACCCCTCAACAGGCAAGGTCAACATGGCCGCCCGCTGGTACCAGCCCACGACCGGAAGCTTCATCTCCCGCGACACCCTTACCCAGAACCCGGACCCATCCGTTCAGCTCAATCGCTACACCTACGCCAACGACAATCCCCTCACGCAGGTCGATCCCGACGGCCATGCGTCGAAGAAGAAGACAAAGGCAAAGACAAAGACGAAGACGAAGACGAAGAGCGGCACGAAATCAGGGCCGCCCGTTGGTTCAAATGGCTGGATGAAGGAATGCAAGAAGAAGCACAGTAAGAAGAACTGCAACGAAGGGGATGCCTTTAACGACGATTGCGTCAAGGGCTTTACAAGTCAGGGCGAGAAGGAGGCCTGTGAGGCCGGTACAGATTCCTATATCAACTGTCGAGATGGCAAAAAGAAAAAGATTGACTGCGAGACGCAGGGTGTCAACGCTGCATGCAACTATCTCAAAGTAGGCGCAAGAATTTGCGGCGAGGCAAATGAGGTCTACAGCGACTGCCGCGGCAAGACGACCAATGAGCGCTACGTGTGCGTAGAAGGCAATCAGCAATATGGACTGTGCAGGCGCACCTATGCGGATGACGCGGAAAAAATATGCGTGGAGGCCACTCATCAATATGAAGAATGCCGCCCTGGGCTCGGACAGTATGAGTGCGAGCTTGTCCGCGAGAAATACTCGCAGTGCCGATATTCGGGATTCCTCACTGATAAGAAGACCGGCTATGGGCAAACTGCCGAGACTTGCGCTGATGTCGCGCACGATGTTCAGCTATGCCTCTGGCAGGGTTCGGCCGCAGCCGACTGTCACCAGATCACCGATATTCAGCTCGACTGTCTACAGAAGAGCAAAAAAACGCTTGGGGCACCCAGCGTAGAAGGTTGCGGTAATTTGGCCGAATTCTTCCGTAAATGCATAAAGAATAAAGAAATGCAAGGATGCGGGGATGAGCCAACTGAAGTCTGCGCCCAAGCCCCTCACCCGCTAAAGAAGGGGTCAGGCAAGAAGCCGGGGCCGACCGCTCTGCAATGCACCGACTACTATTCGCCCGCCCAGGCCTGGATCAAGGACAAGCTGGAGAACGACTGGGATGGTGATTTGGGAGCAGCCTGTGGGGCTGTGGATATAGCATCCGTCCTTCCTGCGGCGGAAAAGCATGCCGGCGTAGCGGGAGTATTCTGTAGCATCACGACCTCCATCGCCAACTGGGCGATAAAGGCCGATATTTCCGCGATTAATGACGAATGGCGCAAGAAGGTAACCGGTAATCCTGGGCAGTGGATGAAGGTGCAGTACTTCCCAAGATATGGCTTCATGACCATTACTCCTATGGCGTCGAGGCCATGAAGGGCGGCGCACGGTCTCTTCGCTGGTCGTTTGTCAGAGCGCTTTTGGCCCGTGTTGCCTGGAAAGCCGTGAGGCTTCAGAGGAGAATGGTGACCTGCAAATGAACGATGGGCATCGGGCCGGCCGACGTTCCTGGGCTCTTTGGGTCGTCGTGTCTTCTTTGTGCGCCATCTTGATAGGATCTGGCATCGTTGTGCTGCAGTGCCGCGGCGACCAACGAACTGCTAGTGCGCTTAAGCTGGCACTTCAGGGAGTGGACCAACGTGACTCGAATCCGGCTGCGGCCCTGGCCTTAGGGGCGGCCGCAGTAAAACTTAGCTCCAATAAATACACGGAGTCGGCATTGTCCGACATCCTGCTCTCCGCGCGCAAGCAAGAACTAGCCGGCACTAGTAATGTCGGCGCAATTGCTATGAGCGGAGACGGGCGTACCGCGATATCCGGCGACCTGGAGCAAGGCACGACAGTATGGCGCCTACTGTCGTCAGGTTCAGGCCAGCAATGGAGCCCCCGGGCGCGACTGGAGGGGCACAAGGAGTACGTCACCGCAGCAGTGCTAACTCCTGATGGAAGTACGGCGATCACCGGAGATCACAGTGGTGCAGTGATTGTCTGGGACCTGGACGATCAATCTACTCCGTCGAAGGAGTGGGAGTTCGACTCCCCTGAGCGCAGCGCGGTTCAACATATGGCGATCACGCCCGACGGCGCCCTCGTTTTGGCTGGCTTCGATAGCGGTGCGGTAGAGATGTGGACAGTCCGCGATCAATCGCGACCGACCCGCCGCGGCGTGTTGCGGGATGGCAATGTGTGGATTCAAGGACTGGCGCTGTCCGCTGATGGTCGTATCGCAATAATCGCCAGTGGTGGAAAAGGTCATGTTTGGAATCTTGCCGACTACTCCAGCCCAAGGCGGGTGGCGGTATTGGAGAACGTGCACAGCGCTGCGATCGGTGCAGATGGACTTGTTGCGGTAACCGGCGGCGATCCTCCTGCCGCGGTGCGCCTTTGGGATTTTCGGGATCCGAGTAAGCCGGATGTGGTCGGATCTTTTCCTGATGATGGGCGTGAGGTGAACTCTGTTGCGCTTACGCCTGACGCTCGCTTGGCGCTTACGAGCACGCTGAAGGGGCTAACGACACTGTGGACATTGGGGGATCCTGCTCATCCAAAGGCTTTGGCTTCACTTAAAGAGTCGAGTCGGGTGGTGAATGAAGTGGCGATTAGTCATGGCGGCGATGTGGCCATGATAGGAACGTCAGGACAGGGCGCAATTTCGTGGGATATCGCTGGAATCAGCGGAAGCCCGCTTCTTGATGCCTGTTCCGATGCTGGAAAGGACTCTGGGCTGATGCTCACCCCGGAACGTTGGGAGAACCTGCTCGGCAACCGTGAGTGGTCGGAATATTTCGGCGGTCGTGAGAAATTCGACCCCTGTGAATGACGGGTTGATCACGCTGGTCCTGACTCAATACCTGGGTCTGCAGTGCCATAACTGATCGGTGCGCAGAGTGTGGGGCTCTCCAAGGGACGCAATCCGCGGATCGAGCAGCTCTTGCGAAACAGTGTCGATGTTTCACGAGGTGAAGCAATCCCTCGGTCTCAACGGCAGCGCCTCGACGCACGAGCTGAGCAGTGACCTGGACAGGCCGCCCGCCGGCGATCCAAGTGGTCCGATCAACGCTCAGCGGCCATCGGATCGGTCGTGGGGTGGCGCCGAGTCTCGAGATAGCGATCAACGAAGAGCCATCCCCCAGTTGTCTCGACCGCAAGGTTGATCCAATGTGGCGGAGAATCGAAGCGTGGGCGGCGCTGGCCGCGACCGGCCGAAGAGCCGCAGCGCGGCCCGCGACCGCCCTGACGCGCCGGGTCGCCGCAGGCGGACCGGCCTTGAAACCGTAGAGAAATTTCTCATTCATTCGGCTCTCGCTCGGTTGACCTAGGCTTTCTCCGATCGATGGACAGGCTGCCAGTCTCGGTTGATTCTTGACAGCCACGCGTGAAGGCGAGGCGTTCGATCTCGACACCGGGCTCCCTGCGTCGATGGCGGAACCCGAGCCATCCGGTCCCTCTTCCCGGAATTTGCTCAGTCCTATGTCCTGTGCCGTTGGCGGACCTCGGCGGTCAGAACCCGCGAGACGGACGCCTACGCTCTGCTCTCGCTGCTACCCGCCCTGGTGGGTGACGTTCCTGGCCGACCGAATCCAGACGATGTGCGTGCGGCCCTACGGTCTCACGCGCTCCTGCCGAACAGCCGGCGTGCCGAACTGACCGGATCCCAGGCCGCCGCGCTGAGCTGGCTGGAGAAGGCCTCCCTGCCGCTGACAGCGCTGGGGGAGACGGTGACGCTGCGTCTAGTACTCCAGTGACACTTCGCGATCTTGCTGGTTGAGGTCGCATAGAGGCGGCCAGCACGCGATCATTCGGAGTTTGTGAAGATATCTGAAGATCGCGTGATGGCCGTGGCCGACACTGTAGACGCTGACGGCTGGATGGTCACCTTCAACGACCTGATGGGCCGGGTCGCCGGGCGCTTCGGCCGGATCGAGCCGCGCCGGACCGCCACCGCCTACGTCCGTGGACTGCTGTCCGACCTCGAGCGGAAGAACTGCTGGAATCTGGCCGAGCACGCCGGATTGACCGGGCCGCAGGCCATGCAACGCCTGCTGCGCACCGCGTGCTGGGACGCCGACGCCGTACGCGATGACGTGCGCGGCTATGTCATCGAACAGCTCGGCCAGGACGGGGTGCTGATCGTGGACGAGACCGGCTTCCTGAAAAAGGGCGTCGGCTCGGCCGGGGTGCAGCGGCAGTACACCGGCACCGCGGGGCGGATCGAGAACAGCCAGGTCGGCGTGTTCCTGGCCTACACCACAGCGCGGGGACGCGCGCTGGTGGACCGGCGGCTCTACCTGCCCGAACACTCCTGGCTGGCCGATGCCGCCCGGTGCGTCAAGGCCGGGGTGCCCGACCAGACGGCCTTCGCCACCAAGCCGGTCCTGGCCGCGGAGATGATCGCCGGCGCGCTGGATGCCGGGCTGTCGGCGCGGTGGGTGAGCGGTGATGAGGTTTACGGGTCAAGACCCGCGCCTGCGTGGCCTGCTGGAGCAACGCCGGATCGGCTACGTGCTGGCGATCGCGGGCAACCGGCGGGTGAACCTGGACGGGATCGACCGCAGCGCGGCCGATATCGCCGCCGACGTGGCCGATCGGCACTGGCACCGCTACCGCGCCGGTCAGGGCGCCAAGGGCCCGCGCTGGTACGCCTGGGCCTGGGCGCGCGTCGACGAAGCCGCGCTTGAGGGGTACCGGTGGTTACTCATCCGCCGTAACCTGACCACCGGCGAGCTCGCCTTCTACCGCTGCTAAGCACCCACGCCGATGCCGCTGACGGCCCTGGTGAAGATCGCGGGTGTCCGGTGGGCGGTGGAGGAGTCCTTCCAGGCCGCCAAGGGCCAGGCCGGGCTGGACCACTACCAGGTGCGCGGCTGGACTGCCTGGCACCGGCACATCACCTTGGCCATGCTCGCCCTGGCCTTCCTGGCCGCCATTGCCGCCACCCAACGGCCATGCGACGAGGAACATATCGCGTTGACCATGCCCGAGATCCGCCGGCTGCTGGCCGTACTCATCCTCACCCGCTACAGCACCACCCGGCACGTTCTGCACTGGTCACAATGGCGCCGCCACCATCAAGCCACCGCCCGACGCTGCCACTACCAGCGCAGATCCCAATCATGATCGCGAAGTGTCACTGGAGTACTAGCCCTCGATGCCATCGGCGTGACGTTCGCGGGCGACATAGCTGGAGCCAACACGGTACGGCGTAAGCGGGCCGTCCTTCGTCACCTGCTGGAGCAGGCGGTGGAACAGAAGGTGTTCACCAGCAATCCGCTGGATGGGCTCAAGTGGAACCCTCCGAAAGCCGTCACCGTCGTTGACCCACGAACTGTCGTCAATCCGGCTCAAGCTCGGGATCTCCTCGACGCGGTTCCGAAGGTGGGCAGGAAGCGTGGTGCTCGCCTGAAGGCGTTGTTCGCCAGCGTCTACTACGCCGCGCTCCGTCCAGAGGAGGCGGCGGACCTGCGGGTAAAGAACCGCACGCTGCCCGAGTCTGGAGGGGGCCTGCTCCTCTTGGAGCAGGCTCGTCCCCAGAGCACCAAGCGGTGGACCGACAGTCAACAGACTCATGAATCGCGCCGCCTCAAACACCGGGCGGAGAAGGAGACGCGAGAGATCCCGATCCCGCCCACTCTCGTCGCGATCCTTCGCGAGCACATCGAGGAGTACGGCACAGCCAAGGACGGACGCCTGTTCCGCACCTCAACGGGCGGCTCCTATTCCAGTTCCGCCTATTCCTACGTCTGGCAGGAGGCACGAAAACTGGCGCTGACTCCTGCGCGGGCTGCCTCGTCTCTGGCGGCCAGGCCGTACGACCTCCGGCACGCCGCCGTCTCGCTCTGGCTGAACGCTGGGGTACCGGCTCCTGAGGTCGCCAAGCGCGCGGGGCACAGCGTGGACGTGCTGCTCCGCGTCTACGCCAAGTGCATGGACGGCCAGCAGGACCACATCAACGGAAAGATCAACGACGCCCTCATATAGGACTTGCTTACCCCCTGGCCCCGGCCCTGTACCGGGGCCTTTTGCTGTGCGCGCCAGGGCCGGAGAAGCGACGCAGCCACATCAGCCACGGTCACCGGTGCCGTGGGGCCGACGAAGGAGGTCCTGCGGCTGCGATCGCCCCGACCGGCTACGAACATCAACCACCGTCAGCGATCGTCACGGCGGTTGGTTCTACGGCCCTGCCTCATGACGTATCACTCGGATGGCGTCTTCAATGCTGCCGGCGACGTGGTCAGCCTGGTGCTCGTGGCTGTGTCGAGGGGCTGGATTGATCCATATGGTGCGCAGCCCTGCTGCCCGGCCTCCGCCGATGTCGGCGACGAGGTTGTCACCGACCATCCATCCGCCCTCGGATAGTCCGGCGCCGCATCGCTGCGCGGCAATCTCGAACAGGGCGGTGTCGGGCTTGCGAACGCCTTCGGCTCCGGACAGGGCGTAGCCGTCCACCACGTCAAGGAGTCCCGTGTGCTTGATCTTGCCGAGTTGGTTGTCCGCCGTGCCGTTGGTGACGATCCCCACGAGCCAACCGTCCGCTCTGAGAGCGGCCAAGTCGTCCAAGGCACCCGGGTAACACTGAACCAGACGGGGCATGCGTCGGCGGTAGACAGCCCACAGCTTCTCTGCCGAGATCGGCAGGTCGAAGCGCTCGCAGACCTTGGTGAAGAACAGCTCTCGGTGAGGGACCGCGCTGCGGTCTAGCTTGATCAGGTGTGCGACGGCCCTGCGGCCAAGCCCATGTTCCTCGGCGAACTCCTCCGCCCACAGCAGGAAGGCGGCGTCCAGGTCGATGAGCGTCCGATCCAAGTCGAAGAGGGCAAGTCGCTGCATGAAGCGGCAGCCTATCCGTTCATGATCGCGGCCCAGAAGCCCTCATGATCGTCTCGCAAATGTCTCACGATCTTCGTCCTAGTACGGCAGCCGCCATTTGCTGGATGACCAGGCCAGATTCGCAGCAGGTCGATGTGATCCTGTGATCGGAATCCGATCCAACGAGAACAGC
>NZ_JBEYZF010000073.1:0-15468 GCF_040645915.1 Nonomuraea sp. NPDC046570 | reverse complement strand
CTTGTCAGCCGCCGCTGACATCTCGCTGATCAGTTTGTACACGGGTACTTACTTGCCCGTCCGATGGCGGCTTGGGGACACGCCGCGTACTCGTTTGAAAGCCACGCTCAGCGCGAAGGCGTTGGCGTAGCCGACGTACCGGGCGACCGAGTCGATCGTGGTGTCGGAGGAGCGCAGCAGATCGGCGGCGAGCGCCATCCGCCAGCCGGTGAGATACGCCATGGGGGGCTCCCCCACGAGGGTGGTGAACCGGCGCGCGAACGCCGCGCGCGAGGCGCCCACCTTTTCTGCCAGTAAGGCCACCGTCCACGGGCGGGCCGGGTCGTCATGGATCAGCCGCAATGCCGGACCGATCAACGGATCGCTTTGCGCCTGGTACCAGCCGGGTGCCTGAGCCTCGGGGCGGGCGAACCAGGCGCGCAGGGTCGCGAGCAGCGCCAGATCCAGAAGCCGGTCAAGGACGACTTGCTGGCCAGGCCCTTCGCCGTTGACCTCTTGAGCAAGCAGTTCCATGATCGGGGACTGCTTGCTCGACCGCGGCACGAGCACGACCTCCGGCAGGGCGTTCAGGAGCCGCTCGCTCACATCTCTGCTGACCTGGTAGGTCCCGCTGGCCACGATCGCCGACCCGTCAGGGGTGCGTCCGCTCGTGCGCGGACCGAGCCGCAGTTTGTCCGTGACGTCGATGTTGTCCATGGTGGTCAGTCGGTTGCCCGCATGGACGATGATCTCCGGCGCAGTCGCTGGATCGTCGCTGATCGTGTACGGATTCGGCCCCTTGATGATGGCCACATCCCCGGTGCGCATCAGCACCGGCTCACCCCTGCCGAACATGATCCAGGCGTGCCCGCGCAGCGTGGTGGCCAGGGCGAGCGGGGCACCGTCGGCGATCCGCAGCGACCACGGTGGTTCCAGGATCGCCTGACAGAACGCCGCACTTCGGGCACGGACGCCGTCGAGCAGGTCAGCGAGCGGGTCCACCACCTCAGTTTAGACGGACAGAAATGAAAGTGAGCGTACGGAATATGGATCGTCTCTCTCGGCGCGTGTTCACTGGGGCGTGACCCACCTCGACGACCCACCGGAGGTATCCGATGTACGCGATCACAGGAGTGACAGGCCACGTAGGCGGGGCGGCAGCCCGGGACCTCCTGGCCAAGGGGGAACCGGTGCGAGCCGTGGTCCGCGACGCGGCCAAGAGCGCAGACTGGATCAGAGCGGGAGCCGAGGTCTCCGTTGCCGATTTCGGCGACAGGGCGGCGCTGGCGGAGGCGTTCCGCGATTGCCGCGGGGCGTTCGTCCTGCTGCCGACGGATCCGGCGGCAGCCGACGCCGATGTCTACCATCGCCGGCTGGCTGACTCGATCGCCGGGGCGGTCCTGGACAGCGGTGTCCCGCACGTGGTGATGCTGTCCTCGATCGGGGCCGAGCTGGCTGAGGGCACCGGTCCCATCCGCTGGCTCCACCATATGGAGAGTCGGCTGCGCGAGACGGGCGTGCTCCTGACCGCGATTCGCTCGTCGCACTTCCAGGAGAAGGTCGAAACGGTGCTCGGCGCCGCTCTCGGGGCCGGCGTCTACCCGGTCTTCGGCGCGTCAGCCGATGTGCCCGTCCCGATGATCGCGACACGCGACGTCGGCAGGGTGGTCGCCGAATCCCTCACGGCGCCTGCCACGGCCAGCGAGATCATCGATCTGGACGGTCATCAGTACTCGGAACGGCAGGTGGCTGAAGAACTGGCGGCTGTTCTCGGCAGGCCGCTCACGGTGGTGACCATCCCGCAGCCCGCATGGGTCGGCACGATGGTGGAGGCGGGCGTTCCGCCCCAGCTCGCCGAGGAGCTCGCCGGCCTGTACGACGCCGAGCAACGAGGCATCCTCCAGCCCAGAGGCGACAGGCAATCCACGTGTACGACCGAGCTTGGCGAGACACTGCGCCATCTCGTGAAGACCACTCCTTAAAAGGGAGTGGGCGCCCACCACCCAGATCTCCTTGCACCGCAGTGCGTCACGCAGCGCATCAGGTCAAAGACAGATTCGCCGGATTCCGGCGAAGATCGCCGGCACTCCCATCTCAACCCTTTCTTACAGCAGCCGGTCTCCGGCACTTGGTGAATGGTCAGCCTGACCAACTGCATCACGGTCGGTGTGCCGGGTTGGCGGATGTCCACTCGCGCGGTCGCGACTGAGGAACTCGGCGAGGCGGGTCGGGGAGTCCGCTCTGTGGCCGGCTGACACTGCGGCATCGATGACCTCCTTGGCCGCTCGGGTGACGGCCGAGGAGACCTCGGCCTCCTCAAGTGCGTGGACGATGTGTTCCAGGCTCGCGGCGACCGAGATCAGCGAGGACGTCCCTTCCCCGGAGAAGCCGCCGGCATGGTCGGCGTGGCAGTCGGGCCCGGCGTAGGCGTGACGTTCGAGAGATCCGTACGGAGTCCCTGCTGCACACGGCGGGCTCGCTGACGAAGGCCGTGAACGAGCAGCCCGGCAGCACGGAGGGCGGCGTCAGCTAGTCAGTTCTCGCGGGTGCTGATCCCCTGGAAGCCGTCCACGGGGAGGCGGCGACGGAGGATCAGCACCCACCGGGAAGCCGTCAACGCGGCCCGCAATGTTCGAGATACCGCCGCAGCCGCACGGGGAGGCCTTGGGTTGCCGGAGCCTGTGAACCGTGAACCTCAACACGACCTCCTCCCCGTGCAGGCGTTGTCTCCACAGGGCTGTCCAGTCCCAGATGATCTTCTCCAGGGACCGGACAGCCCTTGCGGATGCCGATCGCGGGAGCCGTACGAGCACTGGACGCGCAGGGGCGACGGGTGCCGTGGGAAGACGATCCGGGGCTGCGGCGAAGGGTGGGTGAACGTTGACCACCAACCGGAAGGCACTCTCATGACGGAGGCAGGGACTTGACCGCCGAGTTGGACGAGCAGGCGACCGACGCCGAGCTCGCCGCCCGGTACCGGCGTGACCCTGAGCTGTTCACCGCCGTGCACGACCTGCACTTCCGCGACATCTACCGGTACGTGGCGGGCCGGTTGGACACGCAGGCCGCCGAGGACATCGCGGCCGAGACGTTCCTGCTGGCGTTCGACCAGCGCGACCGGTACGACCCGGAACGCGGCGGCCTGCGGCCCTGGCTGTTCGGCATCGCCACCAACCTGGTGGCCAGGCACCGGCGCAAGGAGGCACGCCACTACAGGGCGCTGGCCCGCCTGGGTCCCGAACCCGCCGTGGAGGGCCACGAGAACCGCGTGGTCACCTCGGTCGCGGCCCAGCGCGTGCAGCCCCAGCTGGCCAGGGCGCTCACCGCGCTGTCCAGGGGCGAGCGCGACGTCCTGCTGCTCGTCGCCCTGGGCCAGCTCAGCTACCAGGAGGTGGCCCAGGCGCTCGGCATCTCCACCGGCACGGTGGGCTCCAGGCTCAGCCGGGCACGCGCCAAACTCCACGATCTCATCGACAAGGAGACAGTCCATGGATGACCTGCAGACGCTCGCCACCCTACTGGCCAAGCCGGACCCGTCCAGCGAGGTGGCCGACCGCAGCCGGCACCGGCTCCAGAACAGGATGCGCGGCCCGGTCCGCGCGAGAAGGCGTATCGGCCTGCTCGTACCGGGCCTCGGCCTGGCCACCGCCGTCGCGGCGGCCGTCGTCGTCGTGATCGCCACGGGCGCGACCGCCCCCACCGTCACACCCGCCTCGGCCAAGGAGATCCTGCTCGTCGCCGCGGCCAGCGCCGAACGTACACCCGAAGGCTCCGGAACCTATTGGCACGTCAGGCGGGAGGTGGACGGGCGCGTACTCGCGGGGGAGACCTGGACCAGGCGCGATGGCCGGCGCTGGTCCAAGGGCTGGAAGCCGGACTCGGACGCCGTGGTGGAGGACCCGGGCCCGTTCACGCTCGGGCCCGATGGCGCCGAGGTGAGCTTCGAGGATCTGAGAGGGCTGCCGGCCGACACCGAGGCGTTGAAGGCGTGGATCGCCGAGGCTCAGGGCCGCGAGGCCAGCACGACGAACCCGGAGCTGCTCCTCCCGCTCAGCGCGCTGGTCTCAGAGCTGCCCGCCCCGCCGCGGGTACGGGCCGCCGCGTACCGGGCCATCGCCGCACTGCCGGGCGTCGAGAGCCTGGGCGCGGTCGACGGCGGGCAGGGACTGCTGATCCCCCACGTCGTCGACCGCGACCAGGCGAAGATCAAGCTGGTCGTCGACCCTGAGACGTCCCAGGTGAAGAGCACCAACTTCCTCGTCATGGCCGACGGCGGCGTGATGTTCACCGCCGAGAGCCGCTCCATCTCGGTCACCGCCGAGTGGACGGACCAACCACCCCGATAGAGCCGTCGGAGGAGAGGCGGGGCCAGCCGTGACGCCTGTCAGCCGTCGAGGGCTGTCAGGTCGAGCCGCCGCAGGCGTTCGGGATCGGCGAGCACGTCGATGGCGAGGACCTTCCCGCCTGTGACGGTGAAGGCCATGACGGACAACGGCTGTCCCTGCGCGGCGACGACGACTCCGGCGGCCCCGTTGATCAGCGCCGGTCGTGCGAACGGGGAGAGCCGCCCGAACGTGAGCGCCTGCGCGGCCACGGTCCGCGCGCCGTTGATCACGACCGTGTGGCGGGCACGCGCGACGCCGCCGTCGGACCGCAGCACGACATCGGGGTCGAGTACGGCGACGAGCGCGTCGAAGTCGCCGTCGCGAGCGGCGGCGAAGAACGCGTTGACGACGTCGCGCTGGCGGGTGAGATCGGGGTCAGGAGCCGGGGCAGTTACCAGTGGATAATGTGGTCGGTGTGCCGCTCAGCCCTCGGCGCTGCCCTCCGGGGCGTCGACCTCCGCCGAGGGCGGGTCGAGCGGGCGCAACATCCAGAGCATGAGCGCGAACGCGGCGGGCCGCACCAGGATCTCGGCCCACGACCCGCCCGCGTCCCAATGCACCACGGCGGCGAGAACGATCAGGGCCCAGACCGCGACGAGCAGGCGGCGCGCGCTCTCGCCGCGCCGCCAGAACTGTGCGACCGGTAGCGCCAGCACGACGGGAGACACGGTGAGCCAGAGCGTCGCCACCCACGCCCAGAATGCGCCCTGGCCAAGCCCGCGCGGGGAGCTCGCCCACGTCAGGGTGTCGTCGAGCGGGAGCGCTACGAGGATCACCGCGCCGAGGATGGCGGCGGCCGCTTGGGCGACCACAAGCAGGCGCCTACTCCAGCGGGGCTCGATCGGCGTCGTGTCGGTCACGAGGGGGCTCCTTCGTCGGCGAGACCTGATCACGAAGGTACGCTGTGGCGTGCGAGGCGGGCTAGGAGCCGAAGAACGCGGTCATGCTTACCGCGAGCAGGCTGAGGCCGGCCAGTCTTCGGCGGCCGCCGTACGGCGTCGGCGGTCTCGCGCGGGGTCGAGCGCGACCCCGGGCCCCTTGCGGCTGTTGAGGACCTCGACCACGTCGCCGGTCCGGTAGAAGCGGCGCTTACCACGCTCCTCGTGGGCGGCGTGCTGGTCGAGCACCGCGCGGTACTGCGTGACGCTCTTGCCGTCGATGCCCAACAGCTTGGCGATCGCGCCGAGGGTGCGCATCTCGCCTGGGTCGCCGGGCACCTGGTAGCGAGCGGGCGCGTGCTCGGCCTCCCACGTCGTCAGCCACTCGTCGAGCTCGGCCTCGTCGTACTCCTGTGCCGGACCCCTCCCGCGGCCTGGTCCCCTTCGGGGCAGGGAAACCGGGAGCGGCCGTGAGGTGGTTCCGGACCGCCGTCTCTGCGCGGCCGACCTTCGCCGCCCATTCGCCCAACGTCACCAGCGTCACAGGCCCCATTGTCCCGGAGCCGGCGGCCGCGCCGTACGGCTCGCCCTCGGCGAGCACGTCGAGCCAGACGTCCCCGTGGCACGCCTCCCCGAGGCGGCACCAGCACGCCAGGTCCTTCCCGGCGAGCTCGCGGCGGGCCTGCTCGACCAACTCGGGGTGCTCGACCAGGTGGCGGCGGAAGAGCCGCAAGGCCTCGGCGCGGCCGTGGGTCTTCACCGGGAAGGGGTTGCGGAACGGGCTCCCCTTCAACCCCGGGCAGGCCCGGCCGATGTAGACCGCCCCGGCGGGCACCCGGCCGTGGTAGAGGTCGCCTTCGACGCGCACCCGGCGGGCCTGGGTTCGGCGGCCTCGACAAGCTCGGGCACCTCGAACAGGTCTCGCTGATCCCACTGCGGTCGCGCGGCCGCCTTCCAGACACGTTGCAGCCACGCCAGCGCGAAGGACTGACAGTTGGCCCCTCGTTCTTGTGCGTGCTCGACCCGCAGGCGGTCGGGGTGCGGTGGCCCTGGAAGCTCCAGGCCATGGAGTCGGCCGAGGTGAGCCACCGGCCGCAATGCCGTAGCCCTGCGATCTTCACGCCGAACCCGTGCAACGGGAGATCGAGCCGGGCCAGGGTGCGGAAGATCTCGCCGATTTCGGCGGTGCCCTGACGGCGGCAGACCGACCCGACCCGACCACGGGGTGATCCTCGGCGAGCCGTACGCCGTGCTGCTCGTAGAGTTCGACGCACCGCAGGTAGTCGTCAAGGTTCCAGCCCTGGATGACCGGCATCACGGGGCAGTCGCCAGAGGCGCCACGCTTCTCCCACAACTCGGTCAGCGTCACGAAGTTGTCGATTTTAGCGATCTTGAAAGTGTCCGCGTCGCTCCTGACCTGCAACGGAACGTCGGTTTCGTGTCCGTGACGTGTTAAGCGTCACGTAGCCGTAGGCGGATGATCGTTCTGCCTGCCGGAACGGGGGGCCGAAGGATGCCTCTTGGCGCTTGAGGGCAAGGCTGTGGGAGCGTGTATGGCGATGGTCAGGCCTGCAGGTAGCGCAGGACGGCGAGTACCCGGCGGTGGTCGTTGTCCGACGGAGACAGGCCGAGCTTGGTGAAGATCTGCGTCACGTGCTTCTCCACCGAGCCGTACGACAGGAACAGTGCGACGGCGATGGCGTTGTTGGAACGCCCCTCCGCCATCATGGCCAGCACCTCGCGTTCCCTCGGGGTGAGCGTGCCCAGGGTCTCCGTGCGGCGGCTGGCGCCCATGATCTGGGTGACGACCTCGGGGTCGAGGACGGTCTGCCCGGCCGCGATCCGGTCGAGTGCGGCCAGGAAGTCCTTGACGTCGGCGACGCGCTCCTTCAGGAGGTAGCCCACGCCATGGGCGCCGCCGGCGAGCAACTGGGCCGCGTAACGCGTCTCGATGTACTGGGAGAACACCAGCACGCCCACACTCGGATGATCACGGCGGATCTGGATCGCGGCCCGCAGGCCCTCGTCGGTGTGGGAAGGCGGCATGCGCACGTCGACCACGGCGATGTCGGGACCGTGTTCCGCCACGGCCGCCAGGAGCGCGTCGCCGTCTCCCACGGCGGCCACCACCTCGTGGTCGCGGGAGGTGAGCAGCATGCACAGGCCCTCCCGGAGCATCACGGCGTCCTCGGCGATCACGATGCGCATGCACTGCTCCGTTCAGATGTGCGGGGGGAGTTCGACTGTGATCACCGTAGGTCCTCCGGCGGGGCTGTGAATGTCGATCATGCCGTCCAACGTCTGGACCCGGGCGGCCAGTCCGCGTAATCCGGATCCGGTGCCGATCGCCGCGCCGCCGGTGCCGTCGTCGCGCACCCGCAGGGTCAGCAGGCCATCACGCACCCGTACCTCGATGGCGGCGTGCCTGGCGCCGCTGTGCTTGACCACGTTGGCGAGCAGTTCCGTCGTGCAGAAGTAGGCGATGGCCTCGATGGCCGGAGCCGGTCGCTCGGGCAGGTCGGCTTCGAACCGGGCGGGGATCGGGCTCCGTGCGGTGAGCGTGGCCAGGGCGACCTCCAGCCCTTGGTCGAGCGCCGGCGGGTGGATGCCGCGGATCAGGTCACGCAGCTCGGCCACCGTCTCCTTGGCGCTGCGGTGCGCGCTGTCGACGAGGACGCGGGCGCGCTGGAGCCGTTCGGGCTGGTCGGCCTGCTCGAGCTCGTCCTGGGCCATGCCCAGGCTCATGGCCAGCGTCACCAGCCGTGCCGCCGTCCCGTCGTGCAGGTCTCGCTCGATCCGGCGGAGCCTGGCGACCGCGTCCTCTGCGGCCAGCGCCCGTGCCTGCTCCAGTCGGCGGATCCGGGTGTCGCCCGGCCCGGGCCCGAGCAGCGTACGGGCGAGCATGCGCTCGGGGGCCAGGGCGAGGTGGAGGCCCCACGGGGCGAGGAGCAGCAGCGCCAGTCCGGCGGCGCTCACCAGCGCCGCAACCGGCCAGCCGGGGGGAGACAGGTGCGCCATGGCGGAGGACTGCCCCCACAGGGGGCAGCCGAGCAGAAGCAGGCCGCCTCCCCACAACCCGGCGGCGGCCGCGCAGGCAACCACGGCCGCCGGCAGCCGGAGCAGGCTATGGATGACGGCGCGCCATCCCGTCACGTCACCGAGCGCCGCGCCGAGCCGGTTCAGCAGGCCCGGCCCGGCACGGAACGGGCCGGGATCGGGCACCCGCACCCCGGCCCACGCTCGTGACAGCCGTCGATTGGCTGTGCCGAGCCCTCTGGCCGCCATCACGCTCAGGGCCAGCATCGGCACTCCGACGAGATTCGCCGTCAGGATGACGCTCAGCAGCACGAGAACGAGATGGACCAAGCCGATTGCCGCCATGAACGGCAGCATCAGCGCGTAAGCGAGCTCACGCTGCGACCGCTCCCGCACCGGAGTAGTGATCAGCACACGCCACCTCTCTGCTTGCCTGTCCACGCTCCTCCTCGCCAGACGCCGCACGCCGTCCAGCCTGACGGACACGCACGCGCGAGAACAGCCGGACAGCCCCTGGGGGACATCCCGAAACCAACACGGAGGACGTCCCGGTGGTGGCCATCCGGTCGGTGTCACCAGAGTGATCACCATGATGACAACCAAGCAGCGGCGCAGGCGCGGCAGGACCAGAGGGCTGGTCATCGGTGTAACGGTGGCGGCGCTGGCAGGAATGACCCCGGGGGCCTCCGCCGCTCGGGATGCGCAGCCGACCTGGCGGGACTGCGCCGGCCAGGGCATACCGGCGGGCATGCAGTGTGCTGCGATCGAGGTGCCGGTGGACTGGGCCAAGCCGGACGGGCCGAAGGTCAAGCTGGACCTGGCCCGGCTGCCCGCCACCAAGCCTGCGCGCCGGATCGGCAGCGTGCTGGGGGTTCCCGGCGGTCCCGGGGCCAACGGGATCGACGACCTGAAGCGCGCGGCGGCCGACCTCACCGAACTGCGGCGCAGGTTCGACCTCGTCGCCTACAAGCCGCGCACCACCGTGTGGCGTGATCAGATGCCGCCCTCCTGTATGCAGCCGGGGACGTCACTGTTCGATCCCCAGAGCCGGAAGCAGTACAAGGCATTGGCCGCGGCGATGACTAAGGCCTTCAAAGCCTGTCAGAGCGCAGACAAGACCGGTCTGTTCGCCCACATGGACTCCCTGTCGGTGGCCAGAGACATGGACGCGGTTCGCGAGGCCCTGGGCGAGGAACGGCTGAGCTTCATGGCCAACTCCTACGGAGGAGTGCCCGCCGCCGCCTATGCCCGGCTCTTCCCGCAGCACATCCGAGCCATGTACCTCGACGGGACGATCAACCAGGTCGACGGCTGGCGCGACCAGACGCTGCGGATTCTGCCGATCCTGGAACGGGTCTTCACCGGGTTCGCCACATGGTGTGCGGACACTCCTGCCTGCGCGTTGCACGGGGAGGACGCTGGCGCGGTATGGCGCAAGCTCACTCAAGACGCCGATCGCAAGCCGATCCCCATCACGTCGTCCGAGTTCGGCAAGGGCGAGCTGACCGGATGGCATCTGCGGAGCTTCGGTTTCATCGGTGACCCCGGACCGGACCACTCGCGGTGGCTGGCCTTCGCCGAGGCGGTCGAC
Organism: Nonomuraea sp. NPDC046570; assembly: GCF_040645915.1. NCBI lineage: Bacteria > Bacillati > Actinomycetota > Actinomycetes > Streptosporangiales > Streptosporangiaceae > Nonomuraea > Nonomuraea sp. NPDC046570. Next base: position 5,599 of record NZ_JBEYZF010000073.1, on the reverse strand, counting down.
AAGGCCCGGGGCGGGGACGGGTCCGGCTTCGCCGACTTCGCTCTCGGCAACGCGCGGATCTGGGCCGCTCCCGGAGCGCTGGCGATGACCTGCGCAGATGATCGTGGCTACAGCAGCTACGCCCAGCTGCAGAAGTTTCGCCGTCAGGCGGAGAGGATCTCACCGGACTTCGGGGCGGCCTCATTCGACGCGCTCGGATGCACCGGTTGGCCGCTACCGGTCGCCAACCCCTCTCGCCCGCTGCCGGCTCGCGGACTGCCGCCATTCCTGGGAGCCGGCAGCACGTGGGGCGACTACGTGTGGACCGAGAGCTTCACCGGGATGATCCCGGGATCGGTGACCGTCGCCTACAACGGGCCCGGCCACGCCCTGTACCTGACCGGCAAGAAGTGCCCGATCCGATACGCGACCACGTACCTGACCTACCTGAGGCTGCCCAAGCCGGGTACCACCTGCCCTGCCGAATGATCCGACAAGAAGCTGCTAACCCGATCGGCACCACGGAACGATCATGAGGAAAGCGCGGGTTGATCTGGTGACGCAGAACGGCTCCCCATCGGTCAGGGGGACCCGAGCGGAGGGCTTGCCGGGCTCACGACGGCGGCTCCGCCTCGACGGCCGACCCCGACTCGTCGCCGGCTTGCTCGGCGAGCCGCCGGGCCAGCTCCTGTCGGACGGCCGCCAGCTCGGCGCGGGCAGTTTCCGTCTCGCGCCTGGCGGCCTCGCTTTCGGTCTCGGCGCGCGCCTGTGCCACTGCGGCCGCGGTGGCCTGCTCGGCCGCCTTCCGGCGCGTCTGGGCCAGGTCCTCGCGCAGCCGCTCGAGCTCGCCCTCGCCGCGGCGGCGCTCGGCTGCGAGCTCCTGGCGCGCCCCCGGGCGTCGGCGTGAGCCTCGGCCGCGGCGGTCTTGAGCTCGGTGAGCTGCTCGGCGGCCTCGGTCAGGCGCTGGCGGGAGTCGGACAGCTGGTCGGTCAGGCGGCGGGTGTCGGCGCGTTCGGCGGCCAGCTGCATCTCGGCCTCGCCGAGCCGGGCTTGCACCTCGGCCAGTGTCGCGGCTTGGGCCTCGGCGCGTTCGGCCTGGTCGGCGAGCTGGCGGCGCAGGCTGCGCAGCTCGTCGGCCTGATGGTCGCGCACCAGCTCGGCGGCGTCCTTGGCTGCTTCTGCGACCCCGCGGGCCCGCTCGGCGCGGCCGATGCGTTCTTCGGCCTCCCGGCTGACGCGCTCGAGGTCGGTGCGGGCGGCCAGCTCCCGTTCCTCGGCCAGCTGCTGGGCGCGCCGGGCCTCGCGCATCGCGCGTTCGGCGGTGATGCGCGCCTGCTCGGCCCGCTCCGCGGTCTCCCGGGCTTGCTGGGCGTCGGCGCGGTCGGTCTCAGCCTCGGCTTCGACCTCCTTGATACGGGCGAGCGCGCCGGTCTCGGCGTGCCGCAGCTGGTCGGCGAAGGAGGCCAGCACGGCGGCCTGCTGCTGGTGCAGGGCGCGCGCCTCGGCCAGCACCCCGCCGGCCGTGGCCACCGTGGCGTGCACACCGTCCAGCTGCTGGGCGCGGCGGGCGCGGGCGCGCTGCTGCCGGCAGGCGTCGCTGCAGGTCTCCCGGGTGCGGCGGCGGCCCGGCGGCATGGGATTGCCGCACCAGCTGCATGCGATCGTCTCGCCGGGCGTGGCGTGCGGGGCGGCGGGCTCGAGTTCGGGATCACTCATAGGCCCAGAACTCCTGAAGCTACGGCGAGCCGCAAAGTAGCGGTGAGCTATCTTTCGGGTTCATCGCGTAGTAGTTGCAAGTAGATCAATTCGAGTGAAGCGGGTGGCCTTTTCCTTGATCGTGAGCCATGTCCTGGTGGTGATCGCGGTCTGGGAGTGGTGGGGATGCGTGCGGAGTGGGAACCGGATGAGCTGATCGGTTCGTGGACGCTGGTCGAGGGTGACTGGAAGCTGATCCGGAACAAGTCGGGCGCGACGCGGTTGGGGTTCGCGTTGTTGTACGAGCTTGAGGGCCGGTTCCCGGACGGCCCGCAGGAGGTTCCGCTGGCTGCGGTCGACTATGTGGCGTCGCTGGTGAAGGTCGACGCCGGGGCGTTCGCGAAGTATCGGTGGACGGGACGGACGATCGAGTATCACCGCAACCAGATCAGGGAGGCGTTCGGGACTCGGCCGGCGACGGAGGAGGATGAGGACCGGTGGGCGCGGTGGCTGGCGGAGGAGATGTGCCCAACGGAGACGAGTCGGCAGCGGCTTGGTGAGGCGCTGCGTCGGAGGTGTCGGAGCGAGGATGTGGAACCGCCGACGCCGGGCCAGGTGGAGCGGGTGGTGGGGTCGGGGCTTTCCAAGTTTGAGGTGGCGTTCTCGGCGGGTGTAGTAGGCACGCTGGGGCCGGTGGTGTGCGGCAGGTTGCAGGATCTGCTGGACCGTCCGCATGTACTGGCGGAGTTGAAGGCCGATCCGGGTCCGCTGGGGTTGGACACGTTGCTGGCGGAGATCGGGAAGCTGGCGACGGCTCGGTCCCTGGGGCTGTCGGACGGGATCTTCTCTGGGGTGTCGGACCGGATCGTGGCGGCGTGGCGTACGCGGGCGATGCGGATGTATCCGTCGGACTTCGAGGACTGCGCGGAGCCGGTGAGGTACACGCTGCTGGCGGCGTTGTGCTGGACGCGGCAGGCCGAACTGATCGACGGGCTGGTCGGGCTGCTCATCGACCTGATCCACCGGATCAACGCGCGAGCCGAGCGGAGGGTGGAGCGGGAACTGGTCGGCGAGTTGACGAAGGTGCGGGGCAAGCGCGGCATCTACGTCAACATGATCAAAGCCGCGATCGAGCGTCCCGACGACACGGTACGGGAAGCGGTGTATCCGGCGGTGCCGGGCGGGGTGGGAACGCTGAAGTCGCTGGCGCGGGAGCTGATGGCCACCGAGCGGGCGGTCTCCAAGCGGATCCGCTACCAGCTGCGCGGCTCCTACTCCCACCACTACCGGCGGATGCTCGCGCCGATCCTGGCGGCGCTGGAGTTCAAATGCAACAACACCGCCTACCGGCCCGTGATGGACGCGATCGAGCTGCTGTCGCGGTACGCCGGGGTCGCTGCGACCGAGCGGTACTACGCCGAGACCGAGCGGGTCCCGATCGAGGGCGTGGTGCAGTGGGCATGGCGGGACGCCGTGGTGGACGCCGAGTCCGGGCGGGTCGAGCGGATCCCGTACGAGCTGTGCGTGCTGATCTCGCTGCGGGAGGCGCTGCGGCGCCGTGAGGTGTACGTGCAGGGCGCGGGCCGGTGGCGCGATCCGGACGAGGACCTGCCCGGCGACTTCGAGACCAACCGCGACGTCCACTACGCCGCCCTGTCCAAGCCACTCGATGCCACCGAGTTCATCGCCGACCTGAAGAACCGCCTGACCGCGGGCCTGGACCGGTTGAACACCGGCCTGGTTGAGGGCACCACGGGAGGCGTGAAGATCACCATACGCAAGGGCAAGCCGTGGGTGTCGGTCCCGAAGCTGGACAAGCTGCCCGAGCCGCGCAACCTCACCGCGCTGAAGGCCGAGGTGCAGCGCCGGTGGGGCACCATCGACCTGCTGGACATCCTGAAGAACACCGCGTTCATCACCGACTTCCCCGACTTGTTCACCTCGGTCGCGACCCGCGAGGTGCTGTCCAAGGAGACGCTCAGCAAGCGGCTGCTGCTCGTGTTGTTCGCGCTCGGCACCAACATGGGGATACGGCAGATGTCGGCGACCGGCGAGCACGGCCACACCGAGGCCGAACTGCGGCACGTCCGCCAGACCTTCATCACCCGGGAGAACCTGCGGGCCGCGATCGTGTCGGTAGTGAACGCCACGCTGGAGGCCCGCGACCCGAGATGGTGGGGGAAGGCCACGTCGACGGCGTCGGACTCCAAGCGGTTCGCCTCCTGGGATTCCAACCTGATGACGGAATTCCACGCCCGGTACGGCGGCTACGGCGTCATGATCTACTGGCATGTCGACAAGGGTCGGCTGTGTGTCTACTCCCAGCTGAAGTCCTGCTCCTCCTCCGAGGTTGCGGCGATGATCGAGGGGCTGCTGCGGCATGGCACCGACGCCGACATCGAGGCGAACTACACCGATACCCACGGGGCGAGCCTGGTCGGGTTCGCCTTCACCGAGGTGCTGGGGTTCAAGCTGCTGCCCCGGTTGAAGAACATCGGCGCGATCCAGTTGTACTCGCCCACCGCCAGCCAGGCCCCGTGGCCAAAGCTGGAGAAGGTGTTGAAGCAGCGGACGATCGACTGGGATCTCGCCGCCCGCAACTATGACCAGATCATCAAGTACGCGACCGCCCTGCGGTTGCGGACCAACGAGGCCGAGCAGGTGCTGCGCCGGTTCATGAAGGGTAGCGGCGGCCCCAAGCAGCCGGTCTACCTCGCCCTGGAGGAACTCGGCCGCGTCGTGCGCACCATCTTCGCCTGCGACTACCTCGCTGATGAGGAACTCCGCCGCGAGATCAACAACGGGCTGCAGGTCGTGGAGAACTGGAACGGCGCCAACGACCGGATTTTCTACGGCCGCGACGGCGTCTTGACCGGTGTCGACCGTGAGCACGCCGAGGTGTCCATGCTCGCGCTGCACCTGCTCCAGTCCTCGCTGGTGTTCATCAACACCCAACTCCTCCAGGCCGTGCTACGAGATCCGAAATGGGCGCAGAAGCTCACAGACGAGGACCGCCGGGCGCTCTCGCCCCTATTCTGGGTCCACATCAACCCCTACGGCCGGTTCCGCCTCGACATGAACACCCGCCTCGACCTCAGCCTGGCCGCCTAAGGATGAGTTTGCGCGAACCTCCGATCGTTCCGGGTGGCGCGCGGAGTCGTTGCCGAGATTGCCTGTCATTCAGTGTGGTCGGATGTCCCAGGTCGGCCGCTGGAGCTGATCGTTATACACGATGATGTCAGCGTGATCGGTCGGGCGGGCTGTCGCGAAGTAGAGCTGCTGGGACGGGATGTAGCGGTCGCGCCAGGACCGCTCGATCTCTGCGGCGTCGGCGGATCCGGCCAGCGCCATGCCACGGGTCAGGGCGCGGTCTATGGTCTGCTCGAAGTCGACGGACATGAAGATCCGTAGGTCCCACCAGTCGATGAGTTCTGGACGCATGAGGAAGACTCCGTCAAAGAGAAGTACGGCGTGTTCGGTGGCGGTCGTGGTCGGTGGAGACAGTGGGATGTCGGTGTCTCTGTCGTAGACCGTGTGCTGGAACCTTCGGTCTCCGCCTGGGCCGAGCGGATCAAGCAGGACCTGGCGCAGCGCATTGTGGTCGTGGGCGTCGAAGTAGCAGCCTTCGGCGGAGAACTGGCCGCGTCGGTAGCGCTGTGCACGGGGAAACAGGAAGTCGTCGACGGTCGCGCGGATCACATCGCGGCCCTGCGCGCGCAGGACGATGGCGAGCTCGTCGGCCAGCATGGTCTTGCCAGCGCCGGGCGATCCGTCGATGGCGACTCGCAGCGGGTGCGGAGTGGTAGCTGACTCGATCTCCTCGACAAGTCGGCCGAGGAGATCTTGACGGGTGCCGTGCTCCATGTTTCTCCTCTTAGTACCCGTGTACAAACTGATCAGCGAGATGTCAGCGGCGGCTGACAAA
>NZ_JBEYZF010000072.1:0-15549 GCF_040645915.1 Nonomuraea sp. NPDC046570 | reverse complement strand
ACCGCAATGGCATCCCGGTCCAGGGCAGCAGCCCTGAGCGGGTCACCCAGGACCATCACACTCCCAAATGACCCGCTTAACACCAGTCACCTAGATCGGATCTAGCGGCCACGCGTTCGGCGAATCGGACACAGTAGGGTCGCAGCGTGAGTGAAACTTCCGCGGAGGACCGGATCTGGACGGTTCCGAACCTGCTGAGCTTCCTGCGTCTCCTCGGCGTCCCCGTGTTCCTCTGGCTGGTTCTGGGGCCGAAGGCGGACGGCTGGGCCATCGCGCTGCTCATGGTGGCCGGGTTCACCGACTGGCTGGACGGGAAGATCGCTCGCGCCTGGAACCAGACCAGCAAGCTGGGCCGCATCATCGATCCGGCCGCGGACAAGCTCTACGTCTTCGCCACCCTGCTCGGGCTGGTGCTGCGCGAGGTCATCCCGTGGTGGCTGGTGGCGATCATCCTGGCCCGCGAGCTCTTCGTCGGCTGTTTCTTCCCCGTGCTCCGCAGGTACGGCTACAAGGCACTTCCCGTGCATTTCCTGGGCAAGGCCGCCATGGCCAACCTGATGTACGCCTTCCCCCTGCTTTTCCTGGCTTCACACGCCGGTGCCTGGTATGCCGGTTTTACCCAGGTCATCGGCTGGGCCTTCACCATCTGGGGTACGGGCCTGTACTGGTGGGCGGGGGTGCTGTATGTGGTACAGGTGCGCCAGCTCGTAGCCGCGGCGAAGAAGGAGTGATCCCTTGAAGGCGGTCGTCATGGCGGGCGGGGAGGGCACTCGGCTGCGACCGATGACTGCCAACCAGCCCAAACCCCTGCTCCCCGTGGCCAACCGGCCGATCATGGAGCACGTCCTGCGGCTGCTCAGGCGCCACCGCCTGACCGAGACCGTGGTCACCGTCCAGTTCCTGGCCGCGCTCGTGCGCAACTACTTCGGCGACGGCGACGAACTCGGCATGAGCCTGCACTACGCCACCGAGGACCTCCCCCTGGGTACGGCGGGCAGCGTCAAGAACGCCGCCGACCGCCTGCGCGACGACAGGTTCCTGGTGATCTCCGGCGACGCCCTCACCGACATCGACTTATCGAACATGATCCGCTTCCACCGGGAGAACGGCGCCCTCGTCACCATCTGCCTGAAGCGCGTGCCCAACCCCCTGGAGTTCGGCATCATCATCGTCGACGACCACGGCCGGGTGCAGCGCTTCCTGGAGAAGCCCACCTGGGGCCAGGTCTTCTCCGACACCGTCAACACCGGCGTCTACGTGATGGAGCCGGAGATCCTCGCCGAGGTCGCCGACCACGAGCAGGTCGACTGGTCGGCCGACGTCTTCCCCCGCCTGCTGGAACGCGGCGCCCCCATCTACGGCTACGTCGCCGACGGCTACTGGGAGGACGTCGGCACCCACGAGAGCTACCTCAAGGCCCAGGCAGACGCCCTGTCCGGCCGGGTGAAGGTGGACCTGGGCGGCTTCGAGCTCTCCCCGGGCGTGTGGGTGGCCGAGAACGCCTCCGTCGACCCCGACGCCGTCCTCAAAGGCCCTCTGCTCATCGGCGACTACGCCAAGATCGAGGCGGGCGCCGAACTGCGCGAGTACACCGTCCTGGGCAGCAACGCGGTCGTCCGCGAGGGGGCGTTCCTGCACCGGGCGGTCGTCCACGACAACGTCTACATCGGCCCCGGCGCGCACCTGCGCGGCTGCGTCATCGGCAAGAACAGCGACCTGATGACCGGCGCCCGGGTCGAGGAGAACGCCGTCATCGGCGACGAGTGCATCATCGAGGCCGAGGCGTACGTCTCCAGCGGCGTGCGGGTCTACCCGTTCAAGACCATCGAGGCCGGCGCGGTGGTCAACACCAGCGTCATCTGGGAGTCGCGCGGCCAGCGCAGCCTGTTCGGCCCGCGCGGGGTCAGCGGCCTGGTCAACGTGGAGATCACCCCCGAACTGTGCGTACGGCTGGCCAGCGCCTACGCCACCTCGCTGAAGAAGGGCGCCTCGGTCGTCACCTCGCGCGACTCCTCCCGCGCGGCCAGGGCGCTGAAACGCGCGGTGATCAGCGCCCTCACCGCCAGCGCCATCGACGTGCTCGACCTGGAGGCGGCCCCGCTGCCCCTGGCCCGCTTCCACACCACCCGCAAGCAGATCGCCGGCGGCATCGCCCTGCGCACCACCGCCGGCGACCCGCAGAGCGCCGACATCGTGTTCATGGACGCCCAGGGCGCGGACCTGGCCCCGTCGGCGCAGCGCAAGCTGGAGCGGGTCTTCTCCCGCCAGGAGTTCCGCCGGGCCTTCCCCGGCGAGATCGCCGAGCTGAGCTTCCCCGCCAGGGCGGTCGAGGACTACGCGCACGAGCTGCTGCGCTGCGTCGACATGAGCGGCGTACGGGACATGAAGGTGGTCGTCGACTGCGCGGGCGGCACCTCCTCGCTGGTGCTGCCCACACTGCTCGGCCGGGTCGGCGTCGACGTGCTCACCGTCAACGCCCGCCTCGACGACTCCTCGCCGACCGAGACGTTCGCCGAGCGCCGCCGCGACCTGCAGCGCCTGGCCGAGCTGGTCGGCTCCTCCAGGGCGGCCTTCGGCGTCAGGTTCGACCCGGTGGGCGAGCGGATCGCCCTGGTGGACGAGAAGGGCCAGCTCATCGGTGAGGAGCGGGCGCTGCTGGTGGTGCTCGACCTGGTCGCGGCCGAGCGGCGGCGCGGTCGCGTGGCGCTGCCGGTCACCACGACCAGGGTGGCCGAGCAGGTCTGCCGCTTCCACGGCGTACAGGTGCAGTGGACCCCCACCTCGCTCGACGCGCTGACCACGGCCGCGAGGAGCCCGAACATGATCTTCGCGGGCGACGGCAGGGGCGGGTTCGTCGTCCCGGAGTTCGCCGCGACCGTCGACGGCCTGGCCGCCTTCATGCGGCTGCTCGGCCTGGTCGCCCGCACCCGCCTGTCGCTCAGCCAGATCGACGCCAGGATCCCCGAGGCCAGGCTGCTCAAGCGGACCGTGCCGACGCCGTGGTCGGCCAAGGGCGCGGTGATGCGCTCGGTGATCGAGGCCGCCGAGGGCTACCAGGTCGACACCGCCGACGGGGTGCGGGTGGTGGGCGAGGACGGCGCCTGGGTGCTGATCCTGCCGGCCGCCGCGGAGCCGGTCACCGGCCTGTGGGCCGAGGCCCAGGACGTCGACTCCGCACAGGCACTGCTCGAACACTGGGCGCGCGTGGTCGAGCGCGCGGCCGGAACGTGACGAACACCGCCGCACAAACAGGCGCGGCGGCATGGACCTTGGGGGTTGCTCGGCGGTAACTTTGTCACCGTCCGAACCCACCGTCGAGCGCCTCGCCTTGACCTTTGCGTCTCATCAGCGTAGGTTGCGTCCTTCGCATCCGTAGCACCACAACTTGAGAAGCGAAGAAGCGAGGCGCGCCCTGAGCACCGTTGCCGCGTCTTCGCGGTAGGAGGCCGAGCCGATCGATGCCGAGCGTCTACTGCACGCAGTGCGGTCATGCCAACCCCGAGGATGCCCGTTTCTGCTCCCGCTGTGGGTCACCGCTGACCAGGACAGAGGTCTCAGGGGACACCACGTCGACGATCTCCGTCGCGGGAATCGAGGCGTATGAGGCGGAGACCGGTGAGATGCTTCTCGCCGAGCGGGCCGCGGTCGAGAACCTGCGTCCCGGCACCGCGCTGCTCATCGTGATGCGCGGTCCCAACGCGGGCAGCCGTTTCCTGCTCGACAAGGACCTCACCACGACCGGGCGGCACCCCGAGAGCGACATCTTCCTCGACGACATCACGGTCTCGCGCCGGCACGTGGAGTTCTACCGCCGTCCCGGCGGCCAGTTCACCGTGCGCGACGTGGGCAGCCTCAACGGCACCTACGTCAACAGGGAGCGCATCGAGGAGGTCCCCCTGCACGCCGGGGACGAGGTGCAGATCGGCAAGTTCCGGCTTGTCTTCCTCATGCGGAGCTCAGCAGGCGCATGAGCTCGCAGGCGGCACGCTCGCACATGAGCATCGGGGAGGTGCTCGCCCTGTTGCAGGGCGAGTTCCCCGACGTCACCATCTCCAAGATCAGGTTCTTGGAGGGCGAGGGCCTGATCGAACCCGAACGCAGCCCCTCGGGCTACCGCAAGTTCACCCACATGCACGTGGAGCAACTGCGGTACATCCTCACCGAGCAGCGCGACCACTACCTGCCGCTGCGGGTGATCAAGGACAAGATGGCCGAGGCGCTCGGCCGTCCGCGGGCTCTTCCCGAGGTCAAGGAGGAGGTCCGCTTCAGCCGCGCGGAGCTGCTGCGCGAGAGCGGTCTGGACGAGGAGACCCTCGGCGAACTGGAGGACTACGGCCTGCTGAACCCGGTGGCCAGGCGCTACGACGCCGACGCCCTCGTCATCGCGCGCAGCGTGGGCGCGATGGCCAGGTTCGGGCTGCGGGCCCGGCATCTGCGGGCGGTCAAGGCGGCGGCCGAGCGCGAGGCGGGGCTGATCGAGCAGAGCGTGGCGCCCATTCTGAAGCGCCGGAGGCCCGGGGCCGTGGGGGAGGCCGACGAAGTGGCCAGGGAGCTGTCAGGCACGCTCCTGGAGCTGCACGCCGCCCTGCTGCGCGCCGGGGTGAGGGACGTCCTGGGCCGCTGATCCGCCGCTAACGGGGCCGCCCGGACATTGCAGGCTCCGCGGGTGTTACGTTGAATTGCGGAAGTGGTCAAACTATTGCCGTGCCGAGCCCGGGTGCCCGCGGGCCTCCGGCCAGTCGAATTCGGAGCAGCCCGTGTTGCAGATGGAGGTCGTGGGTGTTCGGGTAGAAATGCCCACTAATCAGCCGATTGTTCTGCTGAAGGAGGCGCACGGCGAGCGATTTCTGCCCATCTGGATTGGCATGGCCGAAGCCACCGCCATCGCGCTCGCCCAGGCGGACGAGCCGCCGCCGCGGCCGCTGACCCACGATCTTTTCAGGGACGTGCTCAGCGCTCTCGGCGTGGGACTGCGAGCCGTCAACATCGTCGCCCTGCGTGACGGGATCTTCTTCGCCGACCTGGTGTTCTCCAACGGCGTGGAGGTCAGTGCCCGTCCGTCGGACTCGATCGCGCTCGCCCTGCGAACCGGGGCGCGCATCTTCGCCAGCGAGGAGGTCGTCCAGGAGGCGGGGGTGCTGATCCCTGACGATCAGGAGGACGAAGTGGAGAAGTTCCGCGAGTTCCTTGACAAGATCACGCCCGAAGACTTCGGTCGCGCGGGGTAGCAATTCACTCCATTTACGCTTCACGACGCGCCGGGCGGGATCGTTGACTGAGATTGTTCACGGTCCTACGGTGCAAGTGAAACCCGTGGTTGCCCTTGACGAACCCCCAGATCAGACCGCGGGATGAGAGAAAGCCGGAGGTCCGCGTGGCGGTCAGCAGCGGCGAGGGAAAGACGGCCGGCCAGGAAGATCCGGTGCCGCGCGAGAGTGCGCGGCAGCGTGCCGGTGAGCAGGGTCTGCTCTTTGACGAGCAGCCTGCGACGCTGCCTGGTGACATCGGCTATCGAGGCCCGACGGCCTGCTCTGCGGCCGGCATCACCTACCGGCAGCTCGACTACTGGGCCAGGACCGGCCTGGTCGAACCGACGATAAGAGCCGCGCAGGGCTCCGGCTCCCAGCGGCTCTACAGCTTCCGCGACATCCTGGTGCTCAAGGTGGTCAAGCGCCTTCTCGACACCGGCGTCTCGCTCCAGCAGATCCGCACCGCCGTACACCATCTGCGTGAGCGCGGGGTCGGTGACCTGGCGCAGATCACGCTGATGAGCGACGGCGTGAGCGTGTACGAGTGCACCTCCGCCGACGAGGTCATCGACCTGCTTCAGGGCGGTCAGGGCGTGTTCGGCATCGCCCTGGGCCGGGTCTGGCGTGAGGTCGAGGGCTCCCTCGCGGAGCTGCCGGGGGAACGCGCGGCGGTCGAGGACGAGGTCCCGGCCGACCATCCCGCTGACGAGCTGGCCCAGCGGCGGCGTGCACGACGCACGGGCTAGTTTCCACCGCCCTCGCGGCTGGCGGTAACCTTGACCTGAAAGCCGACGACCCCGTGCGGGAGAGTCCCCGGCAGGCCCGGGGCGCCGAAGGAGCAACCCTCCCCGGAATCTCTCAGGCATCCTGTACCGCTCGGGTGAGGCAACTCTGGAAAGCAGGTGCGCCCGCCAGGCGCGTCTCACCGACGGTGCAAGCCCCCGATCCCGGGGGTGAAGCTCTCAGGTCGAGATGACAGAGGGGGAGATCCGGCATACGCCCGCGCCCTGGCGCCGGTCTCCAAGCCTCGGGAGGCACCGTTCATGACCGACCTGTCGTCACCCCTCAGTGATCTCACTGCCCCTCCGTTCGCGACGCGCCACATCGGCCCCTCCGACGCCGAGCAGCAGAAGATGCTCGAGACGGTGGGCTTCGAGTCCGTCGCCGACCTCGTGGCCGTCGCCGTGCCCGAGTCCATCAGGGTCAAGGACCTGCTCAAGCTGCCCGCGGCGGCCAGCGAGACCGAGGCCATCGCCGAACTGCGCGCCCTGGCCGGCCGCAACCAGGTGATGACCTCGATGATCGGCCTCGGCTACTACGACACGATCACCCCCGCGGTGATCAGGCGCAACCTGCTGGAGAACCCCGGCTGGTACACCGCCTACACGCCCTACCAGCCGGAGATCTCGCAGGGCCGCCTGGAGGCGCTGCTCAACTTCCAGACGGTCGTCTCCGACCTCACCGGCCTCGACGTCGCCGGCGCCTCCCTCCTCGACGAGGCCACGGCCGCCGCCGAGGCCATGACCCTGGCGCGCCGGGCGGGCCGGTCCAAGAGCGACGTGTTCGTCGTCGACGCCGACGCCCTGCCCCAGACCAAGGCCGTGCTCGCCACCAGGGCCGAGCCGCTGGGCATCACGCTGGTGGAGAGCGACCTGACCGGCGAGCTGCCCGAGTGCTTCGGCGTGCTGGTGCAGTACCCGGGCGCGAGCGGCCAGATCCGCCACTTCGGCGCCGTCGCCGAGCGGGCGCACGCCGCGGGCGCGCTCGTGGTGGCCGCGGCCGACCTGCTGGCGCTCACGCTGATCGCCGCGCCGGGCGAGCTCGGCGCCGACATCGCGATCGGCTCCTCCCAGCGCTTCGGCGTGCCGTTCGGCTTCGGTGGCCCGCACGCCGCCTTCATGGCCGTCCGCGAGGGCCTGCAGCGGCAGATGCCCGGCCGCCTGGTGGGCGTCTCGGTGGACGCCGACGGCGACCCCGCCTACCGGCTCGCCCTGCAGACCCGCGAGCAGCACATCCGCCGCGAGAAGGCCACCAGCAACATCTGCACCGCGCAGGTGCTGCTGGCCGTCATCGCCGGGATGTACGCCGTCTACCACGGCCCCGACGGTCTGCGCCGCATCGCGCTGCGCACCCACCGCCTGGCCGTGACGCTGGCCGAGGCGCTGCGCGAGCGGGGCGTGCCCGTCGTGCACGAGACGTTCTTCGACACCGTCCTGGCCCGTGTCCCAGGCCGGGCCGCCGAGGTCGTCGCCGAGGCTGCCGCCCGGGGTGTCAACCTGCACCTCGCCGACGCCGACCACGTCTCGATCTCCTGCGACGAGAAGACCGAGCTCGCGCACGTCGAGCAGGTCGTCCTGTCCTTCGGCGCCGAGCAGGACGTCCCCGCCCTCGCCGGTCTGGCCGAGCGCAGCGGTCTGGGGGCGCTGCCGAGTGCGCTGCTGCGCGAGAGCGACTACCTGACCCACCCGGTCTTCCACACCCACCGCTCCGAGACCGCGCTGCTGCGCTACCTGCGCAGGCTCCAGGACAAGGACATCGCGCTCGACCGGTCGATGATCCCGCTGGGCTCGTGCACGATGAAGCTCAACGCGACCACCGAGATGGAGCCCATCACCTGGCCGGAGTTCGCCGCGATCCACCCCTACGCCCCCGAGGAGCAGGCGGCCGGCTACCTGGAGCTGATCAAGGGCCTGGAGGGCTGGCTGGCCGAGGTGACCGGCTACGACGCCGTCTCCATCCAGCCGAACGCCGGCTCGCAGGGCGAGTTCGCCGGGCTGCTGGCGATCCGCGCCTACCACCGCGCCAACGGCGACCTCGGCCGCGAGGTGTGCCTCATCCCGTCCTCGGCGCACGGCACCAACGCCGCCAGCGCCGTCATGGCGGGCATGCGCGTGGTGGTCGTGGCCTGCGACGACGACGGCAACGTGGACCTCGACGACCTCAACGCCAAGATCGACAAGCATCGCGACCAGCTCGCCGCGATCATGGTGACGTACCCGTCCACGCACGGCGTGTACGAGGAGGCGATCACCGAGGTGTGCGCCAGGGTGCACGAGGCGGGCGGGCAGGTCTACGTCGACGGCGCCAACCTCAACGCGCTGGTCGGCCTGGCCAAGCCGGGCGAGTTCGGCGCGGACGTGTCGCACCTCAACCTGCACAAGACCTTCTGCATCCCGCACGGCGGCGGCGGCCCCGGCGTCGGCCCGGTCGCGGTCCGCGCCCACCTGGCCGAGTACCTGCCCGGCCACCCGCTGCGCGACGGCGGCCCCGTCGGGCCCGTGTCCGCGGCGCCGTACGGCTCGGCCGGCATCCTGCCGATCTCCTGGGCCTACATCCGGATGATGGGCTCCGACGGCCTGCGCGCCGCCACCGAGCAGGCCATCCTGTCGGCCAACTACCTGGCCCGCAGGCTCGCCCCGCACTACCCGGTGCTGTACACCGGGCGCGGCGGCCTGGTCGCCCACGAGTGCATCATCGACCTGCGCCAGATCACCAAGGAGACCGGCGTCTCCGTCGACGACGTCGCCAAGCGGCTCATCGACTACGGTTTCCACGCCCCGACCATGTCCTTCCCGGTCGCGGGCACGCTGATGATCGAGCCGACCGAGAGCGAGGACATCGCCGAGCTGGACCGCTTCGTCGACGCCATGATCGCGATCAGGGGCGAGATCGCCAAGGTCGCCGCGGGGGACTACGACCGCACCGACAACCCGCTGCGCAACGCGCCGCACACGGCCGACTCGCTGGTCGCCGACGAGTGGAGCCACCCCTACAACCGCACCGAGGCCGCCTACCCGGTGCCCGCCCTGCGCGACGGCAAGTACTTCTCGCCGGTGCGCCGCATCGACCAGGCGTACGGCGACCGCAACCTGGTCTGCGCCTGCCCGCCGCTTTCCGCCTACGAGGACTGACCTTCCCTGGCATGTCGGCAGACGTGATCGCCCCGAGTCGTTAGGCTCGGGGCGATTGTCGTCTAAGGAGCCTTGTTGACGTCCCCAGAGCTCGACACCTCATCCCTGGACACCGCCCGGCGCCTGGCCGAGACCGGAGATCTCGACCGCGCGGCGGCCATCTTCATGAAGCTGTCCGCCGACCCCGCCGGTCCGGACGCCGCGCAGGCGGCCGTCGGCCTGGCCGTGGTGCTACAGGAGCGCGGCGACCTGGCCGGAGCCAGGGCCGCCGCCCGCGCGGCGCTGGCCAGCGGCCATCCCGAGTACGCCGCCCAGGCCGCCTGCCACCTGGCTCGCGGCTTCGAGCGGGAGGGCGCGACCGACCAGGCCAGGGCCGCCTGGCAGGCGGTGCTGGGCGTGGGCACCGTCACCTACCTGCCACTGGCGCATCTGGCGCTGGCCAGGCTGTCCACTCAGCAGGGCGAGTTGCTGGACGCCGAGCGGGAGCTGCGCGCGGCGATCTCCGTCGGCGATCCCGAGCTGGGGCCGAGGGCCGCGCAGGAGCTGGCCGAGCTGCTGCTGGACCAGGGTGAGCCCGGGGAGGCGGCCGAGGTGCTGCTGGAGGCGCTGGCGGGCGCCAAGGGGGCCGCCGTGGGGCGGCTGCGGGTGCTGCTCGGCATCGCCCACCTGGAGCTGGCCTGCGGGGAGTTCGCGGGGGCGGTGGAGGAGGGGGAGGAACCCCAGACGGTGGCGCTGTCCATCGAGTTGCTGGCCCGCACGCTGCCGCTGCGCGGGCGCGCCGACGACGCCGAGCGCGTGTGGGCCTACGGCCTGGACCACCCCGACGACACCCTCGCCACCGAGGTCCGCCTCCGCCTGGACCGCGACGCCTGACGGCGGGGCCCCGCCGTCAGGGGCGGCGGAAGATCGCGGCGGCGGCGGCCAGGTTGATCACCACGATGCCGACCCAGACGAGGAGCAGTCCGTCGAATCCGGCCGTGCCGGCCCCGATGCCGGTCAGCGGAATGCCGATGCCCAACGATCCCAGCGCGATCGGGACCATGACCGCGCCGGCGCTCTTGGTCTTGGCGGGCGGGCGGTGGCCGTACCCTTCGAGTTCGCCGCGCACGCGCGTCGCGATCGTCTCGTCCAGCCGCGCCACGAACGACTCGACCAGCGCGGCCTCGTACTCGGGACCGAGTTCGCGGCGCGCGTCGAGGGTCGCGTGCAGGTCCTCGCGGAGGGAATCTCTCTCTGGCATCCCCTCATTGTCGCAGGCGAGCGACGCGCCGCCATCGGCCTGGAGTGCCGGACCGCGATCCTCCGCAGGTACCGTTTTCCGCATGGAGGTCATCACCCCGCGCGGTCCCGCCCTGGTCGAGGTGGACGAGGTGGCGCGGCCCGAGCTGCTGCTGGTGCTCACGCACGGCTCGGCCGGCGGAGTCGACGCGCCCGATCTGCTGGCGGTGCGCGACGCGGCGACGAAGGGCGGCGCCACGGTGGCCAGGGTGCTGCAGCCGTTCAGGGTGGCGGGGGCGCGGGCGCCGGGGTCGCCGGCCCGTCAGGACGAGGCGTGGACGGTGGTGCTGGCCGCGCTGCGCGAACGTTGGCCGGACCTGCCGCTGGTGCAGGGCGGGCGGAGCAACGGCGCCAGGGTCGCCTGCCGTACGGCGGTGGCGGTCGGGGCGCGGGGCGTGGTGGCGCTGGCCTTTCCGCTGCACCCGCCGGGCAGGCCGGAGAAGTCCCGGGCCGACGAGCTGCGCGGGGCAGGCGTGGACGTGCTCGTGGTCAGCGGCGACAGGGATCCGTTCGGGGTGCCCGACCCGGCCGACGCGGCACGCCTGGTTGTGCTGCCGGGGGAGGGACATGACCTGAAGAAGGACCCCGCCAGGGTGGGCGAGGTGGTCGCCGAGTGGATCGCGCGGTTTCGTGGAGCCCCGTCACGCTGATCACGGTGCGGGGCTCGCTGCCGAGCCCCTGTGCTGCCGCCCGTGGACGTGCGAGCGCGTCAGGCCGCGCCGACGAGCGGGTACGGCCGGTGCGGGGCGATCACGGTGCCGCTGGGAAGCAGCTCACCGGTGTCCTCGAACAGGACCACTCCGTTGCACAGAAGGCTCCATCCCTGCTCGGGATGGGCCGCCAGGGTGCGTGCGGCCTCGCGGTCGGGCCCCTCGGCTGACGGACAGGCCGGGTCGTGCGGGCACATCGGCGTGCCTCCGATATCTCGTGGGTGGCTCCCACCGGATCGACGGTCGGGGAGCGGCTCGGGTGGTGATGCGTTCTCCAGTAAGTGTGCGGTGTGCGTCACACTTTCCGACATAGCCCGTTAGGACGATTGAAGGAGTCATGGAGGGTGATCCTTCAAGGTTTGTGTCGCGGTCGCGTGACCTATGACACAGGGTGCCTTATGCAAGATAACGGTCCAACCTCGACACGCCGTCAGACCGGTAAACCATCTCTTACGCCCGCAGGCCCCTGAGGAGCGCGTCGAGCCCCCGCTCGAAATCGGCGTCGGCTCGCTCGTCCCTGCGAATCCAGGTGTCGGTCTCCGGATCCGCCCAGCCGGACTGCTGGACCTCCACGGCGACACTACCGAAGACGAAGGCTCTGAGGGCCTGTACGGCATTGGCCGCGTTATTCAGACCCGAATCAGCTAGTTGTTCGGTTTGTTCCCTTATCGCGATAGCCGTACCCCCTTTAGGGGGTTTTGTGAGGGCAAGGGCGAGGACGCCCGGGTGTTCGCGCAGTGCCTCGCGGCTGGCCCTGCACCAGGCCCTCGCCGTGTCCTCCCAGGTCGGGCCCCGGTCGACCTGGACGGCCGTGACGTGCTCGGCGAGCGCGTCCATCAGGGCCTCCTTGCCCCGGGGGAGGTGGTGGTAGATGGCCATCGCCTCCACCTGCAGGGCGTCGCCGAGCCTGCGCATGGTCAGCCTGCGCAGGCCCTGGCCGTCGGCGATGTGCAGCGCGGCCTCGATGATGCGCTCACGGGACAGTGGGACCGGTGGTCGCTTGGCAGGCATGGGGGTCATCCTGCCAAGGCTGACCTTACTGTGTAAAGGGCGCCGCGCCGGTCAGATCATCGCCACCATCACCTGCCTGCCGCCGGTGTAGGCGTGCCGACCGTGCATGACGAGCAGGTTGTCGATCATCATGACGTCGCCCTGCTGCCACGGGAAGGAGCACTCGCCCAGCTTGGCCACCTCGCGGACGTGCCTCAGGTCGGCCTCGTCGAGCGGGTCGCCGTCGCCGTAGGTCGCCTGCAGGGGGAGTTCCTCGTCGGACTCGGCCATCTCCAGCAGGGCCTCGGCCTCGTCGGCGGGCAGGCTGGAGACATGCCACTGCTCGGCCTGGTTGAACCAGACCTCCTCGCCGGTGACGGGGTGGCGGCGGGTCGCGGGGCGGGCCTGCCGTACCCGCAGTTCGTCGTCGGCGGTCCAGTGGAACTCGGCGCCGGTCTCCCGGAGCGCCTGCTCCACCAGGGCCCGGTCGGCGGTCTCGTAGGTGTCCTGCCAGGACTTGCCCAGGCCGTACCCGCCGTGCAGGTTCTGCAGGTAGGCGACGCCTTTGGCGGCGAACCGCTCGCGCACCTCGGGCCGCAGGCCGGCGAGCACCGCGCGGGAGTCGGAGACGGGGGTGGCGCCGCCGCTCTCGGGCGCCCGGTGGCAGTAGAAGAACAGCCGCGAGGGCCACGCGCCGGCGTAGGAGAGCTCGTTGTGCAGCGAGATCTCGTACTCGGCGGGGTACTCGGTGGACGTCCACACCCCGCTCTGCACGGCGGTGCGCGGGGAGTTGCCGTGGCGGTAGTCGGTGAACGGCTCGCCGAAGGTGCTGACCAGGTGGTGGAAGTCGGCGGGCGAGCCGACGCCGAGCCCGCGCAGCAGCACCGCGCCGTGCTCCAGCAGCAGCTCGTCGGCGCGTTCGCGGTCGGCCTCGCCGAGCATCGCGATGGTGGTCGCGCCCGATGAGATCTTCTCCATACTCAGTGCTCCTGCGGTTCGGGCATGCCCATGGTCTTGGGGATGGGCGACAGGGCCAGGACGATGATCGGGATGATCGCGCCCGCCGCGCAGATCAGCAGGGCCGCACGCATGCCGAGGCCGGCCGCGAGCAGGCCGGTGACCAGCGCGCCGACCGGGGCGAGGGTGAGCGCGACGGCCCGCTGCGAGGCGATCACCCGGCCCTGCATGTGGTCCGGGGTGGCGCCCATGCGGAGCGTGCCGCTGGCCACCATGGCGATCGGCCCGGTCACGCCGAGCACGAACTGGGCCAGGCCGATCATGACGATCAGTAGCCAGCTGGGCCCGGTGGCCAGACCGATGAGGAACAGCGACAGGTTGCCGACGACGGTGGGCCAGAAGAAGGCGGGTCCGATGCCGATCCGCTTCATCGTCTTGACCGCCAGCAGCGAGCCGATGATGGCGCCGGGGCCGCCGACGGCGAGCAGGACACCCACCCAGTACGGCTCCAGCCCGAGCCCCTCGATGACCCACAGCGGCAGCAGCACCTCGATGCCGGTGTAGAAGAACATGTAGAAGCCGGCGGCGATGACGCCCGGCCGTACCAGCGGCTCCATCCACACCCAGCGCAGGCCCGCGCCGATGGAGGCGAACACGCCCGGCCGCTCCTCCGCGGGGTCGGGCACCGGCTCGGGTTTGCGGATCAGCGCGCAGGCGACGGCCGAGACGAGCAGCGCCACCACGTCCACGATCAGCACGAACACCGCGACGAACGCGTTGACCAGCACCGACCCGAGGCTGTTGCCGGCGATCCTGGCGACGGAGTTGCTGAGCTGCAGCTTGGCGTTGCCCTCGCCGAGATGGTCGCGGCCGATGAGGAACGGCAGGTGCGACATGTTCGAGGTCTCGAAGAACACGAACAGCACGACCGACAGGAACGAGATCGCGCCCAGCCAGAACAGGTTGAGCGTGTCGGTCATGTACATGACGACGACCAGGCCCAGCAGCAGGCTCCGGCCGATGTCGGCGCCGATCATCGTGGGCCGCTTGCGGAACCGGTCGGCCCAGAACCCGGCGAACAGGAACAGCACGAACGGCAGGCGGCCGACCGCGCCGAGGACACCGACCTCGGCCTCGGTCGCCTGCAGGACGACGATGGCCACCAGTGGCAGGGCCACCACGGTGATCTGCCCGCCGAACTGCGAGGTGGTGTAGCCGAGCCACAGCTTGAGGAAGTCGCGGTGCTTCCACAGGCTGGGGGGCGGCTCGGTGGGTGCTGCGGGTGTATCAGTGGTCGGCGTGTCCGAGGCCACGGTCCATCCACCTCTTCCATTCGAGGGCTGTCCGGGAGACGAAGGGTTCGTACAGTGAGCTGAAGCGGGCGCCGGGGATCGGCCCCGTCTCCAGGCCGGGGATCACCGCCCGCCAGCCGAAGTCCTCCTCGGGCGGGGCGTTGTCCTCCTCGGGGATGAGCAGGACGGCGGGGGCGTCGTAGGGGGCGTGCCGGTAGCGGCCGACGGCGTGCGCGTTGGCCCGGAACACCTCCACGTATCGGTGGATCTGTTCAAGGTCGTCGGTCTCCGTCTTGAGGGAGCCCTCCCTGGTGGCCGCGTTGACGATCGACAGCAGCCGCTCGGCCGGGTCCAGCTCGCCGAGCTCGGCGGGGTCGACCGACTCCAGGCTGCCCGCCAGCGCGTGCGTCATCAGCGCGGTGTCGTCCTCCAGCGTGTCGCGGACCACCGGCTCGTCGGCCGACGACCAGGCGAGGAACACGTACGGCACCCGTTCACCGGCCTCGCGGAGCCTGCGGGCGACCTCCAGCGCGATGTTCCCGCCGATGCAGAAACCGCCCACGAAGTACGGCCCGGCGGGACGCACCGCGCGGATGTAGCCCGCGTACGTCTCGGCCATCTCCTCCAGCGACGTCTGCACCTCGTCACCCGCGGTCAGGCCGTGCGCGGGGATCGCGTACACGGGCTGGTCGGCGCCGAGCCGCTGGGCCAGTGGCCGGTAGCGGAAGACCTGCCCGCCGAGCGCGTGCACGAGGAACAGCGGCGGCCGGTCGCCCGTGGTCCGCAGCGGGACGACCCGGCCGCTGGACAGCGGGCCCTCGCCCTCGTCCCGCAGCGCCGCGGTGAGCAGCTCCACGGTGGGCGCGGCCAGCACGGTCGCCACCGGCACCTCCCGGTCCAGCTCCTGGCGCAGCCGCATGGCCAGGCGCAGCGCGAGCAGGGAGTGCCCGCCGAGCTCGAAGAAGTCGTCGTGGATGCCGACCCGTTCGACGCCGAGGATCTCCTGCCAGATCGTGGCGAGCCGCTGGTCGAGCTCGTCCCTGGGCGGCTCGTACGGCCGGGCGGCGGCCTGTGGGGCGGGGAGGGCTTTGCGGTCGAGTTTTCCGTTGGGGGTGGTGGGGAGGTGGTCGAGGTGGGTGTAGGTGGTGGGGATCATGTGGTC
>NZ_JBEYZF010000071.1:0-15706 GCF_040645915.1 Nonomuraea sp. NPDC046570 | reverse complement strand
GCGCAAACTCCGCTGCTGCCCTCACCTCGCCGGGCAACTCGTCAAAGCGATCCTCGTCCTCCAACTCCGCGAATCGAGATGAAAAACGTTCAGTGAAGCAACGCAACACGGCTCAGAGCGCCCGCCCAATTGATCCGCTGTGATGTGCCCTCGGCCTTGTTCGGGGTCTGGTTTTGCCGAGGAGGCTTCTGCAAGAGATGGCAGAAGGTCACTGAGGTGATCTCAGCGAAACAGTTCGGGCGATTGGGATTTCTTGGACGCCATCCGTGGCGTTCCGGGCCTTTCGGGAGGAGTCGCCGAAGGCCGGAAACAGACGTGGAGCCCCCGATAGAAGAGCTCTCACCACAAGAATCTCAGCCGGCCGGAAGGCTCCACGTGATTGCTCATCGTGCCACGCTCGACGTCTCCCGTGCACTTGTTCAGTACGTCGCGCTGCTCCTGCACGAAGAACGCCGACTGCGTGGCACCCCACGAGGTAGCCGGGCCTTGAGCCCATTCCGGCAGGCGGTCATGGTGATGCGCTGGTTCCGTGGCGAGCACGACGTTCCCAAGCTCGGCCGTGACCATCGCATCTCCCGGGCCACCGCCTACCGATATATCCACGAAGGCATCGGAGTTCTCGCAGCTCAAGCCCCTGATCTGCACCAAGCCCTCGATCGCGCCCAAGCCGAGGGACTGGCGTACGTGATCCTCGACGGCACCCTGATCCCCATCGATCGCTGCGCCGAGCAGACCGTCAGCGTTAAGGGCGACCCCATCGACGCCTGGTACTCCGGCAAGGCCCGCCGGCACGCCGGCAACCTCCAGGCCCTGTCGGCACCCGACGGGCTGCCCTTGTGGATCGCCGAGGTCGAGCCCGGCTCCGTCCACGACCTCACCGCCGCCCGCGCACAGGTGCTGGGCGCGTTGTACGCAGCAGCAGCCCGCGGCCTGCCCACCCTCGCCGACAGCGGCTACGACGGCGCCGGGATCGGCATTCACACACCGATCAAGCAGCCCGAAGGAAACCAGATCCTCAGCCCGGACAACCGCACCTACAACCGCCTGCTACGAGCCCTGCGCTGTCTCGGCGAACGCGGATTCGCCCTGCTCAAAGGCCGCTGGCGGACCCTCCAGCACATCACCCTCAGCCCCAGCAGAATCGGCGACATCGCCCGCGCAGCGCTCGTCCTCACCCATTTCGAGCACAACTACCTACCGGCAATTCGCTGAGATCACGTCACTGCTGTGGTTTGAACTCTCTACGAGTGGGCTCGCAACACCGCCGCCGTAGAGCGCCCGCAGGCAGGCTGCGGGCGAGATCAGATCTTGACGGGACGATACGCGCAACCTGAAGCGAGTGTCTGGCCAGGTCTCCCGGCGTGGTGCTCTCCCGACTTTCTCATGGGTCTGACGTGATAATCGGGGGCGAGCCGGTGTCCGGGACGGTCGGTCACGTGCCGGACCCGTGCCGAAGAGCATGTGGCGAGCATGAACTCGGCGACTTTCGCCTCTCAAAGGCGAGTCGAAATCGAGAAAGCCCAGGTCGGATAGGGTATTGGGTGGTAGGGCGCCCGGGGCTCGAACCCGGAACCTACGGATTAAAAGTCCGAAGCTTTGTTCCCGCATGTCAGCGCGTGCCGCATTCTGTCGCGCAGGTTCAGAAAGTGCCAGCGCGAATACGTCGAATCCGGACATGCGTGCACCTAGCGATCGCGGCGATTTATTCGTGTATATCGCGAGTCTAAAATCGTGTGCTGCTGTTGGTTGCTCGAGCTGCTCGGTTCGGAATCCGATGCCGCTTTGACTAAGAGTTGGCCTATCGCGCTGTCCTAACTCGGCCTTTCTGGCCGGTATTTAGATAAGTGACAGGGATGATTCGCCCGCCAGATCGGGGCGTCTGATGGTGACCGTACAGTTCAACTCCTTCACCGGATCTCGATGCCGTGCCTTCCGCGCTGGTTGGAGTCGCCGCCCTGCTATCTGTGCGGGGCCCTCAGCGTCTGGTCGGCATCCTGCGACCGGGACAAGCGGCAGCACGTCCCCATACCCCACGTTCGGCCAGAGCGTGGGCCGGGATATATGACCAGCGGATATCGCTTGACGTGGGCGGTGAAGGTGGGCGTTGATACCGACCGCCCCAACCGATCGGTGGCCCCCGACCGTCCCGCTGCGGCCCCCTACGGGCCTGTGCGGGCCGGCAGGGGGCGCCATTCGGCCTGGGGCGGCATACCCCACCCCGAAGCCGCCGGACGGTGAGCCGCCCGGTGATCGGCCCGGTAAGCAAGGCCGCCGGTGGCGTCCTGTAGGGGCGATACCGCATCGACGGTGCTCGGCGGCGGGACGGGGTGGGCCGCAGGAAGTGCGGCGTCGAGCAAGCGGCGACGCGAGGTCAGCGAACAAGGGGAAAGGCGCGACAGCGACGATGAATGGAACTCAAGACGTGTTCCTGCCGGGACGAGGCGACGGGGAAGCGACTAGGCAAGGCCTGTCCGAAGCTGCGCCGTCCGGGCGGCGGGGAGTGGTGGAGCAGCACCCATGGCCGGTGGGCCTACCAACTGGAGCTGCCCGCCCACGCTGATGGACGGCGGCGTAACCCGCTGCGCCGCCGGGGCTTTGCCATGCTGGAGGAGGTCGAGGCCGAGCTGGAGCATGCCCGGGCGCTGCTGGCGCTGGATGAGGACCCGCATATCCAGCGGAAGGTCACCGAGCTGATGCTGTCCATGCTCAAGGACACCAAGGCGCTGCCTCCGGTCGAGGAAGTACGGCGCAAGGTCCGCACCCGCCAGGACCTCAACCCCACCGTCACGGTCGCCGAGTGGATGCAGGAGTTCCTGCGCCGCAAGCGGAAGATCGACGCCACCACCCGCCGCTCCTACGAGGCGCACATCCGCCTGTACTTCACCCCCTACCTGGGCCATATCCGGCTGGACCGGCTCCGGGTATCGGATGTGGCGGGTATGTTCGATGCGATCGAGGAGTTCAACGACGTCATCACCACCGCCCGTGCCAGCGGCGACCCCGAGGAGCGAGCCAAGGTACGGTACCGGCGGCCGGTCGGCCCCGCCACCATGCACCGCATCCGCGCCACCCTCCGCCACGCCCTCAACATCGCGATCAAGCAGGACCGGCTGATCGACTTCAACCCCGCCGCCGTCGTCGAACTTCCCGATGCCGAACGCCCCAAGGCGCTGGTGTGGACCGACGAACGGGTCGCCGCCTGGAACCGCGACCTGCAGCACCGGCTCGACGCCGAGCAACGGCGGCGCGGGGCCCGGCTCAGCCGCGCCAGCATGATCAACGTGTACGCGTCCGTGCCGCGGCCGTCGCCGGTGATGGTGTGGACGCCCTCGCACACCTTCACCTTCCTCGCCCAGGCGGCCACTCACCGGCTGTTCGCTCTCTATCGGCTGATTGCCCTGCGCGGGCTGCGCCGGGGCGAGGCGGTCGGGCTGCGCTGGAAAGACGTCGACGTGACCGCCGGGACCGCCGGGGTGCATTGGCAGATCACCCAGCTGGGCTGGGAGCCGGTGCAGGGCAGACCGAAGACCGAGGCCAGCGACCGCACCATCGCGCTGGATGAGGACACCGTCACCGCGCTGCGCACGCACCGCAAGCGACAGGCCGCCGAGCGGCTGGCCGCGGGCGAGGCCTGGACCGACAGCGGGTTCGTCTTCACCGACGAGATCGGCCGGCCGCTGCACCCACAGCAGGTCAGCGACCACTTCTACCAACTGGCCTTCCAGGTGGGGCTGCCGCCGGTGCGGCTGCATGACCTCCGCCACGGCGCGGCCTCGCTCATGCTGGCTGCTGGAGTGGATCTGAAGGTGGTGCAGGAGACCCTCGGTCACGTCTCGTCCCACCTTCACCCGTGACACCTACACCAGCGTCTATCCCGAGGTGGCCCGCGCCGCCGCCGAATCCACCGCCGCCCTCGTCAACACCGCAGCCAGCAGCGCCCAGACCGCCCGGCTGATCACCCTGCCCACCCACACCGGAGACGCCACCACCTGAACCACCGAACCAGGCAGGCCCGCCGATCCTCCGGCGGGCCTGCTTTTTACTCTCAGCAGCGTCGCGCAGACGGGCAGCCGACCGATCCTGAACCTGCGCGGTGCACGGGCCGAGCGGCTCGCTGCGAGAAGCAGCGGATCATTTATCTGCTGGTCACGAACGGCCTGGTGGGCGAGACGAGCCGACTTGGACAAGGCTTGACCGCACATCTGGCGATTGCTGACCGGCGACGCTGCACAGGTCTTCTGGCTTGACCTTCGAATGGTCGTCTCTGGGGTCTGAGGTGACGGTGGCCGTCTAAACGATCTACCGCGATACACGGTCCGTACACAAGAGCAACCACCGAGCAACCAGCCATGATCAACAACGAGCTCAGAGGCTGGCGAGAACTGAGAAACCCCAGGTCGAACGCGGTATTGGTGAGTAGGGCGGGTGGGACTTGAACCCACGACCCACGGATTATGAGTCGCCTCGATTGGTGCCGCTCAGTGCCAACGAGTTCCGTTTTGTATCGCTGTGGCCGGGATTTTCCTCGCTGCCGTGTCGGAATTTGTTGATTGGTGCCGACCTGTATCGCGTGCACGCGAGCAACCACCGAGCAACCATGCGGGCCTTTACCTGACGGCGTTATACGTAACATGTGTGCATTTCGTTGCCCTGTGCTGTCGCGGCGAAAGCCGGTTACCGTCGGCTAGCGAACGGGCATGAGCAGCCGTCGAGCAGTCGGCAATCGGCTGCGGCGGGGCCAAAGGGGGTGTCATGGCCTCGACTGACCAGGCATAACACCGCCTGTGCGCCGGCTCGGAAAGACTCCACCCCCTGTCATAGTCCAAAATGTCTTTCGTCCTATGGCATGGGCAAGCGACGCGGGGATGCTGACCGAGGGTATCTCCTCCGCAGGTCTGGCTGTTACAAACCATGCGCTGCTCGTATAAACGATGTCGTCTTGCGCAAGCCCTGCTCACCTATGCCCGCACCGACATTGCGGCTGCCTGGCGAGGCGCGTAAATTATTGTGTCTTTGAGGTGTACAGGATACTCCGGCAATGAACGGGACGGCATGAAGGCGAACGAAACCACTCTTCGCAAGCTCATTCAGGGCGACCAACAATTAGTGGTCCCCCTCTACCAGCGCCAATACACCTGGGAACGCCCGCAGCTCACCCAGCTGTGGGCCGACATCACCGCCCAGGTCGACGTGCTGGCCGAGCAGCGACAGGATGCCCCCAGCCACTTCATGGGATCGGTGGTCCTCGCGCCAGGGCCGGAGCTGGCGCCGAGCCGGTCGCAGTGGATCATCGTGGACGGCCAGCAGCGTCTGACCACCTTGATGCTGGGGCTGTGCGCGATCAGGGATCATCTGGTGGCCGAGGAGCCCACCGCTCGCGAACGGATCAATGAGCTACACCTGATCAACAAGTTCCAGCAGGGGGAGATGCGCTATCGGCTCCTGCCCACCCAGGCAGATCGGGCGGCGTTCAAGGCGTGCGTGGACGGCGCGCTGGAGGGCAAGTCCGAAAGCCTGCTCGGCAACGCCTACCAGTTCTTCCGCAGCATGCTGAAGGAGTTCGACGACCCGGCCGACCCGCATGACGTCGCGCGCGTGGAGTCGGTGCTGCTGGATCGGCTCAATCTCGTGCAGATCCTGGTGGAGAAGGACGACAACGCGTTCCGCATCTTCGAGTCGATCAACAACACGGGCATGCGGCTCAGCCAGGTGGACCTGATCCGTAACTATGTCTTCATGTGCCTGCCCACGCGGGGCCAGTACGTCTACGACGAATATTGGAAACCGATCCAGGACCTGCTGGACGCCAAGGCCATGGAACAACTGATGTACCTGGTGCTGGTCCTGAAGGAAGGCGATGAGGCCCAGTACAACGCTGTCTACCGCGGGCACCAGCAACTGCTGCTGGCCCTGTCCGCGGATGAGAGTCAGGTCGAGGCGTACGTCCAGGATCTGCACCGCCGTGCCCGGCATCTCAAGCAGATTCTCTTTCCCTCCGAGGATCTGCCGTTCGCCGGGAAGTTGCGCTTCCTTAAGGAGTGGCAGGCGTCGACCGCCTACCCGCTGGTGATGCGCCTGCTGGAGCTGCGCGAGGACGACTTTATCGGCGACGAGGAAGTGGGAGAGGCGCTGGCCTATGTCGAGAGCTTCCTCGTCCGCCGTCTGATCGCGGGTGTCACCACCGGGAACCTCAACCGCATCTTCCAGCGGCTCGCCGTACAACTGTCCGCCGAGGAAGAGGTGCCACAGGTAGTTCGGGCCGCATTGTCGCCGGCCAGGCTGTACTGGCCTTCGGACGACCAACTGCGGGAGGAGATCCGCAGCCGCGCCTTCTACTGGCAGGGCCGCACGGTGCAGCAGAAGCTGGTCCTGCGGCGCATCGAGGAGTCGCTGGGCAGCAAAGAGCGGGTGGACTTGGCCGACAAGCGCATCACCATCGAGCACGTCCTGCCGCAGTCCATGACCGCCGACTGGCTTAGCGAACTCTCCAGTGGGGGAGACGACGCCGATCTCCTGCATCGCCAGCTCGTGCACACCCTGGGCAATCTCACGCTCAGCGGCTACAACTCCGAGCTCGGCAACAACTCCTTCGCCGCCAAACGCCAACAGCTGAGCCAGAGCGGGCTGGTCATGAACCAGGAGATTGCCGCCGGCGAACGCTGGGGGAAGGCTGAGATTCTCGCTCGGGCCGACCGGCTCGCTGATCGGGCGATCGCCATCTGGCCTGGACCGGAGGAGTCCGGCCGGGGCAGCGCGGCCTCCCGCGATTGGACGCAGTTGCACAACGCCTTGGCAGCACTGCCGGCCGCCACCTGGACCTCATACTCCGACCTCGCCGAGCTGATCGGCTCGCATCCGGTTCCCGTCGGCGTGCACCTGGCAAGCGTCCCGGTGCTCAACGCGCACCGGGTCCTCACCAGGTCCGGACAGGTTTCCGACGGTTTCCGCTGGGTCGATCCCGACGACGATCGAGACGTGCACGACGTCCTGCGCGCGGAAGGACTCACCTTTGACGAGGCCGGACGGGCGGCCGCGGACCAGCACATCACCGTCCGCGAAATCGCCGAACTGCTCGGATTGCCCATCGCCGCGGATCTGGCCGAGACCGAGACCGCAGGCGAGGAGATCCTCTCGCCGCAGGCGTTGACGACCCTGGAGCAGCGCTTCCTACACCAGCTCAACGAGCAGAGCGGCCCGCAGGCAGCCGGCGCCGTCCAGCGCCTGCTGGAGCACTGGCAGTCGCGGGGCGGCGAGCTGCAGTACGGCACCTCCGCCGCCGCCTCCTGCGCGCCGATCATCAAGGTCGGCGGACAGTCCCTGTACGCCATCCGCTTCTACGCCAAGACCGCCGAGATCCCCTTCGGGCTGCTACGCAACCGCAAGCCGTTCGACGACCCGGCGCTGCGAGAGGAGCTTCGGCAGCGGCTCAACGACGCACCCGGCGTGGACATTCCCGTCGCCAAGCTGGAGCTGTATCCCCCTATCAAGAACACTCAGCTGGCGAGCGTCGCTGTGTTTGACGTGGTCGTTGCGGTGCTCGACTGGTTCATGGCCAAGGTGACCGCATCGGACGAGTAGGAGGGGTGACCGAATCCAAAGCCCGTTTTCCGGGGCGGTGAGGCACTGGACCAAGATCTTACGGAAGCTGCCGAGCCATGCGAGTGGCCATGGACGGGCTCACCCGACGAAGGGTGTACCGATTCAGAGGGGCGGTTCGCGAGTTGATGTCCTTTTCGTCGTTGAGGTTGGGTAAGGCTGCCTGGTCACGGGCTCGCGGTCTGGGCTATGGACGGGGCTGGGTGAACAATCCCGGCTCGGTCTCGACGAGGATGCCGCGGCTGACCAGGCGTTTGAGCTTGGCGCGGATGTTCTCGGTGTTCGTTCGCGCGATGGGCAGGTCCAGGGCCTGGCACAGGACGCGTGCGCGCATGGGCTGGCCGGTGTCGGCGAAGATGGCGAGAATCTGCTGGTAGGCGGGGTGATCTGGCAGGACGGGAGGCGGCGAGGCGGGCTCGGGCTCGTCGGCGAGCGCGAGAGGGGGAACGCCCGGGTCTTGCGGGTGATGCGCAGGTGCTCGATGGCCTGGCCGAGTTCGCTCAGCCTGGCGGTGAGTTCTTCTTGCGCGGATGACGCTCACCTGGGATCAGGGCCATCGAGATGGTGTGTTCTTCGCCCACCCCGCCAGCCCCTGGCAACGTGGCACGAACGAGAACACGAACGGGCTCCTGAGGCAGTACCTGCCCAAGCGGACCAACCTGGCCGTCCACACCCTTGCCGACCTTCGCGCGATCGGGGAGCGGCTGAACAACCGGCCCCGCAAGACCTTGGGATGGAAGACCCCCGCCGACATCTTCGCCGCCGCTCTGCCAACATGAGACCAGCAGCGTTGCGACGATCATGCGAATCCGCCGATCAACAGCCGGCGTCACAAGGTCACGAGCTCTTGCGTGTCAGGCCACGCCGACGCCCTTCCCCCTCAAGATCGAAGAGCCCGCTTACCCTTTACAACTCAGATCCCAGCTCAGGCCGCTCCTGCCGCCCGCCATCTCATGATCCGAGAAAGCTTCGGCCCTGGGCTGACCCGTCACACGGAAATGGCGCTTCGTGGTTCCTCGAACCACTGTGCGTCAAGGTAAATCCCAGTCCTATTGGTCATAAGGGCCAGGGCCGTCGCCTTGGACCGTGCAGGTGGAGCGCTACGACCCCTTATTGCTCTGAATGCTTCAACTTCTGTCGCGAGCAGGTGTGGGTCCGTTCCGCGTACGAAGTCTGGATCAAACTCTGGTATCTCTCCCCGGACTTGACTATCGCGCGCATGTGTAAGCATTCTCATGCCGGTGATATTCCAGGCGACATGCCACACGTCGGCATTCTCACTTAGGCTTGCGAGGACAGCATGTCGAGCCACCCGGCTAAACCCGGTGGGCTCAAAAAATATGAGCGCCGTCTCGGATTGAGCCAGATAGACGAGATCGGGAAAATCGGGTTCTGACACCTCGATCGATGGCGCAGTATTTCCTGTGATTTTCGTCGCGGCCGTTTCAATCGTAAGGCCGCTTTGGCGGGGGAGGACTATTGTCAGCGCGAGCCTCTCCAAAATATTAGGGGCAGCCCGGAATACGCGTTGATAGTGAGCCGCAAAGCCTTTTAGGCTGTCGAAATTCATTTAACGATTAACTCTTCTCTGTTTAGCCAGGAATGTACCCGCCTTGGGCCAGGCATAGATCACCAGAGGCGGGCACATTCCTTACGGTTGCGGAAAATGCTCTACGGCTTGGTGTATGGGCCTACGGCTGGCTTCCAGCACAGGTTATCCATGGTCGGCACATTCTCCGGCGTTGTCTTGAACCTGACGAAGTAGGGATCTCCGCGAAGAATCCTATCGCGGTCATAGAATCTTAGTAGCTCGCCCCCTGCTTGCTGGTTGTCGCCCTCAGCTCCGCCGTCCATGGCGCATACGGAAAGATCTTTGTTCTTGTCCGAGGCAGCGGTACGCTCGGCGGAGCTGGCGAACGGGAACTCGTCGCAGTCCTGCGATTTCGGTGTGGCCGTGCCATAGCCCGGCCACAAACTCCTGCATCGGGTGGTTGCGCGGTTGCGGTTTCGGGTGATAACCGGCTCTCCGATTCGATGGAGCTGCATATCGGGCGGCGGCCTCAAACCGTTGGCACCAGGGCAGCCTCGGATAGTTTTTGACGCCTTGTTTGGATAGGTGTCCGCTTTCTGGTAGCACGCCTTCCAGAGATGGAGGAAGGCGACGTCGTAGTTATTGTCGAGCGTCATCACCATCGAGCCCACGGCGTCAAGGGTGCACCCACCCTTGAACTGGCTCGAGATGTAGATTGCGGAGTCGCAGCGCGCGTTGAAGCTGTATTCGGGATTTCCGTATCGCCAGTTGAGCGGGTGAAGAGGTTCGTCGATCTTGATCCACGGGTGGAAATTGCAGCTGGATATTGCGTCCTCAAGGTTGGATACGTCTTTACCGTTCTCCGTGCGTGTTGCTGGAGCGTCACCTTGCGCCGCACGGAATCGGAACGTGGCCCACTTGTTCCAGGGGCCGCTTGTGTCCGATCCGTCAACTAGTTCGCGGCCCTTTTTAACCACGTAGTTGCGTTGCTGACTGCTGTTCCACGTCGTCATGTGTTTGCACGAGTTTTGACCCCAGGCCGGATTCATGCTGAGCGTGAAGTCGGCGTCGAGGTAGTCGTCGTCGTCTTGAGAATCGACGTCGCGAGTATAGATGTCGAAGTAGACGTCTCTGCTCGTTTCGCCAGCGGCCGCGTCCCGACCGTCCATACCATTGGTCGTATTGGCGACGGCGATCAAGTAACCATCGAAGAGGTCGTGATCGAATTCAGGCTGCGTGATATAGAACTTATGGATCATGCAGCCGCTAAAATGGCTCTTGATGTAGTATTCGCGCTCATGAGTGACTGGCTCCAGCCAGCCCCGGTCGTTATAGTAGTCCCAGCACTTCTGGGGAGTTACACGATCATATTTCATGGGATCGGCCATTATCTGCATCGATCCGGACCGAACCGAGGCCGATGACGTCTGCTGCTCGGATCGGCTGCCATCATATAGCGCCCCGACTTCTTCCGGCAGGAGAGCCCGGGTATACGCCCATATCTCGTCTATGGCACCGCCCATACTGGTGCCCAGTGTCATCGGGCCGGCAGCATTCCAGGAGGCGAAGCTGATCGGAGTGCCAATGGTTCGGTCGTCTACCTCGGCCGACTCGTCCAGCTCTGGCATTCCAATCACATTCCCATTGAGATAGAGAATAGCGATTCGAGTGCTGCTGTCGTAGGTCGCGGCGACGTGGAACCATTGATTGACTGGCGTCTCTTCGCTGGATAGCACGCCTTCAATGGATGCCGTAGCGGAGTCGGCACTGGTAAAGGTGAAAATCAGCCCCTTGTCTGGGTCGTTGCCTAGACGGAACGCTGATGAGTTGGTACCGGACTGCTCGATAATCGTGTATTCGCCGTCCTTGTCCTCCCATTTTACCCAGGCAGCAACTGTGAAGCTTTGATCGGTGCGAATCACTGGGCCCGCTGTCTTCGCTAGCGGGCCGGTGACGGGCTGCGGAAGGCGGATGGTGGCATACTGCCACTCTGACCATGCCGACGCGAGAGGGCTCGAGACGGCGCGGGCACGCCAGCGGATTTTCCAGCCATCGGTCAGTTTCCCGTCCGGCACAGCGACAGTGGCCTGGCTACCGGAGGCGGTATTGTCCACTGCGCCGGCCCAGATCTGGCCGGTGCCCTGACCGGTGGCGGCAGGGTCGTGGTCCAGCTCGAACTCGGCCCGCAGCGCCCCTTCCGCTGGGTCTGTCACTTGAGCCAGCAGGCTGGGGGTCAGGCTGGTAGTGACCGTTGTGCCGTCGACCTGACGGGAAGGGGTGATCTGGAGCGCGCCCACAGTGGGGTTGGGCTGCGGATCGGGGAGGTCGACGGTGACGTTCTGCCAATCCGACCAGGCCGAGGTCGTGGAGGCTGCGGCGTTGACGGCGCGGGCGCGCCAGCGTACCTTCCACCCGTCGGTCAGCTTGGCGGCTGGGACGGTGATGGTGGCTTGGCTGCCGGAGGCCACGGCAGTGGAGTTGGCGGTCCAGATCTGTCCGGTGCCCTGGCCGGTGGCGGTGGGGTCGTGCTCGATCTCGAATTGGCCGGTCAGGGTGCCGCCGACGGTGTCGGTGACGGTGGCCGCCAGTTGCGGGGTGAGCGAGGTGACCGTCGTGACACCACCTGAGTTCTGGGCCGGGGTGACGGTCAGCGCGCTGACCGCCGGGGCCGAGGCCGGACCGGTGGTGGTGATGGTCAGCTTCGGCGGGCTGTTGAAGTCGGTGTCCTCCGCGGAGGTGAACGTCCGATTGTTTTCGACGTTGGTCTCACCGGGCGACTTCAGCACCAGGCCGTGGTTGGCGGTGCCGGCCGCCCAGTCCTGGGCCATACCGGTGACGTTCCACTCCATCGTGTCCGGCCACGTGGCACAGTCCTGGTTCACACCCTTGGTGTTGGTGGAGGCGTCCTCGGTGGTGAAGGCGGGCTTGTTGACCCAGTGCACGTTGTCGGGGTCCCACGGGCTGGTGAGGCGGGCGGCCTGAATGCCGGCGCCGACCGTGGGGCCGCAGCTCGGGGCGGCGATGGTGTTGACCGAGAGCTTGGCGTCGGTCACCGTCGAGCCGGGCAGGCTCGCGGTGTCGAACTTCAGGTGCACCCGGTGCTTGAAGCCGCCCGTCCTGGTGCCGGCCATCATGTACTGGGCGGTCGGGTCGGTCGGCAAGTCCGCGTCGCTGGCGGCGTCCACCTCGACGTCGGTGCTGAGCGGCAGCGTCGTTGTCGGGTCCACCCGTACCGGGTAGGTGGTGTTCGGGTCGGTCAGGAACTTGTGGTCCGGCTTGAGCACCAGTTCGGTCCGGCCGTCCTTGGTGACGACGTCGGTGTCGACCTTCGTGTGCTTGGCCAGCGGTAGCCGGCCGTTGGCGCTGCCGTCCCACATGATCGGCTGCGGCGCCGAGGCGACCAGCTTCTTGTCCTTGCCCTTCAGCAGCAGCCGGCCGCCCTTGCTCTCGGTCAGGGTCAGGCCGTCGCCTTCTACGCCGATACGCAGTTCCAGCGGCTTCGACGGCCGCAGCCGCAGCACCACGTCGTGCCGGAACCCGGTCGGCAGCACCGTCACCACCAGGTCAGCGCCCACGCCAGCGGCGTCGGTGTAGGTGGCTACACTGCCCTTGATGGTCGGCTTGGGCAGCGGTGTCGGCCAGCGCAGCGCGTACGACTTCCCGTCGGCGGACATCTCCACGAACGGATCCGTGCCACCGTTGGAGACTTCCACCGCGGCGCTGGACGCGATCGCCTTGGGCCTCAGCGCCCCGCCCTGCTCCACCAAGGAGGGGTCGATCGGCACCCATCCGCCACTGCGCTGAGTCCGGACCGGTCCTGCGGCGACCTCGGTCACGAAGGACTTCCCGTCGGGCTGGGCGTAGGTGATGCGGTCTTCTGTAGTCTCAGCGGGGACCTCTAGATTTGTGCCTTTAGCAGCGGCTTGCTTGGAAGCCTCCAACCGGCCTCGCACATCCTGCTGCGTTGCGCCAGAAGGTGTTGCGGTACTACTGGAGACGTTGGACAGCGCAGAGTTGCTGACCCCCGGTACCCATTCGATGCCAGGTTGCACCGTTGCGTTGTGTTGGCCGCTGGTGTCTGCCGCTGTGGATCCGCTGCCTTCGGTGAATGACCACCGAGCCGTTGCGCTGTCCGTCGGAGGCTTTAGAGGTGACTGCAGATCTTCTTCAGGGATGGCGCTGTCGTTGACAGCGTTCTCGCGAGCTTCCTGCAACTCGGCGTAGGTGACGGGTGCAGGCTGTGGCTCCGAGTTCGCAATGCGTCCCTTCGCGATGTAGGCATCGAGTGCTGCTTGGGTCCGGACACGCGGCTCTCGCGGATCCTGCATCACCACATACCGCGCGGGGGGCGGCTCGAAGTCGACGGTGAGCCGGGGTCCGTGGGCGGGATAGCCGCTGGTCTCTTCCCGGGTGCGGTAGCGGCGCCAGTTCCGCAGTTCGGATTCGTCGCCTGCGGTGAGTTGGAATCCGTAGTTTGTTTCGCCGTTTGCCCATGCCTGGACGATGGTGTCGACCGAGTGGATGAGGTCGTGCTCGTAGTTCATCGAGCCGGTGCAGTCGGGGCTGTAGGCCCCGTACTCGGTGTCCGCGCCCACGTTGGTGACCGACGGCTGGTCGTTCCACTTCAGGGTCAGATGGTCCCAGTCGGACGTGATCTGCCGAGCGGTGATTCCGGATCCGACGAACTCGCCGCAGTCGTTGGACAGGTAGTTCCACAGCTCCAGGTCGGCGTTCTGGATCGTGGAGCCCCAGAATGGGTCGCTTGACTGGGGGAGCGGGAACTGGATGTAGCCGCGCCAGCGCTTGGCGATGTTGCTGGCGTAGGACTTGCCGACCCACATTTGGTCGCGGGCGTGCATGTCCCAGCTGTCGGTGAGGTCCACGTCATTGATGTAGGTGTCCATCGGATCGCCGGGGGGACAGGGATTGGCTGCGTCGCCCAGGGTGCAGTGGTACCAGTCGTCGTCGACGGCGGCCATGGTCACCGGGTACGTCGTTGCCGGGTCGGCGAGGAAGGCCGGGTCGGGACTGTACACCAGTGCTGAGCCGTCCAGGCTCACCTGTGCCTTGCCGACCCTGGCGGCGCCGAGGTCGCCGTGCGCGTCAGCTGCGACCGCGTCCAGCAGCGCCGCGGGCCGGATGTCGAGGCTGTGCTTGCCGTTGCCGCTCTTCAGCGTCGGCTGCCCCTTGGCGTTCTTGCCGAAGGAGATGCCCTTCGGCAGATCCATGGGGACGCGGAGGGTCACCGGTCCGGCGGGGCGTTCCCGGATGACGATCTGCTGGCGGAACCCGGTCGCGGTGGCGGTGACGACCAGGTCGATGCCCTTGCCGTAAGCGGAGGGGTAGGTGGCGGTGCTGCCGTTGAGCGTGGGCTTGGGCAACGTGCGCGGAGCGTCGATCTGAGCGGCGATGTCGCCGCTCTTGCTCTTGATCACTTCGGTGTTGCCGCCGGTGGACAGCCTAAGGCTGCCTTTGGCCGCCTTAGGCTTGATGACTCCATCTGCCTCGACGAGGGTGGTGTCGATCGGGGTGAAGCCGTCGCCGCCGGCGTTCTTGACCCGGATGGGCTCCAGGTACTGCTCCATCCGCAAGGTCTTGCCGTCGGGGTTGGCGTAGTAGGTGGCGCTTTCCGAGCGCAGTGACTCGATCTCGACGCGGCGGTTGTCCTTCTTGGCCTGCGCCAGCGCCTTGCTGGTGGGCGTGGCGGGGGCGCTCGGCGGCGGCGTGGTGGGGGTGGGTGTGGAAGTGGTGGTGGGAGGTGGCGTTGGGCCCTGGGCGTTCACGGGCGCGCTCATCAGCGAGAGCGGCAGCGTAAAGGCCGCGATCAGGGCAGCGCGGCGGCGCGTCCGGGTGGATAAGCCGGACGCTGGTCGTGATGGGTTCACTCGAGCCTTTCGAACAGATGTGGCAAAACTCAGTGATCATCACATGTGTTGCGATCTGATGTAAAGATCCTTTTCTGTGACGGAAAGATGGGTTTCCGTGAGCACCGGGTCTGTGGAGCCAGCAGGAGTGTGACGTGGCGGCTGTGCACCTGCCGATAAATGCATCCACCCAGGTCATGGCCATGTGTGGCTTCGCGGGGCGTGCGCGAGTTCCGGCCCCCAGGTGAAGGAAGCGCATGCGGCATGATGATCGGCAGTGCTCCTTCGCCTGGCCTAGCTGACCGTCACGAACGCCTTGTGGCGGTGCTGGTCCGCTCTGATGCGTCCAGAGAGGCTGAGCTGCTGGTGCTCCGTCTCGAGAACCAGGTGCTCCGCCGTCAACTCGGAGTCCGGCCGCGATGGGTGCGTGCCGACCGGCTCTGGTTCGCGGCATTGTCTCGACTGATCCAGCGCCGCCGGTGGGCCGAGGTGTTCCCAGTAACCCCGGCGACGATCTTGCACTGGCATCGCAACCTGGTTGCGCGGAAGTGGACGTTCACCGACAGGTGCTCGGGTCGGCCTTGCACCCGACGGCCGGTCAAGGCTGCGCCTGCCGATATTTACATCCGCCCAGGTCATGACCAGGTGGGGTTTCGTGTGGCGTGTGCGAGCTCTGGTCGTCAGGAGAGGGAGAGCGCGTGTGGCATGATGATCG